>JAICQE010000023.1 GCA_025938035.1 Vicinamibacteria bacterium
CGTTCGCCTGAGGAACCCTGCAGTCCTCGAACACCAGCTCACACGTGCAGCTGGCCCGAATGCCGAGCGTGTCTTCCTTCTTGCCGACGGTGAAGCCCGGCGCGCCGCGTTCGACGACAAACGCGGTAATGCCGCGATAGCCGGCCTCGGGGTTGAGATTGGCAAAGACGATGAAGAGGTCGGCTTCGTTGCCGTTGGTGATCCAGAGCTTGCGCCCGGTAATTGAAAAGCCGTCGGCGCACTGACTGGCGCGGGTCGTCAGCGCGAACGCGTCGCTGCCCGATCCGGCTTCAGAGAGCGCGTACGCACCGACGGATCGGCCGGCCAGGCGGGGAAGACAGCGCTGTTTCAGCTCGTCGGACGCCCAGCGGAGCAGCGCGTTGATGACGAGCGTGTTCTGGACGTCCACCAGCACGCCGACCGACGGATCGACCCGCGACAACGCCTCCACGGCGAGGACGGCGTGGAAAAACGTTCCGCCGCCGCCCCCCAACGTTTCAGGAATTTCAATGCCCATTACGCCCATCGCGAACAATTTGTCGATCAGGGCCCGCGGCATATGTGCCGTCTCGTCCATCTCGCGGACGTGCGGCCGGATTTCACGGCCGGCGAACTCGTACACGCTGTCACGGAAGAGCCGCTCGTCGTCTGAAAGCGTGGTCAGGGCGGAGGACACGGCCATCGGATGCTATCATCGCGACCAGGCGGGCGAATGGGGCGAATGATGGGCACAACGCGTCGGCTGATCGTGCTGGTGTTGCTGCTGGCCGGGCTCACGCACCCGGGCACGGCACAACAGGCTGCGCCGCCGCAGAACGAACAGGCAGCGCCGCCGCAGACCCAGCAGGGCCAGCCGCAGCCGACCTTCCGTGCCGGCATCAACTACGTCGCCGTGGACGTAATCGTCACCGACCGGCGGGACAACCCGGTCGTCGACCTGCGCAAAGAGGAATTCGAGGTCTTCGAGGACGGCAAGCCGCAGCCGATCGAGGAGTTCCGCCTCGTCAAGATCGACGCCACGGCGAAACCTGGCGACCCGGTGCCGCGGCGCATCCGTTCGCGCGACGACGAGCAGGCCGAGGCGAGCCGCGAAGACGTCCGCGTGTTCGCGATCCTGCTCGACGACTACCACACGAGAAAGTTGACGGCGCTGGGGGTCAAGGAGCCGCTGACGAAGTTCCTGCAGACGCAGCTGGCGCCGACCGATCTGGTCGCGGTCATGTATCCGCTGACGCCGGTGAGCGATCTGCTGTTCACCAACGATCACGCGTCCATCGTCAGCGCCGTGCAGCGGTTCGAGGGGCGGAAGTTCGACTACGTCCCGCGCAACCGGTTCGAGGAGCAGTACTCGCGCATTCCGCCGCAGGACATCGAGCGCATTCGCAACGACGTGGTCATGGACGCGCTGTCGTCGGTGGCCGTGCGGATGGGATCCATGCGCCAGGGGCGCAAGTCGATCATCTTCGTCAGCGAAGGCCTCACGATCATGCTGCCGCCGCAGATGCAGCGCCTGAATGCGCAGGACCCGATCGATCCGCGCAGCGCTGTCGCCGGAGCGGCCGTGCAGGACAGCCCGCAGCAGCAGTCGGCCGAGTTCTTCAATCAGGCGATGGTCGACAGCAAGCTGCGTGAGGTCTATCGCGACGTGAACCGCAACAACGTGTCGATCTATTCGCTCGACCCGCGCGGCTTGACGCCGTTCGAGTACGACATCGACGCGGTGCCCGGCGGTGCCAGCATCAGTTTCCAGACCGATCGTCGGGCCCTGCAGATGACGCAGGACACGCTCAAGTCGCTGTCCGAGCAGACGGACGGCCGCGCGATCGTCAATCGCAACTCGCTCGACCAGGGCCTCGCCAGCGTTGTTCGCGACTCCAGCTTCTATTACCTGCTCGGCTACAACTCCACGCAGGCGCAGAACGACGGCAAGTTCCACGAGATCAGGGTGCGGGTGAAGCGATCCGGTGTCGAGGTGCGGGCGCGGAAGGGCTATTGGGCGCTGACGGCCGCGGACGTGAAGCGGGTGTCGTCAGCGGCGCCGACCCTGGCCAAGCCGATCATGACCGCGCTGGCGTCGATCGCGCCGTCGGTGCAGGCCGGCAAGTTCGTCCGCACCTGGGTTGGCACCGAACGCGGGACGAACGGCAGGACGCGGGTGACGCTCGTCTGGGAGCCGCTCCCCGTGCCTCCGGGCACCACGCGTCGCGAGCAGGCGGGGCGCGTGTCGCTCCTCGCCGCGAACGCGTCGGGCGAGATGGTGTTTCGCGGTGCCGCGCCCGAGCAGGCCGCGACGCCCGCGCCGGCAACGGCCAACGGGCCGCAACGCCTCACCTTCGAGGTCGCGCCCGGGAAGCTCGAGATGCGTTTGACGGTGCAGGATGCCGGGAATGGAACGCTCGATCAGGAGACCAAGACCATCGATGTGCCCGACCTGACCGCACCGGTCGCGGCGATCAGCACACCGCGGGTGTTGCGTGCGCGGACCGTGCGCGAGTTCCAGACGCTCGCGGCCGACGCCGCGGCCGTGCCGACGGCGGGTCGCGAGTTCTCACGAACCGAGCGTTTGCTGATCCGCTTCGACGCGTACGCTGCCGGCAGCGAGCAGGTGCAGCCGACGGCTATTCTGCTCAATCGCTCCGGCACCAAGATGGCGGATGTGCCCGTCACCGCCGCCCAGGCAGGTGGCACACACCTGATCAATCTGAGCCTGGCGTCGATTCCGGCGGGCGAGTACCTGGTGGAAATCTCTGTGACCAGTGCCAGCGGCGAGGCGAAGGAACTGGTCCCGTTCCGCGTCGGCTCCTAAACTAGGCTCCGTGCACGACGCTGCTGCCGGACCGGCGTCCACGCGGACCGCGTGGTGGTCGTGCGCGGTCATCGTCACGCTGTGTCTTGCCGTCGGTCTGCAGACGATCCGCAGCGACAACTATTTCCTCGGTGACGATTTCGGACTCATCCAGCACCTGCATGGCCTGCCCATCGATCGGTTCCTGACGTATTTCGTCTCGGACTGGACCGAAGGGATCTACGGCACCGTCCTCGACGAGCTGCGGCCGTTTCTCGCGTTCAGCTATTGGCTCGACGCCCGCGTCTACGGTCCCGTCAACGTCAGCGGCTACCACGCCACCAACGTCATCCTCCACGTCCTGAACGCGCTGCTCGTCCTGGCCATTGCCCGGTCGGTCGCTCCACAGGAGCCGATGTTCGCCGTCCTGGCCGGGTCGTTCTTTGCGCTGATGCCGAGTCACGCCGAGCCGATTGCCTGGATCAGCGGGCGCGTCGATTCGATCGCGTCGCTGTTCTATCTGGGGGCGTTCCTGTGCTTCGTGCGGTTCCGGCTCGCGGCGCGTCGTGCCTGGCTGTTCGCTGGGTGGCTGTTGTTCGTGTGCGGACTGTTTGCGAAGCAGTCCGTGGTGACGCTTCCAGTTCTGCTCGTCGCTTTTGATCTGCTATGGCCCGTGTCAACCGACCCCGCGCGCACGCGGGCGCTGTCGCGAATCTGGCCGCACATCCCGTTCGTCGTGATCGCGGCACTGTATGTGGGGCTTCGCCACACGTTGTTCGGCAACGCCTTGCGTGAAGACATCGTGACGCCCGCGGCCATCAACGACTTCATCGGCCGGCAGGATCGCTATTTCCGCGAAATGCTGCCGAGCCCGAACACGGCGCCGCGGCTGGTGCGGACGCTGACCGAGGCGGTGACGATTCTGGCCGTGCTGGTGTGCGCCGGCTGGGCCCTCGCCGCACGGCGGGTGTTCAGAGGCACGATACGGCGCGTGGCGTTCTTCGGCGTGGCCTGGTATGCGATCACGATTGCGCCGATGATTGTGACGTATATCGCGGCACGCCACCTGTACATCACCGCTGCCGGCGTGAGCATCGCCATGGCGTCGCTCGTCCTGCCCGCCGCGGCGGAAGAGGGCCGCCGCCGGAGAACCCGCGCGGCGCTCGCCGGGATGCTCATTGCGCTCTACGCGGTCGCCGCCATCTGGAATGTGTCGAAGTGGGTCGCGAGCGGGTTGGAGTCTCACCGGTTCGCGTCGGCCCTGGCCAGGCTGCCGCAGTCGGTCCCACGCGGGAGCATCGTGCTGATGAGCGTGCCCGAGTTCTATCGCGAGGGATGGTTCTGGTCGTGGGCCATGCCGTTTGCGGCGCAGCCTCCGTTCACTGACGAGGATCTGAATCAGGCATTTCGAATCGTCGAGCGGCCGCCGACCTACTGCTGCCCGCCGGATCAATGGTGGACCGCACGCAAGGGGGCGGTGATGATGCTGTTCGACGCGACAGTAGCGAAGCCGGTCACGTACGTCGAATTCGAGCGAAATGGAACCCCCCGAATCTATCAGCGGCCCGTGAATGGTTCTCTATTGAAACAGGAGATCGAGGCGGCGCTGGGGAAACCTGTCGACACCCGGACGGCCATGACTCCCGACGACGCGATGGCGTTGAGCCGCGTGCTCTTCGCGCCGCAATGACGCCGCGCTTCCCGCTGCCCGCCGCGCGTGTGCCGTCGGGATGCGGATGACTGGAGGATTGCGTTCGAATGGACACGAACCTGACTGACGAGGGGTATCGGCGTACGCGCTTCGCGCCCGATGCCAATCGCGAAACCCTCTGGGCGACGCTGTGCGGCAGCTACTTCCAGCGATTGATCCGGCCCGAGTTCCATGTTTTGGAGCTCGGCGCCGGCTACGCGAACTTCATCAACAACGTCCGCTGCCGGACGCGCACGGCCGTGGATCTCTGGCCGGGGCTGCCGGAGCATGTTCAGCGCGGCGTGACGGCGCACGTGGGGTCCGTGACCGATCTCGCGTTTCTCCCGGAGACCTCCGTTGACTTCGTCTTCGCGAGCAACCTGTTCGAACACCTGACGCAGGAGCAGTTCGCCGATGTGCTCGCGCAGCTGCGAACGAAGGGGAAGCCTGGTGCGACGCTGAACATTCTTCAGCCCAACTATCGCCGGGCATACCGTGAGTACTTCGACGATTACACGCACGTCACGGTGTATTCGGACGTGAGCCTCCGCGATTTCCTGGAAGCGCACGGCTGGCGCGTCATCGAGTGCGTGCCGGGGTTCCTGCCGTTCTCGCTGAAGAGCGGGCTGCCGGTGTGGCCCTGGCTGATCCGGCTCTATCTGCAGCTGCCGTGGAAACCGCTCGCCAAACAGATGTTCGTGCGGGCGCAGCTGGAATAGGTTGCCTGAGTTGCCTGGGTTGCCTGGGGGTGCTGAAGTCTTACCCAGGCTACCGAGGCCACCCGGCTACCCAGGCTACGCATACATTCCCCGCATCTTCGTGACGGTTCCGACGCGCGCGACCGCCACGACATACGCCGCCGTGCGCAGGTCGACGTTGTGCCGCAGCGACGTCTGCAGCACGTCGTCGAACGCCTCGCACATCTTCTTCTCGAGCCGGGAGTTCACGTCCGTCAGATCCCAGAAGTACCCGTAGCGATCCTGCACCCATTCGAAGTACGACACCGTGACGCCTCCGGCGTTGGCCAGAATGTCCGGGATGACGAAGACGCCGCGCTTGTGCAGGTGGTCGTGCGCATCGGGGGTCGTCGGCCCGTTCGCGCCTTCGGTGAGAATCCGCGCGCGAATCCTCGGCGCGTTGTCCATCGTGATCTGATTCTCCAGCGCGGCGGGAATCAGCACGTCGACGTCCAGCTCCCACAGCTCGTCGTTGGCGAGCGGCGTGCCGCCGGCGAACCCGGCGACGGTCTTGTGCTGCCGCGTGTGCTCGACGAGCGCGGCAACGTCCAGCCCCTTCTCGTTGTAGACCCCGCCCTTCCAGTCCGTGACCGCGACGATGCGCGCCCCGGCCGCGGCAAGCAGTTCGGCGGACACCGAGCCGACATTGCCAAACCCCTGGATGGCGATCGTGGCGCCCTTGATGTCGATACCGAGATGCTTCGCGGCCTCGCGCGTCACGATCATGACGCCGCGGCCTGTGGCTTCGCGCCGCCCGAGCGATCCACCCAGTTCGACCGGCTTGCCGGTCACCACCGCCGTCGCGGTGTGGCCGACGTGCATGCTGTAGGTGTCCATGATCCACGCCATCACCTGATCGTTGGTGTTGACGTCGGGGGCGGGCACGTCCTTCTCGGGCCCGATCGCATCCATGATTTCGGCGACATACCGCCGCGTCAGCGCCTCCAGCTCGCGTTTCGACAGGCGCGTCGGATCGCAGACGATGCCCCCCTTGCCGCCGCCGAACGGGATGTGCGCTACGGCGCACTTCCAGGTCATCCACGCCGCCAGCGCCGTCACTTCATCGAGCGAGACGTCCGGGTGGTAGCGGATCCCGCCCTTCGCCGGGCCGAGCGTGATGTTGTACTGCACGCGGTAGCCGGTAAACACCTCGATATCGCCGTTGTCCATCTGGACAGGGCACGAGACGACGATTTGCCGCTTGGGGTGCGTCAGAATCCGCCAGATGCCCGGTTCGAGGTTGAGGATCCGCGCGGCGCCATCGAACTCGTGCAGCATCGCGGCGAACAGAGGTCCGTGTTCAGGCACGAGGACATTATCTGCCGTTCCCTGTTCCCGGTTCTCTCTTCCGGGTTCGTGTTCGAGTTCGGTTCTCGGTTCGGGATTCTGGTTCGGGGTTCGGTGCGTGGTTCGTAGTTCGCGGTTCGGGGGTTCTGGGTTGGGGAGTTCGAGGTTCGGGGTTAGAGGTTCCGGTTCTCCGCGCGGTACGCCGGGCAATTCCGCGTTCACGCGCGCGCTGCGCATTTCGCGCGGCCTCAGGCGACTGCAGATATTCCAGCAGGCCAGTCACCTCCTGCAGTGCGCTTTCGGCCAGCGCGTTCAGCGCCGTTCGTTGCTCGTCGGATATATACCGGCGATCGACCAGATCAATCAGATGGTTCTGCGACTCGAGCAGCGATGCACGTGCGATCGCGACGAAACGGGCGAAGTCCAGGGGACTGAACCGCCCGAAACCTTCGGCCAGATGTCCTGGCGGCCCTGCCACTGATTCCTCCAGTTGTCCACGGCGCTTCCAATCGTTGACCAGAGGTTCCTTCTCGCAGACCCGGTATATCGCTCGCTTGTAGGTCACGCACGCCTGCCATGCGCGCAGATCGGTGAACCGCTGCACTCCCTGAGCCATGCGCGGCCAGTGGCATCACTCATGCCGACGTGAAATGAGTGTAAGTCGACTGCGATGTCAGAAATTGTACGCAGTCGGCGACAGCCGCTTGAGCCTCGTTGTACGCAGTTCTTGCCACGGGCTCAGCCGAACCACGAACCGCGAACCGAACAGCGAACACGAACCCGGCAGGCGGAACCGGGAACCGGGAACGGTAGAATTCGTCCATGCCCTCCTCCACGGCTCGGTCCTGTGCGACCGTTTCCGGCCGGCACATCGACGAGCTCTACACCGAAGAAAGCGTTTCCTCGCTCGACTACGCACGTGACCTCGCGGACCCGGGCCAGTTTCCATATACCCGCGGCATTCATCCCACCGGCTACCGCGGCAAGCTGTGGACGATGCGGCAGTTTGCGGGGTTCGGAACGCCGGAAGACACCAACGAGCGCTACAAGCAGCTGCTGAAGGCGGGCGGTACGGGACTCAGCGTCGCATTCGATCTGCCGACGCTCATGGGGCGCGATCCGGATCACGATCTGTCGCGCGGGGAGGTTGGCAAATGTGGCGTCAACGTCACGTCGCTGGCCGACATGGAAATGCTTTTCGACGGCATCGACCTCGGCACGATTACGACGTCGATGACGATCAATTCGCCGGCGTCGATGATCTTCGCCATGTATCTCGTCGTCGCCGAGCAGCAGGGCGCCGACTGGCGGACGCTGTCGGGGACGATCCAGAACGACATCCTCAAGGAGTTCATCGCCCAGAAGGAGTTCATCTATCCGCCGCGCGCGTCGATGCGCCTCATCACCGATGTATTCGCCTTCTGTGCGGAGCGCGTGCCCAAATGGAACACGATCTCGGTGAGCGGCTATCACATCCGCGAAGCCGGCGCGACCGCCGCGCAGGAGCTCGCGTTCACGCTGCGCGACGGCATCGAGTATGTGCAGTACGGTGTCGACGCGGGACTGGACGTCGACGCGTTCGCGCCGCGGATCTCGTTCTTCTTCAACTCGCATAGCGATTTCTTCGAGGAAATCGCCAAGTTTCGCGCCGCGCGCCGCATCTGGGCGCGCGTCATGCGCGACCGCTTCGGTGCCCGGAGTCCGCGGTCCTGGCAGCTGCGCTTCCACGCGCAGACGGCCGGCGTTTCGTTGACGGCGCAGCAGCCGTACAACAACGTCGTACGCACGGCGCTGCAGGCCATGGCGGCGGTCCTCGGCGGCACGCAGTCGCTGCATACCAACGCGCTCGACGAAGCGCTCGCGCTGCCGACGGCCGAGGCGGCCAGGCTGGCCCTCCGTACGCAGCAGATCATCGCGCACGAAACCGGCGTCACGGACGTCGTGGACCCGTTCGGCGGGTCTTACTTCGTCGAGCGTTTGACGAGCGATCTCGAAGCAGAGGCACTCGAGTACTTCAGGACGATCGACGCCATGGGAGGCATGGTCGAGGCCATCGAGCGGGGCTTTCCACAGCGTGAGATTGCCGAGAGCGCCTACCGGTTCCAACAGGCGGTCGAGGCGCGCGAGCGGGTCATCGTCGGCGTGAACGAGTTCATCACCGAGGATGAACCGCCTGTCGGCATCCTCTACATCGACGAATCGGCCGGCGAGAAACAGCTCGCCAAGCTCGACGCGCTGCGAGGAAGGCGCAATAACGTGCAGGTCCGGCACGCGCTCGACCAGCTGCGCACCGGTGCAACGGGCACTGACAATACAATGCCCTTGTTGCTTGATGCGGTGCGCGCGTACGCCACAATCGGAGAGATGTGCGACGCGCTGAGAGACGTCTGGGGCGAATACGTCGAGGAGGCGGTGATCTGATGCCGACGATCCGTGTCGTCATCGCCAAGCCCGGACTCGACGGCCACGATCGCGGTGCCAAGGTCATCGCCCGGGCGCTTCGCGATGCCGGCATGGAAGTCATTTACACGGGGCTGCGGCAGACGCCGGAGCAGATCGTGGCGGCGGCGCTGCAGGAGGACGCGGACGTGATCGGCCTGTCGATCCTGTCGGGCGCGCACATGCACATCTGTCCGCGGATCATGGAGCTCCTGCGCGAGCGGGGCATGGACGATGTCATGGTCGTGGTGGGCGGTATCATTCCGGATGTCGACATTCCGAAGCTCAATGCCATCGGCATCACCGGGATCTTCCTGCCCGGCACGCCGATGCAGGCGGTTGTCGAGTTCATTACGCGGCACGCGCGCGACCGCGCGGCGCTGTCGGAGAGCTCTGGAGCAAATCGGTGAAGCGTAAGCTGCTGCTGGCCGACGACAGCGTGACGATCCAGCGCGTCGTCGAACTGACGTTCTCGGGTGAGGACATCGACGTGGTGACCGTCAGCGACGGCGAGGAGGCGATCGCCCGCATGTCCGCCGACGCGCCGGATATCGTCCTGGCCGACATCGCGATGCCGAAGAAGAACGGCTACGAGGTTGCGGCGTTCGTGAAGGAGCACCCGACGCTGGCGAAGGTGCCCGTGCTGCTGCTGGCCGGCGCGTTCGAGCCGGTGGACGAGGAGCGCGCCAGGCGGGTGAAATGCGACGGCGTGCTGGTCAAGCCGTTCGAGACCCACGAAGTGATCGCCCGGGTCCGTGAGCTGATTGACGGGGAGCGCCGGCCGGCGGCGGCGCCGGCAGCCGCGGCGCGGCCGCCCATCCCGGACGCGGTGGAGACCGTGAAAACGGATCGATCCGAGGAATCGCTCGACGAATACTTCGACCGGCTCGACGTGGCGTTCGCGACACGGGCGCAGACGCCGCCGCGGCCGTTTCCGCATCTGACGCCGCCGGCGCCGGCACCGCTGGCACAGGACACACCGTCCCCCTTCACAACGCCCGAACCCGAGTTCGAGGCCGAGCCGCGAAACCCGATTGCCGACCTGTTCAGGCTGTTTCTGGAGGTCGAGCAGGGTGAGCGCGACGCCTCCTCGGTGAACATCCCCGAGGAGATCGGCCGGCTGCGGAGGAGAAATAGAATCGAGTGATGCCGGACACGGATCAGCCGATCTCCCTGCCAGAGAAGCCGGCGCTGGAGGGCCTCGAGGCGAAATGGAACGCGCGTTGGGAAGAGAACGGCACGTATAGATTCGACCGCAGCCGCACGCGGCTGGACGTCTATTCCGTGGATACGCCGCCGCCAACGGTGAGCGGCTCGCTGCACATCGGTCACGTCTTTTCCTTCACCCACACCGACATCGTCGCCCGCTTTCAGCGCATGCGGGGCAGGGAAGTGTTCTATCCGATGGGCTGGGATGACAACGGCCTGCCCACGGAGCGCCGCGTGCAGAACTACTACGGCGTCAGGTGCGATCCGTCGCTGCCGTACGATTCGTCGTTTCAGCCGCCGGAGAAGCCTCCCAAGCAGCCGATCTCCGTCTCGCGGCCGAACTTCATCGAGTTGTGCAATCGGCTGACGGTGGAAGATGAGAAGGTCTTCGAGCAGCTGTGGCGGTACCTGGGTCTGTCGGTGGACTGGACGCGCACCTACGCCACCATCGGCCGCGCGGCGCAGCGCGTGTCGCAGGCGTCGTTTCTGCGGCTGCTGAAGCGCGGAGCCGCCTACCAGCTCGAAGCGCCGACGCTCTGGGATATCGATTTCCGGACGGCGGTCGCGCAGGCCGAGCTCGAAGACCGCGAGCAGCCGGGCGCGTACCACCGGATTCGGTTCGAGATTGCAGGGGGGCCTGAAGGCGGACACTACGCCGGCGACCGGTTCGTGGAGATCGAGACGACCAGGCCGGAGCTGATTCCTGCCTGCGTGGCGCTTGTGGCGCATCCGGACGACCATCGGTATCGCCCGTTGTTTGGCAGGGACGTCGTCACGCCGCTGTTTGGCGTGTCCGTGCCGGTCAAAGCGCATCCGCTTGCCGATCCGGAAAAGGGCAGCGGCATCGCCATGATCTGCACGTTTGGCGACCTCACGGACGTGACCTGGTGGCGCGAACTGTCGCTGCCCGTTCGTGCGGTCCTTCAGCCCAATGGTGCGTTCCGTCACCTGACCTGGGGTGGCGCCGGATGGGAGACGCGTGACGCCGCGGCGGCGCAGGGCGCCTACGACCAACTGGTGAATCTGTCAGCGGCGAAGGCGCGCGCAAAGGTCGTCGAACTGCTCCAGCAGTCGGGCGATCTCATCGGCGAACCGAAGCCGATCACCCATCCGGTGAAGTTCTACGAGAAGGGCGATCGCCCGCTCGAGATCATCACCAGCCGACAGTGGTTCATCAAGACAATGGAGTTCCGGGACGCGCTGCTCGAACGAGGCCGCGAGCTGCAATGGCATCCGGAATATATGCGCCATCGCTATGACAACTGGGTGAACGGCCTGGCGGGCGACTGGTGCATCAGCCGGCAGCGGTTCTTCGGCGTGCCCTTCCCGGTGTGGTATCCGGTTACGGCCGACGGAAACCGCGACTACGCCCACCCACTCGTGCCGGACGAGTCGCGTCTGCCGATCGACCCGTCGACCGACGTGCCGGATGGCTACACCGCGAGCCAGCGCGACCAGCCGAACGGTTTTGCCGGCGATCCGGACGTGATGGATACGTGGGCAACGTCCTCGCTCACGCCGCAGGTCGCGGGCGGCTGGCTCGAGGATCCGGACCTGTTCTCGCGCGTGTTCCCGATGGACCTGCGTCCGCAGGCGCACGACATCATCCGGACGTGGCTCTTCAGCACCGTGCTGCGTGCCGAGCTGGAACATCAGCAGTTGCCGTGGGCACATGCCGCGATTTCAGGCTTCGTGGTCGATCCGGACCGGAAGAAGATGTCGAAGTCCAAGGGGAACGTCATCACGCCGATGGCGCTGCTCGAGGAGCACGGCTCGGACGGCGTGCGCTACTGGGCGGCCAACGGCCGGCCGGGCGCCGACACGACGTTCGATCCGGGACAGATGAAGGTCGGACGGCGGCTGGCGACGAAGATCCTGAACGCGTCGCGCTTCGCGCTGCTGCAGACGGAGCCGAAAGGCGACGTCACGGCGCCGCTCGACAAGGCGATGCTGCTCAACCTCGCGCGCCTCGTGACCTTTGCGACGCGGAAGCTGGAGGAGTACGACTACACCAGCGCGCTGAGCGAAATCGAGAAATCGTTCTGGAACTTCTGCGACGACTACATCGAGCTGGTGAAGGCGCGCCGCTACGGCGATTTCGGCGCCGACTCGGCGAGCTCCGCCAACGGCGCGCTGCTGGTGGCGCTGGAAACCTACCTTCGGCTCTTTGCGCCGTATCTTCCGTTCGTCACGGAGGAAGTGTGGTCCTGGTGGCGCAGCGGCAGCGTGCACCGTGCTCCCTGGCCGGCTGCCGGTGCGCTGGAGCAGATCGCCGGTGAAGGCGCAGAGGCACGGTTCTACGTCGATGCGCAGCTGGCCAACGGTGAGATCCGCCGTGAGAAATCGCTGCAGGGAATGAAAATCAAGACCCCGGTCAACGTCACGATCGCCGGCGACACCGACATGCTGAACAGCCTCAGGATGGTGCAGCTCGAGATCGGCTCGGCAAACACCGCGACCATCGTGTTCCAGCAGGGCGAGGCGCTTCAGGTTTCCGTCCTGCCATCCGAGGAGCCCGGCGGTTCCGAATCGCATCCGTGAAGCGAGTCCCGTTCGAGCCGCTCGATCCCGGCGTCTATCGCGAGCTGGTTCGGCGCGCGCTGGCGGAGGACTTCGGGTGGGGCGATGTGACGACCGAAGGGGTCATCGACGCGCAGCAGAGGGCCCGCGCGGTGATCCTCGCCAAGTCCCCATGCGTCGTCGCCGGGCTGGAGATCGCCTCCGAGGCGTTCCGGCAGATGGATCCCGGCGTGGCGATCACCGTGCATCATGGCGATGGCTCGCGGTGCGAGCCGGGAACGATCGTCGCCGAGTATCAGGGGCACGCCTCGGGTCTGCTGACCGCCGAACGAACGGCGCTCAACTTCCTGCAGCGGCTGTCCGGAACCGCGACGCTGACACGCCGTTTCGTCGACGCCGCCGCCGGACGCATCATCGTCCTCGACACGCGGAAGACGACGCCGCTCCTGCGCGCGCTCGAAAAGTACGCCGTCCGCGCCGGCGGAGGCGTCAATCACCGTTCGGGCCTGGACGACGGCATTCTGATCAAGGACAACCACGTCCGGCTTGCCGGGGGCGTCGTGAATGCCGTGACCCGGATGCGGAAGAAGAACCGGGAGATGCCGACCGAAGTCGAAGCCCAATCGCTTCAGCAGGTGGACGACGCGCTGAACGCCGGGGCCGATATCGTCCTCCTCGACAACCTCTCCACGCCGGACATCATCGCAGCGGTCCACAAATGCCGCGGGCGCGCGAAGACCGAGATCTCCGGCGGCGTCACGCTGGAGCGCATGGCCGAGCTGGCGGCCACCGGGGCGGATTACGTGTCCATCGGTGCATTGACGCACTCGGCGCCGGCCGTCGATCTCAGCTTCGAGATCGAGCCGGTATAACTTTCACCTGCATGACGGCTCTGGGAAGTCCTCCGGCGCCCGTTCCGCTGCCGGGCGAGGTCGCTGCGGCTCTTGCCGCCGCCGGTCCCCGGCTGGGCCTCTTCGCCGATCGCATCCAGTGGTTCTCCGAGATCACGTCCACCAACGATGTGGTGACGACGCTGGCGGAGGCAGGAACCGCGGAAGGCGTCGTGGTGGCGGCGGACGCGCAGAACGCGGGACGCGGACGGTTCGGGCGCGACTGGGCATCGCCGCACGGGGCTGGCATCTACGCCAGCGTGCTGCTTCGGCCGCCGGCGGCCGCGCTGCGCCTCGTGACGATTGCCGCCGGTGTGGCGCTCGCCGATGGAGTCCGCGCGGCGACGGGATTGACCCTGCACCTGAAATGGCCGAACGACCTCGTCGCCGACGGCGGTCCGGCGGCGCGAAAAATCGCCGGCATTCTGGCGGAAGGCGGGGCCGCTCCCGACGGCCATTCATGGGTAGTTCTTGGATTCGGGATCAACGTGCTGACCGCCTCGCTGCCGCGCGAGGTCGGACGGCGCGCCTCGTCGCTCGAGCAGGAACTCGGCCGGCCCGTCGATCGCGGACTCGTGTTTGCCGAGTGCCTGGCCGCGCTCGCCGCGCGGTATCGGCAGTTGCAGGAAGGCGCAACGGGGCGCGTGG
The DNA here is from genome assembly GCA_025938035.1 of Vicinamibacteria bacterium. The sequence goes on from JAICQE010000023.1 coordinate 14,206, forward strand.
TCGCGGATTGGCGCGTGAACGCCGCCACCACGCTGGGCCGGCCAGTTGAATGGAACGACGGCGCCGACCGGCAGGGAGTCGCCGTGGACGTTGACGAGCACGGATCCTTGATCGTTCGCAGCGATTCCGGAACCGTCAGGATCATCTCGGGGGAAGTGCGGTGGCTGTAACGGACATGGCGGAGTACTGCCGCCAGCTCGAAGATTATCTCTGCCGCAAGAACGACGGGCACCTGATCCGGATCGTCGGCCCCGCCTTCGAACAGGTCTGCGGGTGGGCGGACCGTGGCGTGCCGCTGAAAGTTGCGCAACGGGGGATCGACCGCTATTTCGAGCGCTACTACAGCAAGGGCCCGCGGCGGCGTCCGGTGCACATTCAGTCCTGCGAGGCGGACGTCTTCGACGTCTTCGACGAGTGGCGGCGCGCGGTCGGAGTACCGATCCGCGAACCCGATGTCGATGACCCCGACGCCGAGACCGATCTGTCGCGGCGGCACGGATCGCTGCCGGCCCACCTCGATCGTGTGATCGCGCGACTGACGATGCTGCGCGGCGGAGAGGACCGCTCGCTGGATGACGTGCTCGATCGGCTGGTGCGCGAGCTGGATGCGGCCCGGGCTGGAGCCAGGGGACTGCGCGGTGAGACACGCGCGGCGTTTCTCGAGCGCCTGAGCGCGCTCGATGCCGACTTGATGGATGCCGCGCGCGCGCGCAGCGGCGCGGAGCTGCTGCGCCAGATCGACGCCGAGGCAGACGAGGAGCTGACGCCGTTCCGCGAGCGGATGGCCCCGCCGGTCTTCGAACGATCCCGCCGGGCGGCGGCCGATCGGCTGCTTCGCGAGCGCCGTCGGATTCCGGTGATTAGCTTCATGTAGTGTCCGCCTTCAGGCGGACGTCGCAAGGCGCGCCCCACGATCGATCGAGATGCAACCCGGCACCCTGCTCACGCTCGACATCGAGAAACCCGCCGCCGGCGGGCGGATGCTGGCGCGTCATCACGGCCACGTGGTTCTCGTCTGGGGCGCGATTCCGGGCGAGCGCGTGAGCGCCCGTGTCGAGCGAGCCGGTAAGGGCGTGATCTTCGCCGACACGGCGCAGGTGCTCAGCGCATCGCCGGATCGTCGAGCTGACGCCGGCGACTGGCGCTGCGGCGGCAACGTGCTCGCCTTCATCGACTATCCGAGGCAGCTGCAGCTCAAGGGACAGATCATTCAAGACGCGCTCGCGCGAATCGGTCGCGTACCGCTGGCGGCGCCGCCGGAGGTCATGGGCTCGCCCGAGCATGGCTACCGCATGCGTGCGCGTCTGCACGCGGCGAACGGCCGCGTCGGTTTCTATCGAGAGGGGACGCACGTGCTGTGCGGCGCGGCGCCGACGCGCCAGCTCGCGGATGCGACCAACGCCTGGCTCGCCCGGGTCGAGGAACTGCTCGTGCGCCACTCCCTTGCGGGGCTTGCGGCCGTCGAAGTGTCCGAGAACATCGGCGGCACCGAGCGCGCGTGTCACGTCGAGCTGCAGGCGGGCGTGGATACCTCCGGCTACAAGGCGCTTGCCGAAGGGCTCACCGGGCTTTCCGCGGCGCGCGCCGACCGTGCCGGCGTCGAGGTGCTGGCGGGTGCGCCAGTCGTCGTCGATTCATTAGCCATCCCGGGCACCCCTGACGGGGCGCCCTACGCAGGGCACCCGTTCAAGGGTGCCGCAGTCCGCCTGCAGCGCGACGTGCGGGCGTTCTTTCAGGGGAACCGCTTCCTGCTCGAACCGCTGGTCCAGCGCGTGGGCTCGCTCGTCGGAACAGGACCGGTGATCGACCTCTACGCGGGCGTCGGGTTGTTCGGCTTGTCGCTCGCCGCGGCCGGTGCGCCGCGCGTCATCGTCGTCGAAGGCGATCCGGTGAGCGGCGCGGACCTCACGCGGAACGCGGCGCCGTTCGGCGATCGTGTCCGCGTCGAACGCCGCAGCGTCGAACAGTTTCTCGCGCTGGTTCGCGACCGGAACGAAGACGTGACCGGCGTGACCGTGATCGTCGATCCGCCCCGCACGGGAATGACCCGCGAGGCGCTTGCCGGCACCATCGCGCATCGCCCGGGCCGCATCGTCTACGTCTCGTGCGACGTGGCCACGTTCGCCCGCGACTCACGCACGCTGATTGACGCAGGCTACGAGCTGGGTGAGCTGAGCGGCGTCGACCTGTTTCCCAACACCGCGCACGTCGAGTCGGTGGCTCTATTTACACGGGTTCAATAGGTTCAGTAGGTTCAATGGGTTCAATAGGTTCGGTGCTTCAATGGGTTTAAGCGGTGCACGAGGTTCATTCCCTCTGAACCGTCTGCACCCGGTGAACCCGTTGAACCTAAGTCAGCGCCGCAGTGCCGCGCGCGGTGTGCCTCCGCGCCGCGACGAAGCCGCCGGTCACGCCGCCAAGGATCTTCATTGCGTGCGCGATCCAGTAGATCAGCGGCTGCGATTCGCCCGACAGCGTCATCGGAATCATGTAGATGACGAATGCCGTAAAGCCGACGAGGAAGCCGTGCAGCACGAACTGCGACGTGAGGCGGCGGGCGACCCACTGCGTCAGCAGCAGCGGGCCGATGAATGACGCGACGACGATCGCGGCGTTAAGAGCGGGTGGCACCGACGAGGGATCACTGTTGCTCAGATCGAATCCGACGGCCAACGCCACCGGCAGGATCATCACCAGCACCAGCACTTCGGCAAGGATGCCGCCCAGGATCGCGCGTAACCAACGCATGCGTCACCTCCTTTCCTGCGCCGCCGTGATGAAGGCCTCGAACAGCGCGCGAAACTCGCCGGTCCGGTAAAAATTTTCCGGATGCCACTGCACGCCGACACAGAAACGCTTGCTGGGATCCTCGACCGCCTCGATGACCCCGTCGGGCGCCGTGGCGGATACGACGAGTCCGCTGCCGACCTTCTGCACGGCCTGATGGTGACGGCTGTTCACCGGGCACGCGTCGCCATCGATCCGCTCGCGGAGCAGGGTATGCAGCAGCGTGCCTTCGGACACCCACACATCGTGCGCGATCGTAAACGGGGTATCGCGAACCTCGTGCGGCATCGCATCCGGCAGCTCGCTGGGAATGTCCTGGACGAGCGTGCCGCCGCGCGCGACGTTGAGCACCTGGATGCCGCGGCAAATCGCGAAGAGCGGCAGGTCGGCGTCGCCGGCACGCGTCGCCAGCTCCAGCTCGTAGGCATCGCGGCCGGGCTCCGCCGCGTCGAACGTCGGATGCGGATCCGCGCCATACAGCGACGGCAGCACGTCGTCGCCGCCGGGCAGCAGAATGCCATCGACCTCGTTGACGACCTCCGCCGGCCGGTCCGTCTCGTAGTTGAGGATGCGCACGTCGCCGCCCGCGCGGCGAACCGCTTCCTCATAGTCGTGCTGCTTGGAGCACGGGGCAATGGCGATGACAGGCATCAGGTGGACATCGGAAATTCAAAATTCAAAATGCAAAATGCAAAATGCAAGCACGCTTCGAGTCGTGACTCGGCCGCGCTACCGCGCGCGTTTTGCATTCTGAATCTTGCATCCTGCATTCGCGCGCCAAAGCGCGCCCTACATCCTAGCCGGAACGGCCACGCCCATGAGATCCAGTGCCTGCGTCAGCTGATTGCGCAGGTAGATGACCGCCGCCGCCCGCCACCGCCGCACGTCGTCGCGTTCCTCGTTGAGAATCGGCGACCGGTGGTAGAACGCATTGAACGCCTGGGCGAGCATGAAGGCGTATTTCGCCAGGACAGAGAACTCGAGGGTCCGAATCACCTGTTCAACGACCTCGTCCAGCCGCGACGCCTCGAGCACCAGCGACCACAGCTCGTGGTCTCCGTTCTCGCCCGTCAGCTCGCCGGCAGGCACGTCCGGCAATGTGGCCAGCAGAGCCGTTTCGTCGAGACCGTCGCGCTGCTGCACTTTCTGAAAGATGTTGTTGGCACGGACCACCGCGTACTGGATGTACGGGCCGCTTTCTCCTTCGAAGCTCAGCGCCTCGTCGAGATCGAACGCGATGACCTTGCCGCGGGAGAACTTGATGAGAAAGTAGCGAACCGCGGCGATGGCGATGCGGCGGGCCGTGCGCTCCGTCTCGTCCGCCGGCATTTCCGGGTTGCGCTTGGCGACCTCGCCGGAGGCTTTCCGAATCATCGTGTCGAGCAGATCATCGGCTTTTACTCCGAGCCCCTTGCGCCCCGAGACCTCCACGAACGGCCGCCTGGCATCGTCGGAATCAGGCGGCGGGGCATGTCCCAGTTCACGCGCCGTCGCGTGCGAGAGCGCCACCATCTCGTACGAGAAATGGTGCGAGCGCTCGGCGCCCTCCGGGTGGCCAACCGCGATCAGTGCCTGCTTCAGCAGCCTCTGCAGATACGACTGGCGGACGTCGATCACGTTGTACACGTAGGCCGCGCCGCCGAAGAGCGGATGATCGTTGCGGCCGCCAGACGTGCAGGTTGCCCACAGCGGACCCTGTCTGCCGGAACCGCTTGGCGCGGTTCCCTGGTGCGGCCGCTCGGCGAACACGCGGTAATGGAAGTCGCGCCCGAGCAGCCCGAGCTTCCAGAACTGGTAGGCGATGTCCTTGCCGACGTAGGTGACGACGCCGTTGGATCGGACGATGACCTTTTCGCGCTCTTCGTCGTCAGGGTTGGCGGGATCGGGGGTTGGGGATTGGGGATCGGGGGGCCGGGACTGTGGATCCGTGTTCGGGGATGTCGACGGCTCGTTCTCCTCGATAGGCATGACCCAGCAGCCCTTGAGCCGTCCTTCGGTCCGCAGATACACGGCTTTTTTGGCCTTCAGCACGTCGAAGGCCTGGGCCCAGAACTTGAGCCGCAGGATGTCGCCTTCCCAGGTGAGGAGGTCGTAATCAACGTTCATCCGCGCCATCGTCTGCAGGTGGCAGCGGACGATGCGGTCGGCGATGAATGCGGCAGCGGCCGCGTTGTCGTTGCCGCCGTGCTCGATATCGTGAAGCGTGCTCGCGCGGACGGCGAGCCGCTCCTTGTCGTCGCCGTACCAGTCGGTGACGCGCGCGTAGAGGTCCCAGCAGTAGTAATCGAAGCGCGTCGAGTCGGCGATTGCGCGGATCTCGTCGAGCGATTTCCCCTCGAGCACGCGAAACCCGACCACCACGTCGGCCACCTGCACCCCGGTGTCGTCGATGTAGTTCTGCACTTCGACGGGGATGCCGCGGAATCGCAGGACCCTGACGAGCGTGTCGCCAAGCGCCGAGTTGCGCAGGTGCCCGATGTGCGCCGCCTTGTTCGGATTGATCGCGGTGTGCTCGACGATCGCTTTGCCGGCGGTCGGGTGCGGCTTGATCTCCCGCTGATGCAGGCGATCGAGCAGGAACGTCCGGCGTTCGAGGAAAAAGTTCAAGTAGCCGTTCGGTGCCGCCGATACCGTACGTACGCCCGCGACCGTTCCGAACGCGCCGGCGATCTCCTGAGCGATCGCTCGCGGCGCCTTCCGCAGGCGCCGGGCCAGCTCGAACGCCACCGGGGTGCCCAGGTCGCCGAGCTCGCGGGTGGGAGGATATTCGAGCGCGACCGTTGGCAGCGTCGTCTCGTCGAGCGCATAGATCGTCGTAAGCAGGCGCGCGACGTGCGCGCGCACGCTGTCGTGGACCGGTAGAATCATGGTGGATACGCCGGCAATTCAGAATTCAGTATGCAGAATTCAGGCACGCCTGCATTCTGAATTCAGCATTCCGCATTACACGGTACCATTTTCCCGTCGATGAATGACTCCGGTGTCGGACGCCTTCTCGTCGCGAGCCTGCATCAAGGCATCGCGGATCTGCTGCCGTCACGGTTGGAGTTCTACGAATCGTGGCTGCACCCGTCCGGCCTGCGCGAGGGGCGGATTGGCCTCGCGCCGCTGGCGGCCGTTCTGAGCTTTCTGCGCCAGGAGGGCGAAGCATACAGGCTGGTCGCCGGACGCGCCGGCGAATATTCGGCCGAGTGGACGGTTGCCGAACTGGCGGCGTTCGAACGGACGTGCGTCCGCGCCATGCCGGACGCGATCCGACTGCGGCTGGTCACACGGATCGTGCGGCGGATGGTCAGGCTGACCTACGGCGGCAGCCGCGCGCGAGCGCGCTGGCGTAAAGGCCGCGGCTCATTCGATATCCGCGGCTCGATTTTCTGCGAGGTGAGGGATGCGGCCGAGCAGCCGCTGTGCGAGTTCTACGTCGCGGCGATCCGTCGATTGATGCAGCTGTTCAACATCGACGTGGACGTGGACACAGACCGCTGCCGCGCGACGGGCGGAGGCCAGTGTCTGATGTCCGTCCAGGTTCGCCAGCCGTCGACAACCCCCGAACACGGTGCCGCAGGAGCTGAGACATGACGCGAAGCCGCCGGCTCGTTCTCGTTGCGTGGTGCTGCCTCGTGTTGTTTCCGCCGGCGGCTGGGGCCCAGGCGGTGCAGCGTCATCTGGTGGTTCCGTTCGACAACGTGTCCACGGAAGCGCAGACCTACTGGTTGAGCGAGGCGTCAGCGGTCATTCTGACAGACGACCTGATTGCCCTTGGCGCGCCGGCCATCACGAGAGAAGACCGGGTGCGCGCGTTCGAGCGGCTTCGCGTGCCCGTCTCCTCGACGTTGAGCCACGCCACCGTCATCCGCCTCGGTCAACTCGTCGGGGCGGCCACAGCGGTTGTGGGTTCCGTGCAGGTGAAAGGCCAGGATCTGATCGTTCGCGCACGGTCGATCCGGATCGATGCCGGTCGGATGGCCCCGGAGATCGTCGAAAGCGGTCCGCTGGCGGAGGTCTTCGCCATCTATGGCCGCGTGGCACGACGGCTGGCGCCGGGCTCGACGGTGAGCGTCGAGGAGATGGAGCAGGGGCACCCGCCGATTGCGGCGTTCGAGCAATACATCAAGGGGCTCCTCGCACACGCTCCGGCGTCGAAGATCAGCTTCCTGAGCCAGGCACTTCGCATCGAGCCGGCCTTTCATCGGGTGCGCCTCGAGCTGTGGAATGCGTATACCGACCTGTCCGAGCATCTGCAGGCGCTGGCCGCCGTGCGCGATGTGCCGACCGGCCACCGCCTGGCCCGACAGGCCAGATTCCTCGGCGCGGTGTCGATGCTGCATCTGGCGCAACACCAGCCGGCCTTCACGGCGCTCAGCGAGCTCAACGCGTCCCGTCCCGATCCGGCGATCCTCAACAACCTGGGCGTCCTGCAGCTGCGGCGGCCGCCGGGTTCGACCGGCGACGCCGCGGTGGCCTACTTCCGCGCCGCGACACAGGCGGACAATACCGACTCCGATCTGTTCTTCAATCTCGGCTACGCCTATTGGCTTCAGAAAGACCTGACCAACGCGATCAACTCGCTGCGCGAAGCCGTGCGCCGCAGCCCGGCCGACGATGCGGCTCATTACGTCCTGGGCGTGGCGCTGCAGGCCAGTGGCAGCAGCACCGAAGCAGCGAGGGAGAAGGAACTGGCGAGGCGGCTGTCGTCGGACTACGCCGAGTGGGATGCAAAGCAGGCCGGGCGTAACGACGTGCCGCGCGGGCTCGAGCGGATCAAGACCGACGTCGATGTTCCCGCCTCGCTCCGTGTCGAGAGCGCGATTGTGGCAGTGGAGCAGCGCGACCAGCGCGACCTCGCCAGATTCCATTTCGAGGCCGGGCGGCGCGCGTACCAGGCCGAGCGTGACGGCGAGGCCATATCGGCGTTGAGGCGCGCCGTCTACCTCGCGCCGTACGACGCCGCGGCGCATGTGCTCCTCGGCCGGGTCTATCTGCGCAGCGGCCGGACGGACGAAGCGATCGACGAGTTCAAGATTGCGATCTGGAGCGACGATACGGTCGCGTCGCACCTCGCACTGGCCGACGCGTACGCGCAGGCGCGCGACACCGCGGCTGCCCGCGCCGAGCTGCAGTGGATCCTCAAGGCGGATCCGCAGAACGCCGAGGCGAGACGGATGCTCGATCGCTTGCCCTGAGCAAGCGTCGGCGAGTCGAAGGGTCTGCCGCCGCCGTAGGAGTCGAAGCGCCCGTGGAGTCCGGCTTCAGGGCGGATTGCCCGTGTTAGAATTGCACCCGGCTAATGCCGGATCACGAAGTTCACGAGATTCAGCTGAACGGAAAACAGCTTGTTTTCATGTTCATGGCCGCGACGGTCGTCGCCGTCGTCATCTTCCTGTCAGGCGTAATGGTCGGCCGCGGCGTTCGGCTTCCTGAAGCTGACGTTCTCGCCGCCAGCACCGATCCTGTCGTCGATCCGATCGCGCCGCTCGACACGCCTGCCCCACGCGCGGATCTCGCTCCCGAGCCCGGCCCTATCGCCCAGGAGAACCTTACCTACGACCAGCATCTTGAAGCTCCTGTGGCTCCGGCCGAACCGCTGAAGCCGGCCGAGCGCAGGCCGTCAGTCCCGCCTCGCGAAGCGGAAAAGCCCGCCGTATCGAAGGTGGTCGCGACGGGTGGGAACAAGGCGCCGGTCGTCCAGGCGCCTGCTGTCGAGAAGCCGGCGAGGCCCGAGCCTGTCACGGCGAGCAGGAATTTCGCGGAGCCGCCGGGCAACGGCTGGGCTGCGCAGGTGCAGACCTTCGGGTCGATGTCCGACGCCGAATCGCTTGCCGGGCGACTGAAGGCCAAGGGCTACCGGACATTCGTCGCGCTGAACGAGAGTGGTCCGCCGAGTGCCCGGTATCGAGTCCGCGTCGGCAAGTATCCGACCAGGAGCGAGGCGGTCGCGGTCGGTCAAAAGCTTCAGCGGGAAGAGCGTTTCGAACCCTGGGTTACCCGCTAGCCCTCGCCGCGGGCGTCCTGCTCGCGTTGAGCTTTCCGAAGTACGGCCATCCGGCAATCGCGTGGATCGCGCTCGTGCCGCTGCTCATCGCGCTGACCGGCCGGCCGATTCCGAGCGTACTCGACGGGCGCGGGCGGGTCGATCGTCTGCCCGGACAGCCGCCCTTCCGCGCGTTTCTCCTCGGGCTCGTTGCCGGGCTCGTCTATTTCGTCGGGACGGTCTATTGGACCTACACGGTGGTGGCCACTTACGGGCAGCTGGCCACGCCCGTGGCCGTGTTCGCGATGCTGCTGCTCGCGTCCTATCTGGCGCTGTACCCGGCGGTCACGGCGCTTGTCACCAGCCTGTTCATCGCGCGTGCCGGAGCGGTGGGTCTGTTGTTCGCTCCGGCGGCGTGGGTGGCAACGGAGTTCCTCCGCGGATATCTCTTCGGCGGTTTCCCGTGGGTGCCGCTCGGAAACAGTCAGGTGACGGTGCTGCCCGTCGCACAGCTGGCGAGCCTTCTCGGCGTTTACGGGTTGTCCGCGCTGGTGGCGTTCGTGAACGCCGGCATTGCCTACTCGCTGCTGACGAGTGGACGACGCCGGATCCGGGCCGTCGCAGGTGTCGTTCTCGTGCTCGCCGTCACGGCAGGCTGGGGCACGTGGCGGATTGCCGGCGGTTCGCACACGCGCGAGGGAACGCCGATTCGTGTCGGGCTCGTGCAGGGGAACATCGAGCAGGAGCTGAAGTGGCGGCGGGATCAGGCGCGGCGGATCTTTACGACGTACGTCGCCATGACGCGCGACGTCGTGCGCCGCGGCGCGCAATATGTCATCTGGCCGGAATCGTCCACGCCGTTTTCGTTCGAGGGCGACCCCGAGGGCGAGCTGGCGATGCGGGACCTGGCGCGTGAAGTGAAAGTGCCGATCCTGTTCGGAAGCGATCAGGCCATCATCGGCGCAGGCGGCGCCGTCGACCGGCACTACAACGCCGCCTTTCAGCTGGCTCCGGACGGGATGACGTCCGCGGTGTATCGGAAGATTCATCTGGTGCCATTCGGCGAGTTCGTGCCGCTGGCGGACTGGCTGACGTTTTTCCCGCCGCTCGTGCAGACCCTCGCCGGGTTCGCACCGTTTACGCCAGGCGATTCGATGATCATGCTGCCCGTCGGCGGGCATCGGGCAAGCACCGCAATCTGCTACGAGGTCGTCTATCCGTCGCTGGTGCGCGAAGCGGTGATCGGCGGAAGCGAGCTGTTGACGACGATCACCAACGACGCGTGGTACGGACACTCTTCAGCGCCGTATCAGCACTTTGCGATGGCGGCGATGCGGGCGATCGAGCATGGCCGCTACATGGCGCGCGCGGCGAACACCGGCATCAGCGGTCTCGTCGATCCCTATGGGCGCGTGGTGGCGCAGTCGGCTATCTTTGAGCAGGTCGGCCTGGTGGAGGAGGCGCGCTTTCTCACCGGCCGCACTGTGTATACGGCGATCGGCGACGTCGCGGCGTATGTCTCGATGGCGATCGTCGTGCTCGCGTTCGTCTTTCTTCGCCGATAGGAGACCCATCATTGGCTTTCGATCTCGACGATCTCCAACGACGCTACGACGAGCTGAGCCGCCGCGCGGCCGAGCTGCGGAGGCATCTTTGAGGCAGCCCGTCTCGACGAACAGCTCGCCGACATCGAAAAGCACATCGGCGCGCCCAACTTCTGGAGCAATCAGGCCGAGGCGCAGAAGGTCATGCAGCGCCGCCGCCGCGTCGACGATGAGCTGACGCTGCTGCAGACGCTGAAGCGGCGCAGCGACGACCTCGGCGTGCTCTTCGAATGGGCGGCGGCCGGCGAAGACGTCAGCGCTGATCTGCAGCGCAGCCTTGACGAGTTCCAGCAGGAGATCGACGCCGCCGAAAGCAAGAAGATGCTGTCAGGCGAGCACGATCAGTCCAACGCCATCGTGACCATCCACCCGGGCGCAGGCGGAACCGAGTCGCAGGACTGGGCCGAGATGCTGCTGCGCATGTACCTGAAGTGGTCCGAGCGCAAAGGCTTCAAGCGCGATCTGATCGACTATCAGCCGGGCGAAGAGGCGGGCCTCAAGAGCGCGACGGTCCTCTTTATCGGCGAGGCGGCGTTCGGGTTGCTGTCGGCGGAAGCGGGAGTGCACCGTCTCGTGCGCATCTCGCCATTCGATCAGGCCGCACGGCGGCACACCTCGTTCGCGTCGGTGTTCGTGTGGCCGGAGCTGCCGGAGGACGTGGACATCGAGATCGAGGACAAGGACCTGCGGGTGGACACCTACCGGTCGAGCGGCGCCGGCGGCCAGCACGTCAACGTCACCGATTCCGCCGTCCGCCTCACGCACATCCCGACCGGCATCGTCGTCTCGTGCCAGAACGAGCGGTCGCAGCACAAGAACCGCGCGAGCGCGATGAAAGTGCTGAAGGCGCGGCTGTATGACTTGAAGATGAAGGAACAGGCGGCCAGGCTCGAGCAGATCGGGGGAGAGAAGCGGGATATCGCCTTCGGCAGCCAGATCCGGAGTTATGTGCTTCAGCCTTACCAGATGGTGAAGGACCACCGGACCAAGCTTCAGGTCGGCGATCCGCAGCGGGTCCTCGACGGTGACATCGACCCGTTCATCAAGACCTACCTGATGAAGAAAGCCAGTGGGACGCTGGAGGCTGGAGGAGGAGAAGAGGACTAGCAGCTGTTCCCAGTTCCGGGTTCTCCCTTCCCGGTTCGTGTTCTGATTGTTCGGTTCTCGAAGTTCTGAAGTTCGTCGTTCTCGGCTCCAGGTGCCGCGTTCGTGTTCCCGATCGAGCTCGAACGCGCCGAAGCGATAAACGACGTGCGCGCGACGCATGGCGCAGCGGCTCGATTATCTCTCGTCGCTCAGGTGTTTCCCGAGGTGCCGGTCCGCCGGTGGGTCTTGAGTCTGCCGCATCGCCTGCGGTACATGCTGGCGTGAGACCATGCGCTATGCCGGGCGGTGAGCGGTGTCTTCGTCCGTGCCGGCTCGCGTTCCTGCGGCGTCGTGCCCGGCATGCTGGTGCCCCTGGGGGCAGCGGCGGGGCCGTGGCGATCATTCCAGCGCTTCGGGCGGCGCTGAATCTCAACGTCGATATCCACGTGCCGGTCCTCGACGACGTGTATGTCGAGGGCGACGGGGGGAGGATCCGCCGGCCGTCGTTCCCCTTAGCGGACTACGAACTGGCGATCAGCCTCGCGGCTTGCCACAAGTCCGCAGCGTGGCGCTCAAACGAGGGCTCGGCGGCGCGGACCAAGATCGCGTTGGCCCCGAATGCCGCGAGAGGGTGGCAATCGCATTCAGGGTTATCACCGATCATCCAGATCGGCGCGCCTGGAATCGCGCAGCGCAGCGCCGCCTCGAACATCTGGGCCTGCGGTTTTTCATAGCCCACGAGACCTGAAGTGATCACGTCGGCAAAGAACTCTCTGATCCCGAGACCGGTCATGATGTCCGCCAACTCGGGCACGTGATTCGAAACGATGACATGCCGCCATCCCGCCTCGCGTAACGCCGTCAACACCGGCACGACGTCGTCAAACAGCGAGTAGGCGCGAGCGTCGAGGATCTCGGCCCGCAGAGCGTCGAAACCGGATTGAGTGGCCGCGTGTGACCATCCGCATCGAGAGAAGCCATCGGCGTACGTGGCGAATACTCTCGCCCACCACAGCTCGGGTGTGCTCAGTTCGGGATGGGCCCGATTCGGCCCATGCCAAGGCATGTCGTTATTCAGCGCTTCGAACAACGGCCCGGGGAGGTCATCGCACACGATCGACATTCGCTCAAGGAGGCGTCTTGCGGCACGTGACCACATCGAGGGGCGCGACACGAGCGTCCCGTCGAAGTCCCACCAGATGGTCCCGCGCGCGCGGTCGCTCACGACGTTACTATTATTTCGGCGGCCAGCCCGCCAGTCCCTACGAATCTTGATGAGGAATGCCGCAGCGTCTACGGTCGCGCCCGCGCGAGCGGCGTTCGCCGCCTCGGCCAGCGTCGACGTTCTTCAACATGTCGGGCCATTCACCGATGCGATTCCAATTGGCGAAAGTAAGGCTCGCGGTGTTGGGGACGCGCGTACCCACAAGGCGACATATCGCGGATAGCGCTTCTCGGATGGCACGCGAAGCTACGCAGAAGACGCATTGGACCGGCCGGGTATACCGGGGTTGGCGCATCGGGGCGTCACCCACGTCCGCGGGAAGGACGGCGTCCACCCCGACGTCGGATTCGTCATCGTCAGGATGATCTCTTTTCCCGCCCGGGAGAGCGGACAACGGGCGCGTATGGCCGTGCCTAGGCACGGCCGGGAGAGGAGCTCGTCATGACCGGTCACCGACCTCACCCGCCCGTTCGCGCGAATGCGCGAGAACCCCGACATCGATCAATTGAGACGACGGGCCAGGGAGCTGCTGGAGGCTATCGCGCGCAGTCGCCAGACGCGATCATCGAGGTGGCCGCCCACCGTCGCACCGCGACGCCTGAGACCTTGGCGCACTTTTAAGCCGTGCAAGCACGGCTAGTGTCCGAAGCTGTCAGAGTGGTTGCACGCAGCTGACCGATCATGTCACCCAGCGCCATCGCCTCGACGAGCGTATGCCTCTGGAGGGAGCCCTCCCGCTGAGGTTCCGTCAACCGAACCCAGACGCATGTATGAACGTGAACTTCAGAACACGGACCGGGAAGAGGGAACCTGGAAGGGAGAACTGCTGAGGACGTCAACTTTGCTCGCCGAGTTGACGTCCTAACCAGCAGGCGTATACTCCGTGGACCACAGCGGGTGGCACGCCTCGCAACTCATCCTGGAGGCGTCGGACGGCGTCGAGAGGAGGCACTGATGATCTCTTGGCTGCGCAGCTGCTGGACGGAACGGGTCAGCTACGAAGGCGGTCTTTCCCTGCTGTGGATGGACGGTCTGCTGCTGATTCCGCTGATGATGGCGGCCTTTTTCTATCCGGTGGAAGCGTTGCTGGCGGCCGGCGGGTTACTGCTCGTGACGTTTCTGATTTACGAAGGTTGCGTGCTCTGGAAGCGGCATCACGTGCCGCAGCCGCGGGTGTGAATCGTTCGAATCGTTCGAATCGTTCGGACCGTTCGAATCGTTCGGACCGTTCGAATCGTTCGGACCGTTCGGACCGTTCCGACCGTTCGAACGATTATCCCGCCGGCGGCGGCGTGGCTGCCGGTGTGACAGCCGGCTCGGCCGGCGCGGCCGCCTGCGGCTGCGTCCCGTTGATGAACGCCTCCATGACCCCCGAATCCAGCGCGACAAACACGATGTTGCCCGGCGCCTCGAACTCAGGAGGCGCCTTGCGGTCCGCCCGCTTGTCGATATACGCGCGCATGAACTCGATCCAGATCGGCAGCGCCGCCGATGCGCCGGTCTCGCCGGGACCGAGCGAGCGCTTCTCGTCGTAGCCAATCCACACGCCGACGGTAATGTTCGGATCGAAACCGATGAACCACGCGTCCGTGTATTCATCCATCGTCCCGGTCTTGCCGCCGAGCGGCCAGTCGAGCGCGGCCGCGGCCTGCGCCGTGCCGCGCTGCACGACGCCGCGCAGCAGGTTCGTCATCACGAACGCCGTGTCGGCGCGAACGGCTTCGTGCGGCTCGGGCCGATGCTCTTCGAGCAGGTTCCCGTCACGATCGGTAATGGTCACGATGCCGTACGGCGTCATGCGCACCCCGCGGTTGACGAACGCCGAATAGGCGCTCGTCATCTGGACCAGCGTCGATTCCGCAGAGCCGAGCGCCAGTGACAGGAACGGTGGCGCTTCGCTGAGGCCGAATCGTGTGGCGTAGTTCACGACCTGGCCAGGGCCGATTTCCTGCATCGCTTTCACGGCCGGGATGTTCCGCGACTGCTCGAGCGCACGTCGGAGCGTCACCGGCCCTTCGAATTTGCGATCGTAGTTCTGGGGCGAATACGGCGGCTGATTCGGGCCGGCCGAGTAGGACACCGGCTCGTCGATGAACACCGAGACGGGTGTGAACCCGCGATCGATGGCCGCGGTGTAGACGATCGGCTTGAAAAGCGAACCGACCTGCCGCCGGGCCTGGGTCGACCGGTTGAACTTGCTGCGCGTGTAGCTGAACCCGCCGACCATCGCGCGGATCTGGCCCGTCCGGTTGTCGATTGCCAGCAGCGCCCCTTCGATGGCCGGTGCCTGCTCGAGCATCAGCTCGGCAGGCCTGGTTCCCTGCAGGCTGCGGACTTCGACGTCGATCAGGTCGCCAACCTTGAACAAGGCGGCCGGGGACGTTTTGCGAGTCCATGCGAACGCCGGCCGTGGAAGCTCGACTTCGTCGGCGCCAATTCTTACCCGGGCGCTGTTCTCGCCGACGAACGTCACCACCGCGGGAACGATGTCGCCAGCCAGGATCGACTGGTCCCAGCGATCGAGCGCGAACTGCTCGACGCTGTGCCCTTCGGCGATCACGTTGCGGGCCGGTTTTCGGAATCCGCCGCGGCGCTTGTCGATGCGGCGCAGGCCGCGGTCGACGGCGGCGTTCGCCGCTTCCTGCAGCTCCGCGTCGAGCGTCGTCTGTACCCGCAGTCCGGCCTGGTAGAGCGAGTCGGCGCCGTATGTCTCCTCGAGCTTCTTGCGAATCTCCTCGACGAAGTAGGGCGCGATCGACCGATCCGCCGACGGCTGGCCGACGACGACCAGTGGGGTCCGGGCGGCTTCGCGCGCGCGTGCCTCTGTGATGAAGCCGTTTTCGACCATGCGCGGCAGCACCGTCGTGTTTCGCCTGGCGAGCGTGCGGTCCGGATTGACGACCGGCGTCAGGCGTGCCGGGGTCTGAATGATGGCGGCAATCGCCGCCGCTTCCTCGAGGGTGACCTCTTTCGCGGACTTGTCGAAATACGCGCGCGCCGCCGCCTCGACGCCGTACAGCCCGGGACCCAGATTGATCTGGTTGGCGTACATCGTCAGGATCTCGCGCTTCGTATAGCGCTTCTCGATCTGGATGGCGACGAGGATCTCTTTCGCCTTGCGCTCGAGCCCGGTGAGCCCCGAGCGGGCAAACACGCCGTCCTTCATGTAATCCGTGAGAAAGAGCGTGCGCGAGAGCTGCTGCGTGATCGTGCTCGCGCCGTAGCGCTCGCCTTTCACGACGTCGCGGATCGCCGTGATGATCATTCGCGACACGCTGATGCCGAAATGCCGCTCGAAGCCGCCGTCCTCGGTCGCGATGATGGCCTGCCGGAGGACGGGAGCCATGTCGTCGTAGCCGATGACGACCCGCCGTTCGGTGGCGAACTCGCCGATCTCCTGGCCGTCGCGCGCCAGGATTCGGGTGATGGTATGCGGGCGGTAATCGTCGAGCGCGCTGATCTCCGGCAGATCGCCGGCGTAGGCGAAGAGCACACCGCTCAGCGTTCCAAGCGTCGCAGCGATGAGGAACAGGAGGACGAGAAAAGCCTGCAGGCCGACCTTCAGCACCAGGCGAGTGCCCTTCGGTCGCGGCTGGTCGTCAGCGAGCGTCATCGTCTCGTTCGAGTATACGAGGCATTAGAGGTGGACGGAGAAAACGGTCTCACAGGAGGAACGGAGGAACGAAGGCGAACGGAGGGCCGTGCGATTCGTCGGCGCGCATCGCGGCAGGCCGCCTTCGGCGGCGAATCGAGCGGCCGCTGCTCTCTTCGTGAACTTCGTGTCTTCGTGCCCCTTCGTGGGGGGCCGCCAAACTCCGTTCGTCTCCGTTTCTTCGTTCCTCCTGTGAATCCGTTACCTCCGTCACCTCCGCGCCTCCGCCTCCCATAGCTGAGTCGAAGATCGAAGAATCTTTGACTCCCCGAGACTCAGATTCGATAATGACCCCATGAGCAAAATCATCGGCATCGATTTGGGCACGACCAACTCTGTGGTTGCCGTCATGGAGGGTGGCGAGCCTGTCGTCATCACCAACCCGGAGGGCAGCCGGCTGACGCCGTCCGTGGTCGCGTTCACCAAGACGGGCGAACGTCTGGTCGGCCAGGTCGCCAAGCGCCAGGCCGTGACCAATCCTGAAAACACCATCTTTTCCATCAAGCGGTTCATGGGCCGCCGCTACGACGAAGTCAGCGAGGAAATGAAGATGGTGCCCTACACGGTCACCGCTGCTGGCAACGACGTGCGGGTCAAGGCGCTGGAGAAGCAGTACGCGCCGCCCGAGATCTCCGCGATGATTTTGCAGAAGCTCAAGAACGCCGCGGAGGAGTACCTCGGCACCACCGTGACGCGTGCGGTCATCACGGTCCCGGCGTATTTCAACGACGCGCAGCGCCAGGCCACCAAGGAGGCGGGAAAGATTGCCGGCCTCGAGGTGATGCGCATCGTCAACGAGCCGACGGCTGCGGCGCTGGCCTACGGGCTGGACAAGAAGAAAGACGAGACGATCGCCGTCTACGACTTCGGCGGCGGCACGTTCGACATCTCGATCCTCGAAGTGGGCGAGGGCGTCGTCGAAGTCAAGGCCACCAACGGCGACACGCATCTCGGCGGCGACAATCTCGATCAGCGCATCATCGAGTGGATCATCGCGGAGTTCAAGAAGTCGGACGGCATCGATCTGAGCAAGGACCGCATGGCGCTGCAGCGTCTGAAGGAAGCCGCTGAGAAAGCCAAGATGGAGCTCTCCACGGTCATGGAGACCGACATCAACCTGCCGTTCATCACCGCCGATCAGTCCGGTCCGAAGCACATGCAGATGCGGCTGACGCGCTCGAAGTTCGAGCAGCTCGTCGACGATCTGCTGCAGAAAACGGTCGGGCCCACGCGTCAGGCGCTCGCCGACGCCGGCGTCCAGCCGACGCAGATCGACGAAGTCGTGCTCGTCGGCGGTTCGACGCGCATCCCGCGCGTCCAGCAGATCGTCAAGGACCTCTTCGGCAAGGAACCGCACAAGGGCGTCAATCCCGACGAAGTCGTGGCCATCGGCGCGGCCATTCAGGCCGGCGTCCTCGCCGGCGAAGTCAAGGACCTGCTGCTGCTCGATGTCACCCCGCTGTCGCTCGGCATCGAAACGCTCGGCGGCGTGATGACGACGCTGATTCCGCGAAATACGACGATCCCTACGCGCAAGAGCGAGACGTTCTCGACAGCGGCCGACAGTCAGACGAGCGTCGAGGTGCACGTGCTGCAGGGCGAGCGGCCGCTGGCGCGCGACAACCGCACCCTCGGACGCTTCCAGCTGGTCGGGATCC
>JAICQE010000100.1 GCA_025938035.1 Vicinamibacteria bacterium
GCACATTGTCCTGAAGGAGGTCTGCCTGCGAACGACTCGAACGACTCGAACGATTCGAACGGCTAGATTTTCATCTTCGGCCGCCCGCGCGGCTTCTTCGGCGGCTTGTCGAGCGCCTTGAGCAGGATCTCGGCGGCCACGTCGGCGCCGTTGGTCTCCGGCTTCTTCTTCAGCTTCGGCTGCGCCAGCAGCTTGTCCAGGTGCGGCTCCCACTTGCCGTTGAACAGGTCGTCGTGGGTGAAGGCGGCCGATCGCACGTATTTCGGCATCTCCTCGACGAGCACGTCGTATTCCGGAAAGTGGCCGCGAGGCGTATACAGGATGGCCGCGTCATTCGCGATGCACTCGGCGACAATGCCGTAGCCGGGCTTGGTGACGACCGCTTCGGAGGCCATCACCAGATCTTCGTAGCGGATGCCGGCGTCGTACATCCCTTCTTCGTTGATGGTAATGAACGAGCCCTTTTTCTCGACAAGCGGGGCGTCCTTTCGTGCACGGCTCAGCGAGACGTTCGAGGTCATGATGACCGTGTACTTTTTGAACTTCGACAGCAGGTCGGTGTCCAGTCCGGGCAGCCCGTAGCCGCCGAACGACGCGAGCACGATCGGCTTGTCGGCCGGGATCTTCAGCTGCTTGCAGACCTCTTCACGCGTCCGCGTCGAGTGACGGGCGATGAAGGGGATGTCCTTGACGTTCGAGAAGCTCTCGAACCCGCCCGCCATGGGCAGGCGCAGCGCCATCGACGCCTTGGCATAGGCCCCGCGAATGGCTGGCAGCAGCGACGGCGCCAGCCGCACCCGCGGGTAGTCGGCGTAGACCCAGTCCCACGAGAAGTTGCCCAGTCCGATCGACGGGATGCCGGCCGCCGCGCCGACGGCGAACGCCAGCGGCGGAATATCCCCGACGATCAGCCCCGCTCCCAGCTCGCGCAGCGAACGCGTTTCGCTGGCGGCGCGCGTGACCAGATCGCTGTGAAACGACGCCGCGCGGCGAATGCTGTCGGCTTCGTCGAGCGTCAGCGCGTCGATCTGGACGACGCCGGTGTCCGTTTCGAGGGTGCTGAAGGTGACCTTCCCCTTGACGGTGAGGTCGAAGAGCCATCGCGGGGCGGCGGTGCGGACGCCGACTCGTGTTTCCGGCCTGCGGGCGAGGATCGCGTTGATGACTTCGATCGAGCGCGACGCATGGCCGAACCCGTGACCGGAGATATAGAAGACGATCGCTTGAGCCAATCTGGTATGAGTCCTTTATACAGGGGCTACAGGGCCCCTTGCGGCACCGGCGCCAGCGCGACGTTGACGACTTGTTCCAGGGTTTCCACGGGTATGAACGTCATGTCCTTCCGGATCTCCTCAGGAAGCTCCGCGAGATCCGGTTCGTTGAGCGCCGGAAGAATGACCGTCTTGATTCCCGCCCGGCGCGCCGCAAGCGCCTTCTCGCGCACGCCGCCGATCGGCAGCACCAGGCCGCTCAACGTGATCTCCCCGGTCATCGCCACGTCCTGCCGTACGGGCTGATTGCGGACCGCCGACAGGATTGCCGTCGCCATCGTCACGCCCGCCGACGGGCCGTCCTTCGGTATCGCGCCAGCCGGAACGTGCACGTGTAAATCGTGTTGTGCGAGAAAGTCCGGGGAAATCCCAAGGTCCGCCGCGCGTGCCCGCAGGTGGCTCAGGGCCGCACGGGCGGACTCCTGCATCACATTGCCGAGCTGCCCGGTCAGAATGATGTTCTGGTTTCCGCCCGGAAGCAAGGTCGCTTCGATGTAGAGGACGTCTCCGCCCGTTTCCGTCCAGGCTAATCCCGTCGCAACACCGGGCCGCGAGGTGCGGAATGCCGCTTCGCGCCTGAACCGCGGGAGTCCCAGATAGTCGTCAACCTGCTCCTGGTCGATAACGGTCTTTTCGATCGTTTCGGTGCCCGTCGGCCTGGTCGCCACGCGGGCCGCCACCTTCCGCGCAATCGCCCCGAGCTGCCGTTCGAGGTTCCGGACGCCGGCCTCGCGCGTGTACTCGGTGATGACGGTCTGCATGGCGGCGTCGGTGATCTCCAGCGCGTCCGGCGTCAGGCCGTGTTCCGCGATCTGTCGAGGCAGCAGGTATTTGCGGGCGATGTGCACTTTCTCCTGCTCGCTGTAGCCGGAGAGCGAAATAATCTCCATGCGATCCAGCAGGGCAGGATGGATCGTGCCGAGCTGGTTCGCCGTGGTGATGAACAGCACCTTCGACAGGTCAACGGCAATTTCGAGGTAGTGGTCGCGGAACGAATGGTTCTGTGCCGGGTCGAGCACCTCGAGCAGCGCCGCCGCCGGGTCGCCCTGATAGCCGGCGGCAATCTTGTCGATCTCGTCGAGCATGAACACCGGATTCATCGAGCCGGCGTTCTTCAACGCCTGGACGATGCGCCCGGGCATCGAGCCGATGTAGGTCCGGCGGTGTCCCCTGATCTCCGCTTCGTCGCGGACGCCGCCGAGCGAAATGCGCACGAACTTGCGCGACATGGCCCGTGCGATCGACTGTCCGAGCGACGTTTTGCCGACACCCGGCGGGCCGACGAAGCACAGAATCGGCCCCTTCATGTCCCCCTTCAGCTTGCGGACGGCCAGGTACTCGACGATGCGCTCCTTGACCTTGTCGAGGTCGTAGTGATCCTCGTCGAGCACCTTGCGGGCTTCGATCGGATCGATGCGATCGGGCGTCGTGGCGCTCCACGGGACATCGAGGATCCAGTCGACGTAGGTCCGCAGCATCTGGTGCTCGGGCGACGCCGCGTTCATGCGTCCGAGTCGGTCGACCTCGCGCATGGCGACGGCATAAACGGCCTCGGGCAGCTGTGCGGCCTCGATGCGCGCGCGCAGCTCCGCGAGGTCGTTGCCTTCGCCCTCGCCGAGTTCCTGCTGGATCGCCTTCATCTGCTGGCGCAGGTAGTACTGACGCTGCGCGTCGGTCATCTCCTGCTGCGCCTGCGACTCGATCTTGCCCTTCAGTTCCAGCAGCGAGACCTCGCGCGTCAGCGCACCGGCGACGGCCTGCAGCTTCTTCACCAGGTCGTTCTCCTCGAGCAGTGCCTGCTTGTCCTCCGGCTTCATGTCGATGAGCGTTGCCAGCACGTAGACGAGCCGCAGCGGATCTTCGATGTTCATCACGACGCCGCGCAGCTCCTCGGAGAGTCCGGTCGCCAGCGAGAGCGCCTTGTCGATGAGCTCCTGGATGCGGCGGACGTGCGCGTCCACCTCGATCGTCCGCTCGAACGGCTCGGGGAGCGGCGTGATCCGCGCGCGCATCGAGGTGCCGGTTCGCGTCACCATGTCTGCGCGCACGCGTGCGACGCCTTCGATAATGATGTTGATCCCGCCGCCGGCCTTGGCCATCTGCCGGATCATCCCGACCGTTCCAACGCGCCGGACGTCCTCCGGTCCGGGATCTTCCTGGTCGTTCTCCTGCAGCAGGAACAGGATCAGGCGATTTTCAGCGAGGGCCCGGTTCACCGTCTCGATCGAGACCGGCCGGTTGACGGCCAGCGGCTGCAGCGTCAGCGGAAAGGTGACCGTTCGTCGAAGGGGAAGGACGGGCAGTTCGGACGGAAGAGTCGGATGCGTCGGCTCGGCCAAAGCGGATCTCAGTCTATCAAGTGCCGGGCCATATTCGGTTGGTAGTTGGATAGGTGGGTAGTTCGTAGTGTCCGCCTTTAGGCGGACCGGCTATGGCAGAATCGTCGGACGTGGACGAGAGGCAGTTTTTCACAGAAAAGCCCGAACAGCGAACCGGACGCTTCCAGTGTCCGCGCTGCCGCCGGACGAACGAGTATTCCATCCGCTGGATGAGGCGTACGCGCAAGTCGCAGCTGCCCGGTGGAGCGGATGAGCGTGCGCGCGCGATGTTCGCGAAAGTGAAGGACCACCTCGTGCGCATCGACT
Organism: Vicinamibacteria bacterium; assembly: GCA_025938035.1. The sequence continues at coordinate 3,917 of JAICQE010000100.1, forward strand.
CAGACGTGACGTGCAAGAGCTGCGGCAAACGCTTCGAGATTCCGTCACATCAGAACATCGTGTTTCTCGAGCAGCTCGAGGGTCTTCCACAAGAGGATTACGACGAATAGCTGTCGCTCGATAGTCGTAGTGTCCGCCTTCAGGCGGAGGTTACTCAGTAAACCCGCGGAATCAATTTCCATCGCACCCGCCGGATGTAATCCTCATACCCGCCGCCAGAGTGCGCGCGCAGCGTCCGCTCCTCGAACGGGATCGCGACGAGGATGTACACGCTGCTGACGACCGCAAACACCAGCCGCGTCATCGTCATTGTCCCCACGGCAAAGACGAGGAGAATCCATCCCAGGTAAATCGGGTGCCGTACCCAGCCGTATGGACCGTCGGTTTTGAATTCCATTTGGGATTTGGGATTTGAGTTTTGGGATTTGGGATTTAACACCTGCCGCACGCCGGCGAGTTCGAGGCCGTCGATCACGGCAGTCGCCCGCAGCGTGAGCCAGACTGCCACGAGCTGTACGGGCACCAGTGCCCAGTTCCACGGCGACGGGATCTGCCATGCCACACCGGCCACAGGACGCCAGGCGTAGCAGACGCCGATGAGCATCAGGCTTGCAACCCAGACGTAGATAGAACGTTCAAGCGGCGCGGAGACGATGCGCCGGACGAACGCGCGAAGCGCATCGCGGGCAAAGATGCTGTGATGCAGAGCAAAGGCGCTGAACAGGACGAGATTGAACGCGATCGCGCCCGGCGCCGCCTTACCTTCGACGATTTCGCCGAACGTAATGGAGTACGAGAAGAGGAAATAGACGAGGGCGGCAACAAACAGCGCCCCTCCGGCCCACGCGAACGCGCGGACAGCCGGGTGCTGGGCATTCACGGGCCGCTATTATAGGTCTGGCATGCGGGCAGTCGCCCAATCTGGCGTCGTCATCACCGGCATCGGCGTGGTTTCGCCGTTTGGTGTCGGCCGCGAGCGCTACTGGAACCACGTCACCCATGGCTGCAGCGGCATCAGCCGCATCACGCAGTTCGACGTGTCGGCGTGGCCCTGTCAGGTTGCTGCCTCCGTACCGCCCGTCTCCATCGAGGACGCGGTCGCGCTCGAGGGCGACGATGAGGAACGGGGCAGGTCGGATCCGAAGCGGTATTCGCGCGCCGCGCTCTTCGGGGTCATCGCCGGCCGCGAGGCGTGGGCCGACGCGGGGCTGCGCGCCGGTGAGCCGGGCGCGGGCGTCATCATCGGCACCGGTGGCGGCGGCATCGACGTCGGCGAGCGTCAGTACGAGGATTTCTTCACCGCCGGTGGCCGCCATGTCACCCCGTACGCGATTGCGGTTGGTATCTGCGGGATGGTCTCGAGCGAGGTGTCGATCTCGCTCGGGCTCCGTGGCCGGAGCCACGTCCTGTCCTGCGGCTGCACGAGTTCCACCGACGCGATCGGCTATGCCGCAGCGCTCATCCGCTCCGGCGAGCACGATGTGATGTTGTCCGGCGGTACTGACGGCTGCGTGCTGCCGGGCATGATCTTCGGCTTCGCGCGCATGCGGGCCGTATCCACCCGCTACAACGAGCGTCCGGCGGCGGCGTCCAGGCCGTTCGATCGCAATCGCGACGGTTTCGTATTAGGCGAAGGCGCGTGGATGCTCGTGCTCGAGCGCGAGGATCGCGCGCGCGCCCGCGGCGCCACGTGCTATGCCCGCGTCGAGGGGTACGGATCGACGTGCGACGCCTACCACCGCGTGCAGATGGATCCTGACGGCGATGAAATCGTCCGCTGCCTCGACACGGCGGTGCAGAAGTCAGGCCGCCGCGCGGAGGAGATCGGCTACGTGAACTACCACGGCACGTCGACGCAGTTGAACGATGCGATCGAATCGCGCTGCGTCCGCCGGTTCTTCGGCAGCCACGCGGATCGCGTCCCGGGCTCGTCGACGAAGTCGATGATCGGTCACCCGCAGGGTGCGAGCGGGGCGGCGGGTGTTGCGGCGACGGCGTTGGCGCTGTCGCGCGGGCTGCTGCCCCCGACCATCAATCTCGATGATCCGGATCCCGCCTGCGACATGGATTTCATCCCGCACACCGCGCGGCCGGCGGATATCGACGCGGCGCTCTGCAACTGCCTCGGGTTCGGATCGAAGAACAGCGCGTTGGTGCTCGGGAGAGTGCGGTAATGAGAGTTGCCACGGAGTCACGAAGACACGGAGGACGAAAAGTCATCTCCGTGCCTCCGTGCCTCCGTGGCTCGTCGTTCATTTTGCATCGTGCATTTTGCATTTTGAATTTTGCATTTTGAATTTCGACTGTGACGTCCTCGTCGTCGGCGCCGGACCGGCCGGCACCGTCGCGGCCCGCCAGCTTGCAGCCGCGGGCGCGCGGGTGCGCATCGTCGACCGGGCGACGTTTCCGCGCGCCAAGCTGTGCGGCGACACGCTGAACCCCGGCTGTCTGGCGATCCTGGACCGGATCGATGCGGCGGTGGCGAAACGCATCCGCGCCTGCGCACGTGCCATCACGGGAATGACCATTACCGGCCCGGGCGGCGTGACGGTGAAGGCGGATTATCCGGCTGGTCTGGTAGGAGCGGCGCTGCTGCGCCGCGATCTCGACGAGTGGCTGCTCGAGGCTGCCGTCCGGGCGGGTGCGTGCTTCGACCCGGGGGTCGCCGTGCAGCGGCCTGAAGTCGCAGAGGACCGCTTCCGCGTCAGCGGCGTTCGCTCGACGTGCGGACGGCGGGAGTATGTGCTGCGCGCCCGCGTGCTCATTGCCGCCGACGGCCGATCCTCGCGGCTGGCTGCGAGCCTTGGATTGTCAAGGTTTGTCGCGAAGCCGCGTCGCTGGGCATATGGCGCCTACTTTGCGGGCGTTGCGGGGATGTCTTCGCATGGCGAGATGCATGTTCGCGGCGACGGCTATGTCGGTGTGGCGCCGTTGCCCGATGGCATCGCCAACGTGTGTGTCGTCCGCGCGCGTGTCAACCTGCCAGCCGGCCAGAGCGCGGGCGCGATGATCGCGAACGCCATTGCGGCCGATCGCATTCTGCGGGACAGATTCGCCGGTGCGGATGCCGTCTCGGACGTCACGGTTCTCGGCCCTCTGGCGGTCGAGTCGGTGGCCGCCGGCTGTCCGGGGATGCTGCTCGCCGGAGACGCCGCCGGCTTCGTCGATCCGATGACGGGCGACGGACTGCGGTTCGCCATCCGCGGCGGCGAGCTCGCCGCAGAGGCCGCGCTGAGGGAGCTCGAGACCGGCGTGCCCGCGCACCGGCACCTCCTGGCGTCGCGAACACGCGAGTTCGCGGCCAAATGGCGCGTGAACCGTGCGCTGCGGTCGCTCGTTGGTTCCAGGCGTGCGCTGGCGTGCGCCGCCGTCGCGGCCCGCGCATGGCCGGCGCCCGTGCAGCAGCTCGTGGGCATCGCCGGCGATGTCAATCTCGCCCGGCGGTCGGCGTGATCGCGCTGACAGCGCTGGCCGTTGTCGCGGCGCTGATGCTCCTCGAGCTGTGGATATCGACGCGCAACGAACGCGCGCTCCTCTCGCGTGGCGCACTTACGCCCCACGACCCTGTGTACGGCACGATGCGGTGGGCGTATCCCGCGGCGTTCGTGGCGATGGCGATCGAGGGCGTGCTGTCGGCGCCGGCCCCGCGATCGCTCGTGCTCGCAGGCGCGATCGTGTTTCTCGCCGCGAAATTGTTCAAGTTCTGGGCGATCGCCGCGCTCGGCGAGCGGTGGACCTACAAAGTGCTCGTATTGCCCGGCGTACCGCTGGTCACGAGCGGGCCGTATCGATTCATTCGCCACCCGAACTACGTCGGCGTCGTCGGCGAACTCATTGGAATGGCGCTGATCACCGAGGCCAGATTTGCCGGACCGGCCGGGGTCGTGTTCTTCAGCTGGCTGCTCTCGCGGCGGATACGGGCGGAAGAACAGGCGCTTCGATAGGCATATACTGGCCACGGCACCCTTGAAGGGGTCAGCATGAAAAGGTCGCTTGCCAAAATGCGTTCATTCATAACATTGCGACGGGCCGCAATCGTTGTCGCTCCATTGCTCATCGTCGGCACGCTGCTGTCGCAGGCGCGCCCGGGCGGCACGCCCGCGGACGAGGCGCAGCGCGCCCTCAATCAGGGTCGCTACCAGGACGTTGAGCAGATTCTCAGCGGACAGACGGACGCGCGGTCGATTGCGCTGCGCGGCCGGGCCTTGATCGAGGTCGGCCGCTATGCGGATGCCGAGAAGCTGCTCGCTGGTCCGGCGAAAGCCCAGGCGACGAGCGATGCCGCCCTGGAATTCGGACTGCTGCAGCTCATCGTCGGGCGCCGCACCGAAGCGGCGCAGACGTTGCGCCGCGTCCTCAGCCTGACGCCGCGCACTGCCGCGGATAATTTCCGCCTCGCGCGCGCGGCGGTGGCGCTGGGCCGCGAGACCGCCGAGACGGAGACGGTCCACGACGCCAATCGCTTCTTCCGCGAGGCGAACCGGCTGGCGCCGGACGACCCGATCATCAACGCCGAATGGGGATTGTTGTTCCTCGAGAAGTACTACCCCGACGACGCGCTGAAGTCGTTCCAGGTCGCGCTCAAATCGGACGAGACGAACGTGACGGCCCGCGTCGGCCTGGCAAATCTGCTGGCGGAGCAGAATCCTCCGACGGCGAAATCCGCGATCGAGCAGGCGCTCAAGGTCAATCCGAACTACATACCGGCGCACCTGTTCGTGGCGGAAAGCGCGCTGGATGATCGGCGTCTGGATGATGCGCGGCAGTCGATCGACGCGGCGCTGAAGGTGAATCCGAACAGCCTGGAGGCGCGGTCGCTGCAGGCGGCGATGGTGTTCATCCGAGGCGACGAACGGGAATTCGAGCGCCTGGCCGGCGAGATTTTGACGATCAACCCGACCTACGGCGACGTCTATCGGACAGCCGGCGATCATCTCGCGCGCCAGTATCGCTTCGACGAGGCCGTCGTCATGACGCGGCGTGGGCTGACGCTCGATCCGCGCAACGCGCGCATTCTGGCCGATCTGGGATTGCAGTTGATGCGAACCGGCGACGAAGCCGCCGCCCGCAAGTCGCTCGAAGCGTCGTTCGAGAACGACAAGTTCCAGAGCAACCTGCTGACGAAGAACCTTCTCGAAGTTCTCGACGAACTGGAGAAGGATTTCGAGACGATCACCGACGGCAAGATCGTCATGAGGCTGCACAAGAACGAGCTCGGCGTGATGCGTGAGCACGCGATGCCGCTGGCCAAGGAAGCGCTGGCGGCCCTGGAGAAGCATTACAACTTCTCCGCAGAGGGACCGCTGCTCGTCGAGATGTTTCCGAAGCACGACGGCTTTGCGGTCCGCACGCTCGGCCTCCCCGGGATGATCGGCGCGCTCGGCGCCTGCTTCGGGCGCGTCGTGACGCTCGATTCGCCGCGGGCGCGGAAGCCGGGCGAGTTCAGCTGGCAGGAAACCCTGTGGCACGAGATGGCGCACGTCATCACGCTGCAGATGTCGAAGAATCGCATCCCGCGCTGGCTGAGCGAGGGCACGTCGGTGTTCGAGGAACGCCGCGGCCGCCCCGAGTGGGGAAGAGAGTCGGATATCAGCTTTGCGCAGGCCTACAACGAAGGAAAGCTGCTCAAGCTGGCCGACCTCAACGAAGGGTTCAGCGATCCGCGAATGATCACCATCGCCTACTACCAGGCATCACTGGTGGTGGAGCACCTGATTAACAGTTTTGGCGAGCCGGCGTTCCACGCCTTCATCCGCTCGTACGGCAAGGGCATCGAGACCGAGCAGGCGGTGAAAGAGGTGTTTGGAACGTCGCTCGATGCCATTCAGAAGTCGTTCGACGCGTATCTGGAGAAGGAATACGCCGCCACCAAGCGGGCGCTGCAGCGGCCGAACGTCAAGGAAGTGGAATCCGTCGAGGCGTTCAAGGAGCTGGCCGCGTCGAATCCGGAAAGCTTCGCCGTTCAGATGCAGCTCGCGCTCAAGCTGGCGGAGGCCGGCGACAACACCGCCGCGATCCAGGCGGCCGAGCGGGCCGCCAGGCTGCTGCCGCGCGCCGGCGACGAGAACAACCCGCACCGGTTCATCGCACAGATCGCGCTGAAGGCCGGCGACAAGCCGCGTGCGATTCGCGCGCTGGAAGACGTGCTCAAGATCGATCACAGCGACGTCGAATCGGCGCGGACGCTCGTGTCGCTGGTGGAGCCGTTGAACGACCCGACACGCCTCGAGGCCGCCTACAGGAAGATCGTCGAGATCGATCCATTCGACGCCGTGGCCGAAGCGGGTCTCGGGCGGCTGGCGCTCCGTCGAAAAGACTCGGCCACCGCGGTGAAGGCGTTCCGCAGCGCGCTCGCCGCGAACCCGGCCGATCGGGCAACCGCACACACCGATCTCGCCGAGGCGCTGTTCACGGCAGGTCAGCTCAAGGAAGCAAAGACCGAAACGCTGAACGCGCTGGAAATCGCGCCGGGATACGACCGCGCGCTGGATCTGCTGCTCAAGATCAACGAGTCAGGTGGGGGATAAGTCCCTCGTGGCGATCGAGGGAGACTTCCTCAGGACCGCTGCGGAGAAATTGGCCGAGAATCTGGAGCGCATTGAAACCTGTGTGCCCAAATTGCCCGCCGACTCGTTATGGGCACGCGCTTCCGAGAACGAGAATGCCGTGGGCAATCTGCTGCTGCATCTCGATGGCAACGTGCGCCAATGGATTCTCTCCGGTATCGCCGGCGCGCCCGACACACGCGATCGGCCCAGCGAGTTTGGAGCGCGCTCAGGCGTAACCGCGGAGGCAATGCTCACGAGCCTGCGAGGGACAGTAGGCGAGGCCGTGGAGGTGATCCGCTCTCTGCCGCATCGGCGACTGACCGAAACGGTCCGTATTCAAGGCTACGATGCCACGGTCCTCTCGGCGATCTTTCACGTCGTCGAGCATTTTTCAGGTCACACATATCAGATTATTTTGCTGACCAAGCGCGCTACCGGAGAAGATCTCGGCTTCTACCGCGACCTAGCCGACACCGGGCGGAGAGCCTAGGACAGCGGCGAGGCGATGCGCATTGGTGCTGGACCAGGGACCAAGGACGGACGAAGCACCAAGGACCAGGCACCAAGGACCAAGTCAGTCGCCGTCATCGAACATCGTTCCACCACTCCACCCGCTGACGTTCGGGCCTCCGGAACACCAGCACGCCGCTGACGCCGGCCACGAAGCCGGCGACGTGTGCCCAGAACGCGATGCCGCCGGCCGGCTCGCCGCCCGTAGCCGCCGCGATCGATCCGACGCCGCTGACGAACTGCAGCGCGAACCACAGCCCGAGAAAGACGATCGCCGGGACTTCCATGACGTGGAAGAAGACGAACAGCGGTATCAGCGTGACGATTCGGGAGTGCGGATAAAGGACGAAATACGCACCCATCACGCCCGCCACCGCGCCGCTGGCGCCGACCATCGGGACCACCGAATCCGGGCTCATGGCCGTCTGCGCCAGCGCGGCTGCGGCGCCGCACAGCAGGTAGAACACGACAAAGCGGCCGTGTCCCATGCGGTCCTCGACGTTGTCGCCAAAGATCCACAGGAACAGCATGTTCCCGCCCACGTGCAGAAGGCCGCCGTGCAGGAACATCGACGTCAGGACGGCGACCCACGAGAAGGCCGCCGGCACGAGTCCGAAGTAGAGGATGAATTCGTCGAGGGACGACTCGCCGAGGGTCATCTCGTAGAGATAGACGAGCGCGTTGACGGCAATCAGCCCGATGGTGACGTAGGGAGTCGTGCGCGAGGGGATGACGTCTCGTAGGGGGATCACAGGATCTGTTCGGGTTCAGGGGTACGAACCAACTCAGATACAGTATCCCTGACCCCCCATGATTTGCGCACACTGCGGAACCGAGATCGCCGACAAGGCGCTGATCTGCTACCGATGCGGCAACGCGACGACCGAGCCGCGCATCAAGCCGCCCGCGGAAGGCTCGTTGTTCGAGCGTCCGCGGCGCTCGCGGCTGCCGATCGTCGCGATCGTGATCCTCATCGTCCTGGCGATCCTCGCCGCCTGGGCGCTTGGGATGTTCGAGACCGCCTAGCCGCGCTCTTTCACGCCTTCTGAAATCGACTGCAGCGTATCGCCCGAGCGGGAGTCCTTGCCCTCCTTGACGGCGAGGTCGCCGAGCGACACGATGCCGACGAGCCGTTCACCCTCGACAACCGGCAGCCGGCGGATCTGATGCTCGCTCATGAGCTGGGCCGCGTCGCGCGTGGACATGTCGGGCGTCGCCGTGACGACGGCGCTGGTCACGACCTCGCGAATCGGACGATTCGGCTGGCCGCCATCCGCGACCGCACGCACCACGATGTCGCGGTCGGTGACCATGCCGACAGCCCGGCCGTTCTCCACGACGGGCACCGCACCGGTGTCCTCGTCGCGCATGATCTGCGCCGCGCTCTGAATGGTGTCGTTGGGCGTTACCGTGCGCGGGTTGGGCGTCATCACATCACGAATATGCATGGGGTTCTCCTGCTCGTTCGGTCAACGGTCTCCTCCGCCTGAAGGCGGAAGCTACGAAATCAAGCAAGAGAAGGGCCTCTCGACTCGCCAGCGGCCCGTTCCGGGCAGGCCGTCAGCGGAACCATATAATCGGTATGTGGGCCGCGCCGTCGTGTTCACCTGTATTACAGCGGTTGTCGTGTTCGCAGTCGTTCAGGACCGCGTCACCGTGGCGGGCGTTGGGGAGTACGTCTCGGCCTCCCGCGAGGCAGCCGCCGGCAGGCGCCCGCCGGTGACGATCGACGAGATCATGAAACCCGCGGTCGCCCGTGCGTTCCAGCAGGGTGCGCTGTGGGGCGGAGTGGTGCTGGTGGCTGGCCTCGGCGGCACCCTTGCGGCGCGGAGGCGTTCGTCCCGTGAATGACGCGCTGATCTACGACTGGAACCGGCAGGGCGCCGCCGCCCGGCCCGCCCGGATCATGCTTCTCGACGAGACGCTGCGCGACGGGCTGCAGTCGCCGTCGGTGAAGGCGCCCACCATCGACCAGAAGCTGCGGATCCTGCACCTTCTCGACCGCATCGGCATCGATACCGCCGACATCGGCTTACCCGGCGCCGGACCGCACGTCGTGAAGGATGCCGAGCGGCTGGCGGCGGAGATCGTCGACTGCCGCCTCAAAGTGCAGGCGAACTGCGCCGCGCGCACGATGGCGGCGGATATCCAGCCGATCGCCGATATCGTCCAGCGCACCGGCCTGCCGATCGAATGCTGCTGTTTCATCGGATCGAGTCCCATCCGGCGCTACGCCGAGGACTGGACAGTGGACTACCTGCTGCGCTGCACCGAAGAGGCCGTCGGCTTCGGCGTCCGGCAGGGTCTGACGGTGATGTACGTGACCGAAGACACGACGCGCTCGGATCCGGACACCTTGCGGCGTCTCTTCTCGACGGCGATCCGGGCCGGTGCCTCACGGCTCTGCATCGCCGACACCGTCGGGCACGCGACGCCGGATGGCGCGCGCGCCGTCGTTCATTTCGTGAAAACGATTGTCGACGAACACGGCGGCGGCGTTGGCATCGACTGGCACGGACATCGGGATCGCGACATGGGCACGATCAACAGCATCGCGGCGCTCGCCGCCGGCGCCAGCCGCATCCACGGGACGATGCTCGGAATCGGGGAGCGCGTCGGCAATACGCCGATGGACCTGCTGATGGTCAACCTCGTGCTGATGGGCTGGATCGAACGCGATCTCACGCATCTGAACGACCTCGTGCAGACCGTGTCGGAGGCGACCGGCGAGCCGATCCCCGACAACTATCCCGTGTTCGGTCGCGATGCGTTCCGCACGGCCACGGGCGTCCACGCCGCGGCGGTCGTCAAGGCGTTCAACAAGGACGATGCGGATCTGGCCGACACCGTGTACTCCGGGGTCCCGGCGCGCCTCGTCGGTCGGTCGCAGCAGATCGAGATCGGTCCCATGTCGGGGAAATCGAACGTCGTGTTCTGGCTCGAGCACCGCGGCCTTCCCGCCGACGACGAGATGGTCGAGCGCATTTTCCGGCGGGCCAAGGCATCGGCGACAGTGCTCACCGAGCAGGAGATTCTCCGGGAGATCGAGGCCGCGCGCGCCTACGCGACGACGCGGCTCGACGCGTGAGCGCCTACGCTCCAGGAACTCTGTGAGCTCCGGCGCCCAAGCCCGTGGACTCTGGTACGGGCTGGGCGCGTACACCCTCTGGGGTCTGTTCCCCGTGTACTTCAAGCTGATCGGATTCGTCCCTGCCGATCAGATCATCGCCCACCGGATCGTCTGGTCGTTTCTGCTGCTGGCGGCCGTGGTGGCGCTTGGTTCGCTGCGCCGCGGGATGGTGCTGACATGGAGTGTCATCCGGCTCTACACCGTCGCTGCGCTCCTGATCGCGGTGAACTGGTTCATTTACGTCTGGGCCGTCACCCACGACTTCATCGTCGAGACGAGCCTCGGCTACTTCATCACGCCGCTGGTGAACGTCCTGCTGGGAGTGGTGATCCTTGGTGAGCGGCTGCGCCGCTTCCAGTGGGTGGCGATCGGGCTTGCCGCCGCCGGTGTCGGTTATCTCGCTGTCGTGTACGCCAACGTACCGTGGATTGCCATCGGTCTGGCGGTGAGTTTTGGCACCTACGGGTTGGTCAAGAAGAAGGCTCCGCTGGGTTCGGTGGTTGGCCTGACGCTCGAAACGGGCCTGCTGCTGCTGCCCGCGCTCGTCTTCCTGTCGGCGACGGAATTCCGCGGGACCGGCGCGTTCGTGCACCTGGACCCCGGCGGCATGGCTCTCGTCGCCGCCGCCGGCCCGATCACGACGCTGCCGCTCGTCCTGTTCGCTGCCGCTGTTCAGCGGATTCCGCTCTCCGCGATCGGGATTCTGCAGTTCATCGCGCCGACCGTGCAGTTCGTGCTCGGCGTGATGGTTTACGAGGAGCCGTTCGGCGGGGAGAAGCTGGTCGGGTTTGCGCTGGTGTGGATGGCGGTGATCGTCTTCGGGGCGGAAGGGATTGCTGCCAACCGTCGCGCTCACGAACGTGGCGCGAACCCTGTCGGGTTGGCGAGGGGAGCCTGACAAGGCTCGCCCCACGCGACATCAGCGAAGCCTGGCTTCGATATCCGGCAGCGCCGCGAGCACGACGTCCCCGACGATCTGCAGGCTCCTGGCGCTCACGTTGTCGAGCGTGTCGTCGGCCGTGTGCCAGGCAGGGTAGTCGAGGTCGATGACGTCCACGGCCGGAACGCCGGCGCTCACGAACGGCACATGGTCGTCGTCGATCGAGGTCTCCTCATCCACGAACACGCTGCGGTGGCCAAGCCGTGCGGCCGCGCTCCAGACGATGTCCACCAGCCACGGCGTCGAGACGCCGTCGCGGCGAATCCGCAAATCCTTGTCGCCGATCATGTCGAGGAGAATCAGCGCGCGCAGGTCCTTCAGCGTGCCGGCCTTCAGCGCCGTGGCGACATAGTGCCGGCTGCCGTAGGTATTGTCGTTGTTGCGGCTCCACTCGACGACCGCTTCCTCGCCATCGAAGAAGATCAGCTCGATGGTGAATTCGTTCTGCCGCGATTTCAGCACGCGGGCAAGTTCGATCAGCGCCGCGGTGGAGGAGGCGCCGTCGCTGGCGCCGACGAATCGGGTGACTTCGGCGCCCGACGGGCTCGTGAACGGCGTGCGCTTGGTGTCGTAGTGGCTGGCAATGGCGAGGCGCTCCGGGCGGCGGCCCGGGATTGTGGCGATGACATTCGCCATCGACGTCTCGCCGAGCGGTGTTCGTGCGATGAAGATCTGCTGACGCGTCTCGATCCCGGCCCTTTTCAGCTCCGCCAGGATGTAGTCGCGGGTTTTCTGAAGGGCAGCGGATCCCGCCGGCCGGGGGCCGAACGCGACCTGCGCTTCGAGGTCCTTCCAGGCACGCGCACTCTCGAATCGCGCGCTTCCCGTCTGCGACGGAGCCGCCGCCGTGGGCGTCTGACTCATCGGGGAATCACCGGCCGCAGCGCCGTTACAGGCGAGAAACAGTGCCGCCGCGAGCGCTACGCACCCCGTCCGCACTAGCCCCGCTTGCTCGGAGGAATGTAATCCCGCCGCTGTGAGCCGATGTAGATCTGCTTCGGCCGCGCGATCTTCTGTTCCGGATCGAGCAGCATCTCCTCCCACTGCGCAATCCAGCCCGACGTGCGCGGGATGGCGAACAGCACCGGGAACATCGTGACCGGGAACCCCATCGCCTGATAAATGAGGCCTGAATAGAAGTCGACGTTCGGGTACAGGCGCCGGGTGATGAAGTAGTCGTCCTCCAAGGCGATGCGCTCGAGCTCGAGCGCGATGTCGAGCAGCGGATTGCGCCCGGTGACCTCGAACACTTCGTCGGCGGTCTGCTTGATGATCGTGGCGCGCGGGTCGTACGACTTGTAGACGCGGTGGCCAAACCCCAGGAGGCGGCCTTCGCCGGCCTTGACGCGTTTGACGAAGCCGGGGACGTTCTGAAGGGAGCCGATCTCCTTCAGCATGCGCAGCACGGCTTCGTTGGCCCC
>JAICQE010000114.1 GCA_025938035.1 Vicinamibacteria bacterium
CGTAGGCCGGGCCGATGCCGCGCGAGGTCGTGCCGATCTTGCGCTCGCCGCGGCGCGCCTCGGACAGCACGTCCAGCTCGCGGTGATACGGCAGGATGATGTGTGCCTTCTCGCTGACGAGGAGACGGCCGTCAACGGTGATGCCCATCCGCGCCAGCTCGTCCACCTCCTTGAACAGCGCCTGCGGATCGACCACCACGCCGTTGCCGATGATGCAGGTCACGCCGGGGTGCAGGATGCCGGACGGGATCAGGTGCAGCACGAACTTCTGTCCGCCCGCATAGACGGTGTGACCGGCGTTGTGGCCGCCCTGATACCGCGCCACCGCGGCAAAGAACGGCGTCAGCATGTCGACGATCTTGCCCTTGCCTTCGTCGCCCCACTGCGCACCGAGTACGGCAATGTTGGTCTTCGGCATCCCGCTCTATATTAGCCGTTCACTCTTCCGGGACGGGTGAACTGACATGATTGTTCTTGACGGCCATTCCCTGACGCTCGATCAGCTCGTCGCGATCGCCCACGACGCGGAGCGGGTGGCGATCAGCGGCAGCGCACAGGCGCGTGTCCGCGCCGCGCGTCTCGTCGTCGACGAATTCGCGGACCACGACACGCCGACCTACGGCATCAACACGGGGTTCGGTAATTTCGCCGACGTGAAGATCCCGCACGACTCGCTGTCGCAGCTGCAGGTCAATCTGCTGCGCAGTCACGCCGCGGGCGTCGGCGAACGGCTGCCGGTGCCGGTGGTGCGCGCGGCCATGGCGCTGCGCGCCAACGTGCTGGCCAAGGGGTATTCCGGGATCCGGCTCGAGACGCTCGACCTGTTCGTCGAGCTGCTCAATCGCGGCATCCATCCGCTCGTCCCCTCGCGTGGATCGGTCGGCGCGAGCGGCGACCTGGCGCCGCTGGCGCACATCGCGCTGGTGCTGATCGGCGAAGGGAGCGTCATCACCGCCGACGGGGTCATCGATGGCCGGACGGCGCTGTCGCGCGCCGGCCTCGCGCCGGCGGCGCTCGGCCCGAAAGAGGGGCTGGCGCTCATCAACGGCACGCAGCCGTCCGCCGCGCTCCTCGGGCTGGCGGTCGCGGCGGCCCGCCGGCTGGCGCGCGCCGCGGACGTCATCGCCGCGCTCAGCATCGACGGCCTTCAGGGCTCGTCGAAGCCGTTCGACGCCCGGATCCACGCCGCGCGCGGCTCAGCCGATCAGGCCGAATCCGCCGCCAATCTGCGCGCACTGCTCGACGGCAGCGGCATCAACGCCGCGCACGCGAACTGCGGCCGCGTCCAGGACGCCTACTCGATGCGGTGCGCCCCGCAGGTGCACGGCGCCGCGCGCGCCGCCTGCCGGTTTGCGCACGAGGTCTTCGCCGCGGAGGCCAATGCCGCGACCGACAACCCCATGGTGTTCGCCGAGACGCGCGAAATCATCTCGGGCGGCAACTTCCACGGCGCGCCCGTGTCGGTCGCCTGCGATCTGCTGTGCCTCGGCATGTCGCAGCTCGCCACGATCAGCGAGCGCCGCGCCGATCGGCTGGTCAATCCCGCGGTGAGCGGCCTGCCGGCGTTCCTCACGCGGCACGGCGGCCTGCATTCGGGACTCATGATGGCGCAGGTGACGGCGGCGGCGTTGACGTCGGAGCTGAAAACGCTGGCACACCCCGCCAGCGTGGACACGATTCCGACGTCGGGCAACAAGGAAGACCACGTCAGCATGAGCATGGCGGCGGCGTTGAAGGCAACGCGCGCGGTCGAGCTCGCCACGCGCGTGCTCGCCGTCGAGCTCCTCTGCGCGTGTCAGGCGATCGATCTGCTCGCGCCGCTCGCCTCGTCACCGCCGCTCGCGCGCGTGCACGCATTCGTCCGCACGCGCGTCGCCGTACTCGATCATGATCGTCCGCCGGCGCCCGACATCGACGCGATCACACAGCTGATCGAAAGCGGCGAACTTGAACGCGCCTGCGCGATGAATGTCAACTGAAACTTTCTTTCTGAAATTGATTGACAACCATGCGCGCGATTATTACCTTCTGATCTTTCGAAACAACCGAAGCGACGTACCACTGAGTTCCTGAATGACGGTCGGCACGCGGATCATCCGGGCACCGCGCGGTCCTGCGATCAGTTGCAAGAGCTGGCAGCAGGAAGCCGCGCTCCGCATGCTCATGAACAATCTCGATCCGGAGGTCGCCGAACGTCCGGACGATCTCGTTGTCTACGGCGGATCGGGCAAGGCGGCGCGCAACTGGGACGCCTTCGACGCGATCGTCGCGTCGCTGCGCACGCTCGACAACGACGAGACGCTTCTCGTGCAGTCCGGGAAGCCGGTGGGCGTGTTTCGCACGCATGGCGGCGCGCCGCGCGTGCTGATTGCGAATTCCCTCCTCGTTCCCGCGTGGGCGACCTGGGAAACGTTCCGCGATCTCGAGGATCGCGGCCTGACCATGTTCGGCCAGATGACGGCCGGCAGCTGGATTTACATCGGCACGCAGGGGATTTTGCAGGGCACCTACGAAACTTTCGCTGCCGCGGCGAAGCGCGACTTCGGCGGCAGCCTCAGCGGCCGGCTGGTCGTCACCGCCGGCCTCGGCGGCATGGGCGGCGCCCAGCCCCTTGCCGCCACGATGAACGGCGCCGCCGCCCTCATCATCGAAGTCGATCGCTCCCGTATCGACCGGAGGCTCGCCACCAGGTACCTCGACGAAGCGACGGACAGTCTGGACGCGGCGCTGGCGCGCGTCGACGAGTGGCGCCGCGCACGTGTGGCGCGATCCATCGCGCTGGAAGGCAACGCGTCCGACGTGCTGCCCGAACTTGTACGCCGCGATGTCATTCCTGATGTGCTGACGGACCAGACGTCCGCGCACGACGCGCTCAACGGGTACGTGCCCGGCGGCATGTCACTTGCTGACGCGATTCGCCTTCGCGCACGCGATCCACAGACGTACATCGATCGCTCGATGTCGTCGATGGCGCGTCACGTGGACGCGATGCTGACACTGAAGTCGCGCGGTGCAGTGACATTCGACTACGGCAACAATATCCGCGCGCAGGCGCAGCGCGCGGGATGCACGGATGCGTTTGACATTCCCGGCTTCGTGCCGGAATATGTGCGGCCTCTGTTCTGCGAAGGCAAAGGGCCGTTCCGGTGGGCCGCGCTCTCCGGAGACGCCGCCGACATCGACGTCACGGACGATGCGGCGCTCGAGATGTTTGCGGATGATTCGGCACTGTGTCGATGGATCCGCATGGCGCGCGAGCGCGTCGCCTTTCAGGGCCTGCCGGCGCGGATCTGCTGGCTGGGCTACGGCGACCGCGCGCGCTTCGGAAAACGGATCAACGAGTTGGTGCGCGCGGGGACGATCTCCGCACCGGTGGTGATCGGACGCGACCATCTCGACACGGGATCGGTGGCCTCGCCCAACCGCGAGACGGAGGGGATGCGCGACGGCAGCGATGCGATCGCCGACTGGCCGATCCTGAATGCGCTGCTGAACGCGTCCGCCGGTGCCACCTGGGTCTCGGTGCACCACGGCGGCGGCGTGGGGATCGGCTACTCGCTGCACGCGGGGATGGTGATCGTCGCCGACGGCAGCCCTGAGGCCGACGAACGGCTGGAGCGTGTGCTGACGTGCGACCCGGGCATCGGCGTCGCCCGGCATGCGGACGCCGGGTATCCGGCGGCGATCGCGACGGCAGAATCGCGCGGCGTGCGGATTCCGATGCGGAATCCACGTCCGCATTAACGCGGATTTCACGTCCGTGGCGAACCCTTCGGGTTCGCGAGGCGAGCCTGGAAGGGCTCGCCCCACGGAATCCGTAGGCTTGAAAAGAGTGGGGCGCGCCTTGTCAGGCGCGCCGGGAAGAAAGGTTGGGGACATGACGGCTCCACAGGCGGGGTTCGAGCGGCGGATTTACGGAGCGCTCGACGCAAGTCCCTCACGCATCCCGGTAATTCTCGGCGGCTGCGGAACGGGCCGCACCTGGCTGCTCCAGCGCGTGGGCGAGCGCGCCGGACGTCAGGCCGCGCAGTACATCGATGTCGAACGCAGCGCGACCACGCCCGAGCGCTTCCTGCAGGCGGTGCTCTCGTCATCGCCGTTTCCCTGGCACGGCGCCGACCGGACGCCGGTCAATGCCCGCGACGCCTTCGATGCCCTGCTCGCGTTCTTCGACACCGTCCGGGCGCCTGGCGGCGAGCCGTGCACGTTCCTGCTCGACGAAGTGCTCGAGCTGCGGACGTTCGAAAGCTTCCCCGGGCTGCGCCACGTCCTCCGCGACCTGCTCGACGCCCTGACGGGAAGCGCGAATCGATTCGTGCTCACCACGAGGTATGTCGCCCGCGCGCACCGGCTGCTCCGCGACGCCACGGCGCGTTTCGAGGTCATGCACGTGCCGCCGCTGGCGCCGGGCGATGTGACCGACCTGCTTGCGCCGGCATTCAACGGCTACGAACAGATGGCCACCGACGACCGCGACTATCTGTCGCGCGCGGTGCAGGCGCTGACGGACGGCCGCGCCGCCTACGTGCGTGCCGTCGGCGACGCGATGGCGCAGATGGGCGGCACGGCCGATCCGGTGGGCGCGCTGACGGGACTGATGTCCGCCGACGGCGCGCTCAACCACTGGTGCTGCTTCTGCTACGAGCTGCGGCTGCACCGCGCGCGCGGATACGGCGCGCTCAAGGCCATCCTCGACATCCTCGCGCAGGAAGAGCCGATGACGCTCACCGAGATCTCGCAGCGTCTGCATCGCACGCCGGGATCGACGAAGGACTATCTCTCCTGGCTGGAAGACGTGGACCTGGTGACCTCGCGTCAGAAGCGCTACAGCTTCACCGATCCGCTGCTGCGGCTGTGGGTGCGGCTGCACTGCCGTCCGGTGGGGGCGTCGGCCGACGAGATCGCGCGCGAAGTGCAGCGCTACGCCGTGGCGCGTCTGCCTCAAGCCGAGCCCGTTCCCGCACTCGCCTTCGCCGGCGTCAGCGACGCGACGCCAGACGAGCGCAAGAGCTGGGGCATCATTGAAATTGACTGAGGAGGTGAGAAGTCAATAAGTCAAAAGTAAAAAGGCAAAAGGCAAAAGTAAAAAGGCAAAAGGCAGTTCTCGAGTGACTTGCCCACTTACTTTTGACCTTTGTCTTTTGACTTTTGACTTTTGACTTTTGCCTTTTTACTTGTTGATCATAAAAGTCGCAACTCCGTGAAAGAACTCACGGAGTAGCGTCGTCACCTCGTCCGGAAACCGCGCCTCCTCGAGGGCGCGATCCATCAGCATCACCCACCGGTTCCGCGCCGCCTCGTCGATGGCAAACGGCATGTGGCGCATCCGCAGCCGCGGGTGCCCGCGCCGCTCGATGTAGCGCTGCGGGCCGCCGAAGCGGCCGATCAGAAAATCGCGAAGCCGCTCTTCCGCCCCGGCGAGATCGTCCTGCGGATACATCGGGCCGAGAATCGGATCGCCGGGGACCTGGGCGTAGAAGGCGTGGATCAGCCTGGTGAAGCCTTCTTCGCCGATGGTTTCGTAGATCTGTTCCTCGTTCATGCGTGAAAGGCCGACGCTAAACGTCGGCCTCTACATACTGGTAGGGGCCGACCTTCAGGTCGGCCCGGCCTCGAGCTTCGCCAGCGCGAGGCGGGCCGCCTCCTGCTCGGCTTCTTTCTTCGCGCGGCCGGTGGCGGCGCCGCACACTTCCCCGTTCACAATCACCTCGATGGTGAACGTCTTGCGGTGATCGGGCCCTTCTGATCCCGACAACCGATACTCCGGCAGCGGGTGACCGAGCGCCTGGACGCGTTCCTGGAGGGCCGACTTGTAATCCGGCGCGAACGTCTGCTCGCTGCCGGCATCGATCGCCTCCTTCAGCTCGCGGCGCAGAAACCCCGCCGCAGCATCGAGCCCGCCGTCGAGATAGATCGCCGCGATGAGCGCCTCATACGCGTCGGCCAGAAGCGCCTGCTTGAAGCGGCCGCCGGTCTTTTCTTCTCCCCGCCCGAGGATCAGATGCAGGCCGAGCTGAATCGCTTCGGCCTGGCGCGCCAGCGACTGCGTCGAGACGACGGCCGCCTTGATTTTCGATTTCTGTCCTTCCGTATACGTCGGGTACTGCCGGAACAGCGTTTCCGCGACGACCAGGCCGAGCACCGCATCGCCCAGGAACTCGAGCGACTCGTTGTCGGCCACGCCGCCGGAGGCGTCCTCGGCCGCCCTGGATTTGTGCGTCAGCGCGTGCTCGAGCAGGCCGCGATCCCTGAAGCGGTAGTCGATGCGCCCCTGCAGCTCGTCGAACTCGTCCCGCAGGCGCACGACGCGGGATCCGACGTCCTCGCGATGCGAGGCAATCACGCGGCGCGCGTCGTCGGCCTCGCCGTCCGGAACCGCCACGCGGATCTGGCCGCCGAGAGGGTTGACCGCCATCGGCAGGATGGCGTTTGCGCTTCCGCTGATGCGAAAGCTTTGGATACCGTGGCTGTCCAGCAGGGCGATGACGACGCTCGCTTCGATGTCGGAAGAGGTCGTGAAGACGATCACCGGTCCGGTCATGCGTCGGCGCGCACCGCCGCCGGCGCGAGAAGCGCCTGCCCGACCTGCTCGATCCGCAACAGGACCATGGTCATATCGTCCTGCTGAACGGCCGATTCTGTAAACGCCTCGATGTCGCGCAGAATCCGCTCGCGCAGCTCGTCGGCGTGCAGGTCGGCGTGCTCGCCGATGAGCGTCGCGAGCCGCGATTCGCCAAAGCATTCGCCGCCGCTGTTCATGGCTTCGGTCAGGCCGTCGGTGTAGAGCACGAACAGGTCGCCGCGCCCCAGCGGAATCGACACCTCCTCGAGCAGCCGGACGAACGTCTGTCCGCCGTCCAGCTGCAGGCCGAGGACGAGCCCGTCGGGCGCCAGGAGCTGCGGCGTCCGCCGTTCGGCGTACGGACCGGGCACGTAGACCAGCGGGCAGTGTCCCGCGCGGGCGTACTGCAGCGTTCCCGCCTCGAGGTCCACGACCAGATACGTCACCGTGATGAAGCTGCGGCTGTCGAGATGGCGCGAGATGATGCGATCTGCTTCGATGAGGAGCTCCCGCGGCGAGCGGTATCGCTGGCTGAGCGAGAGGACGATGCCCTTGAGCTCCGCCATGTACAGCGCGGCCGACGTGCCCTTGCCCGAGACGTCGGCGACCAGAATGCCGAGCGTGTGATCGTCGATGGGCAGGAAGTCGTAGTAGTCGCCTCCCACCTCGCGCGCCGGTTCGCAATGCGCGGTGAGAGTGAGGCCCGGCATCGACAGCGGCCCCTGCGGCAGCAGCGACATCTGGATATTGCGTGCGATGCGCAGCTCCTGCTCGAGGCGCTCCTTCTCGGCCTTCTGCTGGAGCAGGTCCTCGATGCTCGAGGTCATCGAATTGAACGACTCCGAGAGCTCGCCGAGCTGATCGCGTGACTTGATCGAGACCCGGCCGGTGAAGTCGCCGCGGCGGACGCGCTCGGTGCCGGCAAAGAGCTCGTGGATCGATCCGGTGATCGACCGCGCCAGCGCCAGTCCCATCGCAAACGCGACGGCCTGGATAATCAGGAAGAGACCACCGACCAGGGCGAGCGCCACGAGCAGAGACCGGCCGAAATCGAACTCGCCGACCTGCGACTCCTTGGTCAGCGCCATCCGGTCGTAGATCTGGGCAAGCGACATCCCGAAGCTGACGTAAAGCTTCACCGTGTCGCCGCGGTCCCATCCAACGGAGTCGACCAGCGCCACCCACCTCAGGCCGGCCTCGGAGTCCCCAACGCCGATCTCTGCCGGGCCGAGGACGATCGCCCGGGGCCGGGGCTCTGCGTCTGGGTCGGAGTCGGGATCAAGAAAGCTGGATTCCTCGGACACGCCACCGAGCGTCAGCCCGGCGCGGTCGCGCAGCTCGCGCTCGAACGACTGATCCACCGGCACATCGACGATCACCGCGCCACCGACGGTGGCCGGCCACGACACCGCGCGCGCCATCATCTTGGTGGTGTCGCCGTCCTTGTAAGCCATGACACCCGAGTACCCGGTGCACGGAATCCAGTCCGGTACCGTCGCCGGCGCGGCAACATGCGCCCATGGGCCCAACGCCAGAGGGCCGGCCGGCACCGCGGTGGCGGTGGCTGCGCCCTGCCCGCACCGGCGCGCGGACGGCACCAGCGCGACGGACGCGCCAGGGTACCGCGGCGCCAGCGTGTTGCGCCGCACCTCGATGACGGCACGCGTCTGATCCGGTCCGACGGCGCGATCCAGGCCCAGGGCCGCCGAGTCGGCAATGAGGCGGGTCCGCTCCACGAGCTGCGCCAGCTCGTTGCGCATCATGAAGCTGGCGATGTTGAAGAACAGCAGCAGCCCGGCCACCAGGAAGAAGACGATGATCAGCAGCGCCGGGATGAAGCCGATGAAGATGTAGGAGACGGCGAGCTTCCGGCGGATGCGCCACAGCAGCCGCTGCTTCATGTCGGCGAACACCAGAACGATGATGATCAGCGCGCCGACGATCACCGCGAGATCGCCCAGCGTGTCGATCAGCTCGATCCACGGCGAGGCGCCGGCGACGAGCGTCAGCAGGAACGCGACGAACTTGATGATCAGGCCGCCGACGACGGCGCGGCCGCTGAACGTCTGCGTCATCCAGTAACGGACGAGCGCGGCGCGCGATGCGGGCGGCAGTCTGGTTGATGGAAGCACGTCGCGTCCTCTGGTCTCCGGCGTCTAGTCTAAGGTAACCTTCGACACTACCTTGAAGTTACGCGACGACGCACGGTTCGATACCGTCTGTATCCACGCGGGCCAGGAGCCCGACCCGTCCACCGGCGCCATCATCACACCCATCTACCAGACGTCCACCTACGTGCAGGACGCGCTGGGGACACACAAGGGGTACGAGTACGCGCGCACACAGAATCCGACGCGCGCGGCGCTCGAGGCGAATATCGCGGCGATCGAGAACGGACGCGCCGGCTTCGCCTTCGCGTCGGGCATGGCCGCCGAAGGCGCCGTCATGACGCTGCTGCAGTCCGGCGATCACGTCGTGGTGACGGACAACACCTACGGCGGCACCTACCGGCTGTTCGAGCAGGTGCTGCGCAAGTTCCAGCTCGAGTTCAGCTACGTGGACACGTCGGACCTCGAGGCGATCGAACGGGCGATGCGTCCGGCGACGAAGATGCTCTTCCTGGAGACGCCGACGAATCCCGTCCTCCGTATAACGGACTTGCGCGGGGCCTGTGACATCGCGCACGCGCACGGCGTGTTCGTGGTGGTGGACAACACGTTTGCCAGCCCCTACGTGCAGCGCCCGCTCGAATTCGGCGCCGACCTCGTCGTCCACAGCACGACGAAGTTTCTCAACGGCCACAGCGACAGCATCGGCGGCGTGGTGGTGGCTGTCCGCGACGACCACGTCGAGTGGCTGCGGTTCGTCCAGAACGCCGCAGGGGCGATCCTCGGCCCGATGGACGCCTGGCTCGTGCTGCGCGGCACGAAAACGCTGCCCCTGCGGATGGAGCGGCACAACACCAACGCCTTCGAGCTGGCGCAGTTTCTCGCCAGCCATCCGAAAGTCGTGCAGGTGCATTATCCCGGCCTGCCCGACCACCCCCATCACGAGCTGGCGAAGCGGCAGATGCGCGGCTTCGGTGGAGTCATCTCGTTCCGGCTTGGCTCGCTCGACAAGGCACGGACGCTCCTGAACTCGGTGGAGCTGATGGCGCTTGCGGAGAGCCTCGGCGGCGTTGAAACGCTGATCAGCCATCCCGCCACGATGACGCATGCCTCCGTGCCGGCCGAACAGCGGCAGCGGATCGGCGTCACCGACGATCTCGTCCGGGTCTCCGTCGGCATCGAGGACGTAGACGACCTGCGCGACGATCTCGTTCGGGCTCTTGGGAAAATCTAAGGACTTCCTTGGACTTCGTCGATCTCCTCCTCCACGTCGATGAGTATCTGCGCGATCTGGTCGAGATGTACGGACCCTGGATCTACGCGATCCTCTTCGCCATCGTCTTTGCGGAAACCGGGCTGGTGGTCACGCCGTTTCTGCCCGGGGACTCGCTGCTCTTCGCGGCCGGCGCCCTGGCCGCCACCGGCGCGCTCGACGTCACGGTCGCGTCCATCGTCGTGCTGGCCGCGGCGATCATCGGCGACGCCGTGAACTACGCGATCGGCCGCTCGGTTGGCCGCCAACTCGTGCGGCGGGCCGAAACCGATCCTCGCTGGCGCCGCTGGATCAACCCCGCATATGTCGCGCGGGCGCACGAGTTCTTCGAGCGCCATGGCGGCAAGGCGATTGTTCTTGCCCGGTTCATGCCGATCGTCCGGACGTTCGTGCCGTTCGTGGCGGGAATCGGCGAGATGTCGTATCCGAAGTTCGCGTTCTACAACATTGCCGGCGCGGTGTTGTGGGTTGCGGTCTGCGTCGGTGCCGGCTATGCGTTCGGCAACGTCCCGGTCGTCCGTGACAACTTCTCTCTTGTGGCGATCGGGATCGTCGTCGTGTCGGTGCTGCCGATGGTGGTCGAATTCATCCGCTACCGGCGCGGCCCCCGCGCGTAGTGTCCTGCTTCAGCCGGACCCAGCGGATTCTCTTACCCAGGCCAGGTAGGCGGCCGAGCCGCCGTCCGCGGCTATCACCAGGAATTCGGGAAGCTCGTAGGCGTGCAGCTCGCGGACGCGCGCCTCGAGGGCCTCCACGCGGTCCGACGTGGTCTTGATGACGAGCTGCTGTTCCCGATCCTGTTCGACCTGCCCCTTCCAGCGATAGACCGACGTCATCACCGGCAGGACGTTGACGCAGGCGGCCAGTTGCTCCCCGACCAGCGTGCGCGCCAGCGCCGCGCCGTCGGCGTCGGCACCGATGGTCGTGAGGACGAGGACGGCCTTCGGTACGGATGAGCTCACGTTTTCTCTTGTACTCGCCGAGAAGGTTTGGTACTTGTACTTCGGGCGCGACTGCGGTACAAGCAGGTTGTACTCGGGATCGAAACGCGGTATTCTCCCACGATCAAGCCGTGAAAAAGGACGCCGACACAGCATTGAGCGCTTCGACGAAGGGGAACCGCCGTCGCCGGATGGTTCAGTACCTGATCGTGTTCGTCGGGTGCGTGCTCGTGATCGACTCGCTGGTGGGCGACAAGGGCGTTCTGCAGATGCTGAAGAAGCGCCAGGAGGCCCGGGCGCTCGAGCGGGCGGTGTCGGCGGCACGGGCCGAGAACGCGCGGCTGTTCCAGGAGGTCGAGCGCCTGAAACACGATCCCGCCGCGCTGGAGGAAACGGCCAGGCGGGATCTCGGGATGATCAAGCCGGGCGAGAGGCTGTTCATCATCAAGGACGCGCCTCCCGCCGGCGCCCACCCCGGCACGAAGTAGCTCCCCTGCCCTTTACGCGTCCGTGCACGCGTGTTACATTGGACCGTTCGAGACGTTCGGATTGTTCGAGACGTGCGAGTCGTTCGCGTTTCGGCCTGAACGATTCGAACGTCTCGAACGATTCGAACGTCTCGAACGATTCGAACGATTCGAACGATTCGAACGTCTCGAACGATTCGAACGGTCCGAACGACTCGAACGATTCATGCCGCGGGGTGGAGCAGTCCGGTAGCTCGTTGGGCTCATAACCCAAAGGTCGGGGGTTCAAATCCCCCCCCCGCAACCACCTTTACCGACAGCCGCGCCGGCAGCTGTCAACATCTCCCCGAGATTCCCGACCACCCGCAGCAGTTCGTCGCCCGGTGGGATGACGATGTGGTCGATGAAGCCGCGCAGCGCACTCCGGGCCGATTCGCGCGTTTCCAGATCCTCGTGCTCCAGCGCCGCCGCCAGCGTGCGAATCTTCTGCTCGAAGACGCCTGCCATTTTGGGATGGAGGGCCGGCGGCTGCGGCTCCGACGCTGCTGCTGTCAGCAGGGCCTGAAGCTCGGCGCGACGTAGCTCGTTCTGACGCACTTCAACCTTCCACGATTCGACCTCACCAAAGCCGCCGTTCAGATAACCCAGAATCTGCATCTGCCGACGATCGATCGCATCGAGCTCGCGGCGCGCGTCCGCCACCTTCGCCTGGTGCTCCGCTCGGATACGGCGACGTCATCTAGCGAGTAAACGTGAAGTCGATTGAGAACTCCTGTTTCATCAGCTCAACCGTTATTCCCGGACTCACAGCCGTTACGCGGGCGAGAACCGTCACCGTTTTGAACGGCAGTAGGTCCCAGCAGTCGAGCTTGAGGTATACGGGACTTGTCTGAAACGTCGCGACGACGTTTGCGACGAGGGGCTGAGAGATTTCAGCGTCGCCTCGCCCGGCGTCGCCTCGCCCGAAGGTCTCGCCACAGACCCGGCCATCTGATGTGCGGAACTCGGTGACCAGACGCGCGTAAGTGGCATCCCGATTGGAACGCACGGCGAATGTGAGTCGCAAGTCGTCGAAACAACTTACCAAGTCCCAGTATCCGTCGTGAGCGAAGTGGCAGGACGAGTGCCTGAGCGTGCTCCCCGCATCAGCGCTCGCGCTGATGAGCTCTATTGATTCAGGAAGGGGCGCTGCCGGTGTGGCGGAGGAAGGTGACGTCGGACTGCTTCCACTGCAACCACTCACGAAGGCGACGGCGACAACCAGAAGGTAGCTTCGACTTCGCATAACACCTCCGTGCGATAGCAGTTGTCGGCTGGCAGAACTTATCAGAGATTTCCCCATGTCAAGACGCCAAACACTGTGGAGTTGGGTTTGTCAAAGGCCGAATTACCCAGGGAGCAGTCTGCGTTTCCAGCGCGGCGACGAACGCGGGATCATTCAGGCGGTTCAGAACCGCGCGGACAGGAGCGAACAGCACGCTCTGCGCGGCGGCCAGCAAACGCTGGTGTTTTTCAACGGCGTCGAGTTGCGCTTTCACGAACTTCTCGCGCCGTTGGCGATCGACTTCGGTATCCCACGCCTCCAGCCGGCCGGCCCAGTTGTCCTCGATAGACCAGAGCTTCCACCTGCCGTTCACGATCCGGGCTTCGCGCTTACCCTGGCACCGGTTGCGGTGCTCGTTGTAGGCGCGAATGGTGCTCCTCTCGGCGTGCGGGAGATCCCGTAGATGGCTGAAGGCGTGAAACCGCTGATGGCTGCTGAAGCTCCCGCGCTCCCATGCCTTTGGCTCAGTGAACGACATCGTTTCGTCCAGCTTCCGCCAGTAGGACGCCCGCCACGAGAGCGCGGTCTCGCTCTGGCAGACTCGGCAACCAATCAGGATCTTGGAGGGCGTGGTCCCGGATGATTCGAATGGCGATTCGTAGGTCGTTCACGCGGTAGGGCCGTTCCATCAGCTTGAGACAAATCGCTTGGAGCAGATCTTAGGGCGGCTCCGATTCAAATCGCTGCGGCGCGCCTCACGGACCGCGAGTAATACGCTGAAAGAAATCGATGGTGATTCGAGAGTACTTGTCGAACTCCGTCCTGAATTCCGCGCTGCACGCAGGGTCATTACACACGTGTGGAGTTCGCGGCCACTCGGCCGACACACGATACCCCAGCGCTTCCAGGCTGCGCACGAATGCCCTTGCGATTGGCTGACGAGGGTCAAGCGTGCCGCACATCACGAGGAAAGGCACGTTCTTCGCGCCTGCAACCGCTTTTGAGTCCGCGACCGCAGCGACCTGGGGAGTAAACAGGTCGTGGAGTCGCTCGGGGACGGTAGCCGCGTTCGCGGCGTCGGACAGGAAGGCCCGCGCATTCTTGACTTCCCCGATTTCCTCGACGAGGAACCTGCCTTCGGGCGTCGTCCAGGTACCAGACGCCAACGCCGCCACGGCTTCGACCTGTTCTGGAAATGCCAGTGCAAATCGATGCGCGAACTGCGCTCCACGTGAGTAGCCGGTGAGCAGAATTTTTGTTCTGAGCCGATAGTCCTTCTGCACCTCTCTCAAGACGTCTCGAAGAAACTGACCTTCACCGAACGCCGGAAAGCGCACGGCATTGACGTCGCCGGTGGGCCCACTCGACGCAATGACAATCACATCGAATCGAGATTCGCTGAGATGCCTGACGATTCGGTTCGGAAGGAAACCGCCTCCCACAACGACGAGCGGCCAGTACGTGATGTTTCGATCGAATTCGGGCGGCAGATAAACGAAGTATTCGCGCTCGACGCCTCGGACCATCAACGTGCGCCGAATGGGTTCGCTCATCTGGCCCGACTGGGTCGACAACTCGCGCGGTGAGGCGAAGAGACCAACAAAAAGTGCCAAGTGCAACAATCCCACCCGCGGTTTGTCAGTCATGTTCGATCCTCACGCAGGAGTCTAGCCCCGGATCCCGGCATGATCAACCGCGCACAGGTCGAGTCTGGCGCCCGGGTCCCCGCGTGATCAGTCGCCTACCGGCGCAACTGACTTCCGGCGCCGAAGGCGCCGCCCCAGCCGCGACGCTTCGACGCCGTGATCGTCACGGGTGGTGCGTACGAAGGAAGGCCGACAGCCGCAGACGTCACAGGCGTAGCTCACACGCCTGATCGACGCGCTACTCGCCCGCATCCACACGCGAGGCGATCGCGCCAGGACATCACGTACCCGCCGCCCGCATTCTGCGCATTTCGTCAGACCGGAGAAGAGATACTTCGGGCGTCGTGCCTGGTTAAACCGCTTCGGATCGCCGCTCGATGCCACGCGGCGCATCTCCCAGTTGGCGCGCCTTAACCCAACTCCACAGCTCGTCCTCGAAGATCGGATTTGCACCACGCTTGGCGCAGCTGCGAGGATTGCCGAGAAGTCGAGGTCGTTCGTA
>JAICQE010000089.1 GCA_025938035.1 Vicinamibacteria bacterium
CCCGGCACGTACGATCGCATCCTGTCCATCGACAAGGACCGTCTCCTGCAGGACATCGGTGAGGAATCGGAGGAGGGGATCGAGTTCCTCAGCATCCTGACCGCGATTCGCCACTTGCCCGGACGTAACGACGCCGAGCCCGAACAGCTGGCGGAGCGCGATCGCGAAAAGGAAGTGATCAAGCGGCGGCTGGCAGCGCTGACGGATCGCTCGGCCCGCGTTCGTGAACACGTCGACGCCGCAGTCCATTGTCTGAACGGCGTCGCCGGCCATCCCGGCAGCTTCGACGCGCTCGACGGCCTTCTCGGGGCGCAGGCCTACCGTCTCGCGCACTGGCGGGTCGCCGGCGAGGAAATCAACTACCGGCGCTTTTTCGACATCAACGAGCTTGCCGCCATCCGCATGGAGGATCCGTCGGTGTTCGAGCGCGTGCACGCCTTCGCGTTCGAGTTGATCAGCCGCGGCTACGTGGACGGCATGCGGATCGACCACGTCGACGGTCTGTTCGATCCGGGCGATTATCTGCGCCGCCTCCGCCAGCGCGCCGGCGAGCTGCGGGCGGACTCCCCAGCCGGCTCACGCAGCTTCTATCTCGTGGTCGAGAAGATTCTCGCCAGCAACGAGGAGCTTCCCGACTGGCCCGTGGAAGGCACAACCGGCTACGACTTCCTGGTCAGGCTGAACGGGCTGTTTGTCGACGAACGCAACGAACGCGCGCTGAACGACGTCTACGAGCGCTTTGTCCGGCTCAAGGTCCCGTACGACGAGATTACCTATCGAGGCAAGCAGCTCGTCCTCCGCGTCAGCATGGCCGGCGAGCTGAACGTGCTCGGCCACCGGCTGAACCTCTTCTCCGAGCGGAACCGCCACTATCGCGACTTCACGCTCAACGCGCTGACGCAGGCGATGCGCGAGATCATCGCCTGCTTCCCGGTCTACCGTTCGTATGTGAACGACCGGGACGAGGTCAGCGCGCAGGATCGGCGCGCCATCGAGCACGCGGTCCGTGGCGCGAAACACCGCAATCCGAACCGGCCGGCCGCCGTCTACGACTTCGTCAGCGATTTGCTGCTCAAGCGCGCCACCTACATCAGCGAATCGAGCCGCGACGAGCACATGGGGTTCGTCGGCAAGTTCCAGCAGGTCACCAGTCCGGTGACAGCGAAGGGGATCGAGGACACGGCGCTCTACCTCTACAACCGTCTGGTCTCCCTGAACGAGGTCGGCGGTGAACCAGATACGTTCGGCACGGCGCCGGCTGCGCTCCACGCATGGCTGCAGGAGCGCGCCAGACGATGGCCGCACGGCCTGTCGGCGACGTCGACGCACGACACCAAGAGAAGCGAGGACGTCCGCGCGCGCCTGAACGTGCTGTCGGAGGTGCCGGGTGCGTGGAAGCAGGCGGCGAGCCGCTGGGCGCGTCTGAACCGGCGCGGCCGTTCGATCGTGGACGGCCAGTCGTACCCGAGCCGGAACGAAGAGTATCTGCTGTACCAGACGCTGCTCGGCACCTGGCCGCTCGAGCCGATGTCTCCGGCGGACGAGGCCGCCTATCACGAGCGCATCGTCACCTACATGCTCAAGGCGATGCGGGAAGCGAAAGTCTTCACCAGCTGGCTGAATCCAAGTCCGGCGCACGAGCGGGCGATGGCACGGTTCATCGAGACCGTGCTCTCGCCGGACAACCATGCCTTCCGCAAAGACTTCCTGCAGCTGCACGGCGACGTCTCCCGCTACGGCATCTACAACTCGCTGTCGCAGATGACCATCAAGATCTGCGCGCCCGGCGTGCCGGACTTCTATCAGGGATCAGAGCTGTGGAACTTCACGCTCGTCGACCCCGACAACCGCCGACCCGTGGATTACGGGCGGCGCTGCCGGCTGCTGACGGCGCTGGACGAGGAGTGCGCCCGCGACGGTCGGGACGAGGTCGCCGCCCGGGTGCTGCGGGCACGCGACGATCGGCTCAAGCTGTTCGCCACGGCGATGCTGCTGCGCGCGCGCTGCCGGGAGCGCGACATCTTCACCAACGGCGACTACAATCCGGTTGACGTGCAGGGTTCCCGGCGTGATCACGTGTTCGCGTTCGCGCGCACGGCCGGCGGCCGGCAGCTGGTCGTTGCCGTTCCCCGCTTGATCGCGACGATCGCGCCGCAGGCGGATATGGCGCCGATCGGCGAGCGGGTGTGGGGCGACACGCACATCGTTGTTCCGTTCAGCCCCGGGCAGGGCAGACTGCACAATGTGATCACCGACCGCTGTGTCACCGTGCAGCCGGACACCGGAGCTATTCGTGCCGCCGATGCGTTCGACCGCTTCCCCATCGCGGTGCTCATTGGTGGCTGACGGAAATGCAAAATTCAAAATGCAGGATGCAAACTAAAACCCGGTTCACCGTGCTTGCATTTTGCATTTTGCATTTTGAATTACGGTGCACTTCCTAGCCCATGGATTGGTGGCAGTTCGTCGCGCTGGCATTCATCGCCTGGTTCACCTTCGTTTTTCTCTTCACCCCGCGTATCGACTACCACGTGACGGCGCCACTGCGGCCCGACAGCGACGAGTTCGTCTACGTGCTGCAATCGGCCTGTCAGGCAGCGATTCACCGTGGCAACCGGGTGCAGATCTACACCAACGGCGCGCAGTTCTATCCCGCGATGCGCGACGCCATTCTCGCCGCCGAGGCGTCGATTAACCTGGAAGCCTACATCTTCCAGCCCGGCGACGCCGCGGACATGATTGTCGAGGCGATGATTGCCCGCGCCCAGGCGGGCGTCGACGTGCGCGTCGTGCTCGACGCGATCGGCAGCTCCCGGTTCACCAATAGCGCGGCGCGGCGGCTGGCCGCGAACGGGTGCCGCGTGTCCTTCTATCAGCCGATGACCTGGTACCGGCTTCATCGGTTGAACAACCGCACCCACCGCGAGCTGCTGGTCGTGGATGGCCGCATCGCCTTCACCGGCGGAGCCGGAGTCGCGGACTGGTGGTACAAGCCCGTGCACGGGCCGACCTGGCGCGACACGATGGCGCGCATCGAGGGACCGGTGGCGGCGGCGATCCAGGGAACGTTTGCCGAGAACTGGCTCGAGGCGTGCGGCGAGATCCTCACCGGGCCTCGTCACTGGCCCGCTCTCGCACCCGCCGGCACCGCGGAAGCGATGCTGGTCAAGAGTTCGCCTTCCGATCGCGCGACGGCCTCCAGAGTCGTCTTTCAGATGCTGATCGAAGGCGCGGTCGCCTCGATCGACATCAGCACACCCTATTTCCTTCCCGACCGGGCGTTCCGACGCGCGCTCGTACGCGCGGCGCAGCGCGGCGTGCACGTGCGTGCGATCGTGCCCGGGCGTGTCACCGACCAGCGCTGGGTGCGGCTGGCGAGCCGGCGGATGTACCGCGAGCTGCTCGAAGGCGGCGTACGCATCTTCGAATACCGGCCGTCGATGATACACGTGAAGGCCGTCATGGTCGACGGCGTCTGGGCGATGCTGGGAACCACCAACATCGACAACCGATCGTTCGAGCACAACGACGAGGTCAACGTCGCCTTTCGCGAGCAGGGCGTGACCGCGCGGCTCCAGCACGACTTCGCCGCCGACCTCGCGGCGAGCGACGAGGTCACGCTCGAGCAGTGGGTCGCCCGGCCGATCCTGGAGAAGATCATCGGCCCCGTCTGCTGGATTCTGGAACGTCAACAATAAGGCGGCCCGCCGATTGCAGTGCGCACACGCGGGAGTAAGACCTGATGCGCACTGCGATCGTTACCATTGGCCTCGTCGTTCTGGGAGCGCTCTCGGTTCCACAGTCGCCGGCAAAAGAAATCGTTGAAATCAAAGTGCACGGCTATTACTTCTCCGCGCCGGCCACGGTGCCGATTACCGTTGCCGTCGAACCAGGGGAGAAGAACCGCATACTCGTAGTCGAAGTCGACAGCGAGGACTATTTCCGATCATCGGCGGTCGAGCTCGACGGCGAAAAGGAGAAACGGCTGCACTCGGTGGAGTTCAAGAGCCTGCCCGCAGGCGAATACACGCTGCGCGCGCAGGTCCGCTCGAAGACCGATGTGCTCGGCACCGCCACCGGCGGGCTGGTCGTCACCGGGATCACTCCGGAGCGCTGAACTGATACCCGGTGCCTCACTCTGAGCCAGCACCGGGCCCTGACGCCTACTTGTCTATCGCGGCGGTCCACTCCTCGACCTGCTTCTCCGTCATCGCGCCGCGCGGCTGCACGCGCGCGTCCTCGTAGCCCCATTCATCGACGTCAACCAGATACTGCTGCCGCGACAGCAGCGTGCCCTGACAGACTTTGCTGTCGCGCGTCGGCACGTCGAGTTCCGCAGCGAGGCGATTCAGCAGGTCCTTGATCACGGAGGATGGGATCAGCGAACGCTCCCCGGGATAGATGAACCCGAACAGGATCAGGTGACTGAGCAGCACGCGCCAATTCGGGCCGAACCGGCGAACGAGCCGCTCCCAGTTCAGCAGACCGCTGCAGTGCCGGAACAGATGGGCGACGTCGGCGCCGTCGTAGCGCTCGCGCTCCATGATCAGCGCCTTCGACCAGATCATTTCCTCCGCCGGACACAGCTTGACGGGAGCGCCCAGCACTTCCTCGTCCACCGCGTGCGCGAACCACTCGTCGTCCACCTCCGCGACGGCGTTGCCGGAGCTGAAGATGACGTCGATGAACTTGTCGGCGTGGTGCGCCTTGGCGAGCCAGTGGGTGAACGTGATCTCGGTCTTGAAACCGGCGCGTTCAAGGACGTCGAGGACGCGCTGCACGTCGCGCTCCCGCACGAAGATGTCGAAGTCCTTCGTCGTGCGGGCAATCCCCGCATAGTACTGGAACGCGTAGGTGCCTCCCACCATGTACGGGACGCCGCTGCGGTTCAGCATGTCGAGGGCGTTCCGGTACAACTCCGCTTTCTCGGGGGTGGTGAGCAGGGGGGCCTCGGTGTCGATCACGTCGGTCTACCTCAAATGGTCGATGCTGCACATTTCACGCCGTCTTCACCACCGGTTCGCCGAGCGGCGGCGGTGCGGCGGTCTCCGGCGCGTCGTCTTCAAGGGGCAATTCGAGGACCAGGTAGGGCGGCCGCTCAGGATTAAGCCGCGCCATCAGCGGCATGGCGACGTTGTAGACGGGAACGCCGGTCGACGTCCGGCCTTCTGCCGTCCCGCGGTGAGCGTGACCGTGAAAGACCGCGCTCACGCGGTAACGGTTAATCGGCTCCTCCAGCCGGCTCGACCCGAGGTACGGAAATATCTCCGGCGGTTCTCCTTCGACGGTCGCCCGCACCGGCGAATAGTGCATCAGCGCCACGCGACGAGTCGTGCGCAGACGCGCCAGCGCGGCTTCCAGCTTCAACGCCTCGTCTATGGCTTCCTGAACGAAGTGTTTGGTCGTCTGTTCCCCCCAGGGACCCAGCGCTCCGCGGCCGAACCCCCCGGCAAATCCCTTCACGCCTGCGAAACCGACCCCCTGGACTTCCGTGGCTTCACCGTCGAGAACCTTGACGCCGGCGTCGGTCAGGATCTGACTGATCTCGTCCTGCTTGCCCGCTTCGTAGTCGTGGTTGCCAAGCACGGCGATGACCGGGATGTTCATCGACGTCGTGATCTCGCGCGCCAGAATGCGTGCCTCCTCTGGAAGCCCGTAATCGGTGAAGTCGCCGCAAATCAGCAGCACGTCAGCGGTGTGGCTGATCTGCGCAAACACGGCGTGGAACGTGCCCTGCGAGGTTTTCGACACGTGGATGTCGCCCATCGCGGCGATTCGAAGGTGACGGCGGGTTGTCATCTGCGTTCGAGTATGGTTCAGGTGGCGCTATCGTGCACCTCAGGTGGTACTCAAGAGCGGGGCCATATGTTCTACAGCTGAGGTTCAGAAGGTTCAGAGGGTTCAGAGGGTTCAGAGGGTTCAGAGGGTTCAGAGGGTTCAAGGGATTCAGAGGGTTCAAGGGGTAGAAGTGCAAGATATGAAGAAACTGTGACAGCGGGCCGTGAGCACGCGTCCAAAGTTACATTCGTCTAACTCGACAGATGACCCCGCCCCGCCCTCACGTGCTCGTTGTCGAAGACGAAGCGCACATCAGGGAACTGGTGTCGCTGCACCTCCGGCTGGAACGTGCCGTGCCGGTTGAAGCGGAGGACGGCCGGGCTGCGCTCGACCTCGCACGACAGCGGCGCTTCGATCTGGTCATCCTCGATCTGATGCTGCCTGGCCTGGACGGGCTGACCGTCTGCCGCGCGATCCGCAAGGATTCGCCGAACCGCTCGACGCCGATTCTGATGCTCACGGCAAGGCGGGAAGAGACGGACAAGGTGCTGGGACTCGATTCCGGCGCCGATGACTACCTGACCAAACCGTTTGGCGTGCGCGAGTTGATGGCTCGCGTACGCGCCCTGCTCCGCCGCGCAGGCGCCGGAGAACGATCCGACGCGCCGCCGGCGTCCGTACCGATCGTCTATCGTCACATCGAGATCGACCCGGCCCGCCGCCGCGTACGCGTCGGCGGCCGCGATGTGGATCTGACGGCCAATGAATTTCAGCTGCTCTCCGTGCTTCTGGGCAGCCCAGGCATCGTGTTCAGTCGCGAAGCGCTGCTCAGCCGCGTCTGGGACGAGGCAACGTTCGTCACCGTGCGCAGCGTGGACACGCTGGTGAAGCGCGTGCGCAAGAAAATCGAGTCCGATCCCGCCGAGCCCGCCGTCATTCTCACGGTGTGGGGCGCCGGGTACAAGGCTGCCGATGTCGCGTGACCGCCGTTCGATGCACGGCGTGCCGTGGCGTCGGAGCCTCTATTGGCGGATCACGCTCGGTCTTTTTGCGTTCGTCGCGTTGATGCTCGTTGCGGAAGGCGCGCTCTTCCTGTGGATCTCTCAGCGCCTGGCCGGCGCAATGCCGGCGCGTTCGCCGCGCCAGCTCGCCGGCCTGGTGGCACGCGACGTCGGCGCGGCGCTCGCCCGCGACCCGACGATGAGTCTCGATACCTATCTCGCCGACCAGTACAAGGGTGTGGCGCACACGTTTTTCGTCGCCCTTCGAGATGGCCGCGTCGCCTCGAATCACGATGACGTCCCGGACGAAATCCTCGCGGAGCTGCGCGCGGAAATGGCGCTGATTGCCGAACGCGCCGGGCGGAGGCGCGGCCTCAGACCGGGCGGCCGTCTGGAAGGCGAGCGGTTCGGAGGCGACCTTCCGCCGCGGCGAATACGCCCCGGCGGACCCGGGCCGGGGCCGATCGGCGAAATGGCGCCGGTATTCGTCAATGATGCGCAAGTCGGACGCGTGATCATCTGGGCCGGGAATCGCCCGTTCTGGCGAATCGTCCGGCAGCTGGGGCCGACGATGGCCGTGATCGCCGCCGCGGTGCTCGCCGTCGGCACGGCACTCATTGCCCTGGTTGTCATCGCGCCGGTGCGACGGCGGCTGAAGGACGTGCAGAGCGCGACGGAACGTCTCGGGGCCGGCGATCTCTCGGCGCGTGCCCCCGAACAGGGTGGCGACGAGGTGGCGGCGCTGGCGCGGTCGTTCAATCAGATGGCCGATGAACTCGCGGCGCGGGCGCGAGCGCTGGAGGCGTCGGATCGGACCCGCCGGCAGCTGATGGCGGATGTCTCGCACGAGCTGATGACGCCATTGACCGCGATGCGCGGCTACATCGAAACGCTCACGATGCCCGAGGTCCAGCTCGATCCGCAGACCCGGCAGCGCTACATGAGCATCGTCACCGACGAGACGCACAGACTCGAGCAGATCATCGGCGACCTGCTCGACCTGGCCCGACTCGAAGGGGGCATGACGCTGCGGCGCGAACGCGCGGACGTCGAGCAGCTCTTCAATCGCGTCGCCGCGCGGCACGAGCGCGAGACGACGACCCGGCGGATCGCGTTGACCACCCACGTCGATGCGGCTGCGCGATCGATCGTCGGAGACGCAGATCGGCTGGAGCAGGCGCTGCAGAATCTGGCGGCGAACGCTCTTCGCCACACACCGGATGCCGGCCACATCCGCCTGACCGCGAAACGTCACGGCGAAGCGGTGGTCCTCACCGTCCACGACAGCGGCCCCGGCATTCCGTCAGAACATCTTCCGCTGATCTTCGACCGGTTCTACAAAGCCGACCTGTCGCGAAAGGCCGCCGGCGGCAGCGGCCTGGGACTCTCCATCGTCAAGGCGATCGTGGAGCTGCACGGGGGGACGATCAGCGTGCGCAACGACAACGGCGCTGTTTTCGAGGTCCGCCTACCGTCCTCGGAGACGGACGGGCCGAAAGTGGACAAGTGACAAGTGCCAACTGGCAAGTAAGTGGACCAGTGGCCGCGGTGTCCAAGTAACCGCTTGAAACTTAACCACTTACTTGCCTCGTTGAAACTTGCAACTTGCCACTCTTACGAGGCACGTCCGTTGCTTCCGTTGCGTTAGGATTCTGTTGGAGGTCCTTCAGTGCGAGCTCCCCTCTTCGTCGCCGCCGCCTCTGTGATCGCGTCGATCACGATTCTTCCGGTTCCAGCCGATGCGCAGGTTCGCGTCGCACGTCCACGCACGGTGGTTGGCGTTCGCCCCGTTGTCGTGTCGCGCCCGACGGTGTTCATCGGCGGCTACTACTATCCGACGCTCTATCGCGCGTCGCTGTGGTACGACCCGTGGGGACCTGGATACTACGGCTACGGCGCGTATCCGTACTACTACCAGTACCCGATCTACGGACCGCGCCGGTACGACGCGAGCGGCTCGGTGCGCGTGCAGGTGTCGCCCCGGCAGTCCGAGGTCTTCGTCGACGGGTACTTCGCCGGAACGGCCGACGACTTCGACGGCGTCTTCCAGCGGCTGAACATCGAGCCGGGCGAGCACGAGATCGTGATTTACCTCGAGGGGCACCGGCCGTTCTCACAGCGGTTGTATCTGCAGCCGGGCAAGTCGTTCAACATCAGGCACACGATGGAGCCACTCGGGCCGGGTGAAGCCGCACCGCCACGGCCGCAGACCGCTCCGTTGCAAGGCCGCGCCGGAGGACCACGGTACGATGACCGTGGCCCGGTCGGCCCACCCGACGCGCGAGGTGCGGGTCCCGGACGCGGCGCCGGCGGTGGACGCGGGCGGCAGGGCGGTCCGGCAGCCGCGGAGGGCTTTGGATCGCTGTCGCTCCGTGTTCAGCCGGCCGACGCGCAGGTCCTGATCGACGGAGAAGTGTGGCAGGGATCCCTCGACGGCGAGCGGCTCGTCATCCAGCTCGGAGCGGGAACGCATAGCGTCGAGATTCGCAAGGAAGGCTACCGCAGTTACCTGACCGACATTCCAATCGGCAACGGACAGGTCCGCACGCTGAACGTCGCGCTCACCAAGCAGTAAATCCTCAGACGCCGTCAGGCGCCCCACGCTTGACGGCAACTTCTGCCGCCTCGCACTACTTTGTCACTTCGGCGATTCCAGGCCGGAAACATGCTGCTTCGCGAACCGCTCGACGGCGCGGGAAAACGCTCTCCGGGCTGGAATTGCGGCGACCTCGCCAGGTCCGTGACCTGGCGAGCATTCATCCAGTTCCCTTGAACTGTTTGACGTCCGACGGAAAGCGCGGCGATGTTGGGGATCCGAATCCCTACGGAGGTCAGGCCGACGTTGATGCCGCGACCGCGCGAGAAGGCCGAGGGAGACGAGCGAGGTCACGGACCTCGCGTCCCGCGGCCCGTACTCGCCATCGCAGCGCGGTCCGGCCACCGTAGTCGGGATTCGGATCCACAACATCGCCGCGCTGTAAGCCGGTCGCAGAATTGTAGCGGTCCAACCGCGTTACGACTACAGAACGCAAGTTTCACCGTGGTACCCTGATCGGATGCGTGACGCGTCGGGGAACCTGGCAATCAGCCTGAAGCGACGACGATGGATCACTTCCGGGCTGCTGCTGGGCATGTCGCTCGGCGCGCTCGAGGCGACGGTCGTCAGCACGGCCATGCCGACGGTGGTGTCCACGCTCGGCGGCCTGGAACATTACAGCTGGGTCTTCTCCGCCTACCTACTGACGTCGACCGCCTGCGTTCCGATCTGGGGGCGCCTGTCGGACTTGTACGGCCGCCGCAGGATCTATCTGATCGGCGTTGCGATCTTCCTCGTCGGTTCCCTGCTTTCGGGCGCGTCGAGGACGATGGTCGAGCTGATCCTGTCGCGGGCGATTCAGGGCCTCGGCGCCGGCTGCATCATCCCGCTCAGCATGACGATCGTCGGCGAGTTGTATACGCTCGCGGAGCGGCCGCGCACACAGGCGCTCTTCAGCGGTGTCTGGGGCGTGGCCTCGATTGCCGGCCCGCTGGTCGGCGGATACGTCACCGACTATCTGAACTGGCGCTGGGTCTTCTTTCTGAACCTTCCGTTCGGACTGCTCTGCGCCTCCGTCATCGCGTCCGCCTATCCGCCGTCGCGCCGCGTCGCGTCCGTGCAGGTCGACTGGATGGGCGCCGCGCTGTTGTTCACCGGCATCAGTACGCTGCTCCTCGCGCTCGGCAACGAGACGCCGGGCGGCGTGTGGGTGTGGGTCGCGGCAACGGTCGTCTTCCTTGGCGCCTTTCTGGCCGTCGAGCGGCAGGCGCCGGAGCCGATCCTTCCGCTGGATCTGTTTCACATCCCGGTGATCGCCCGATCGCTCGCCGTCGTCTTTCTCGTCGGCGTGGCGCTGTTCGGCGCCATCGCGTTCATTCCGCTGTTCGTCCAGGCCGTCCGCGGCGGGACGGCGACGGAGGCCGGCCAGGCGATCACGCCGCTGTTTCTCGGCTGGGTCGTCATGTCGATCGTCGGCGCGCGGGCGACGGTGCTGCTCGGCTACCGGACGGTTTCGATTGCCGGCAGCGTGCTGATGACGATCGGCTTCTTCGGGTTGACGCTGGTGGCCAGCGACTCGGCTGGCTGGATCCTGATCACCAGCTGCACCGTGATCGGCGCCGGAATGGGAACGCAGATGCTATCGCTGCTGCTGGCGGTCCAGCACGGAGTCGATCGCTCGCGCCTCGGAATCGCCACGGCGCTCAACCAGTTCTCGCGCAGCGTCGGCGCGGCGATCGGCGTGGCCGCGATGGGCGCCATCCTCGCCCGCGGGGTCAGCGGCATCAATCTTCCCGGTGGCGCAGATGCACTGGCGCTCAGCGGCGCGGCCCTGTCCGTGCCAGTGCGCGCGCAGTTTGCCGCAGCGCTTCACCGCGTGTTCCTCGCCGGCGCCGTCGTCTCCGCGGCGGGCCTGATCGCCACGCTCTTCCTGCCGGCGATCAGCTTCTCGCGCGGCGTTTCCGGTGCCGCCGGCGAGCAGATGCTGCAGGCGGAGATGACGAATCTGGAGCCCGAGGACGAACCGGTGGCGGTGCCTGACTAGTTGGTAGTTGGTAGTTGGTAGTTGGTAGTCAGTCGGGCGTCGGCCAATCAACTGAATCGATCACCAGCACCTCGTAGGGAGCGGTCCGCGGCTCGAGCTTCAGTCCCAGTTGCTCTTCGACGGCCGTGAAAATCGAGGCATGAGTCGCGTGTGGTGCATTCGCGAATACCAGCGTCCACTCGACGTTGCCGGTGAGGCCGGTCTCGTCGAAAAGAGGTCGGTCGACAAAGCCCTGAATCTGGCGGGCGATCTCGGCTGCGGGCCCAGCGTCCCGCAGCACGGTGACGCCGGGTTCGCGCGGCAGATCACCGGTGTAGCAGAGCGGAGTTCCGTTGCGGTGGCGCGGCTGAGGAAGAGTGGGACTGCTTCTGATCGCCGTCCGCCACGCGGCGCAGCTCTGCTCCGTCGGCGACAGGTCCGGCCCGAGCCGGCCTTTGCGCATCAGCGTCAGTGCGTACATCGGCGTCATTCGCGTTTCCCGGCGAGCTCGAAGCTTGAACCGATCCGTCAGGAGTGTCTGCAGCATGAGCCGCTGGCTGCCCGGCGGCGCATCGTCAGGGAGCTTCGCTTGCACGTCGAACTTTGGCGCCGCCAGAAGGTCTCGTTCCAGGAGCGGATGGTTTGAGGCGACGACGAGCGAAAGGTTGTTGACTTGATACGCTTGCATGATGAGCATGCGGAGCGGGGCGTTGATGATGCTCACCTGTCCGGAATCGGGAATGCGGGCGGTGCTGCGGGAACTCCCGCTCGTGTTGCGCCGTACCGATGCCACCTCGAAGGCTGGCGCGGCCGTCGGCGATTGGGCGTGCGTGGCCGCACCAGCCACGACCAGCAAGGTGAGCGACCAGAAACGCAGCGCCATCGCGCCTCCACGACCGCCGACGGCAAGAGGAGTGGACGTCAAGAGGGGGGGCCGCAGGTGCAGACGCCACTCACGTCGTCCCAGCCGTCGAACGCACACATTGGTCCGCACGCGACCTCGCCCTCCTCGTCGCAAAATGACTGATCGGGCTCAGACCAGCTTTCACAACCATCCGCCCGAGCGGGCTGTGGCTGCGCGACGAACAGACATATCACAACGAGTTCCTTGACCCGGGAACTGACGCTGACAACCGATCGCAAGAGTTTCATCATGGCCTCCCCACGCTGCGCCTGACGCGGGTGCGTCACACGCCCGCGCGCTGAATGGCCACGTATATTCAATTCATCTCGCAACACGAAGACACGTACTGCCGTACTCCCTCAGGACAACCCCCGGCGGCCGGCTGCGCGCCACTCTCGTACCCAACTAGTTGCCTGGTCTCCGCAGAAACGTCGCCGGATCGACGAGCAGCTTCTCGTACAATTTCGGATCGAGGTTGTTCTCCAGACAGGAGTACTCGCGCAGACGCGCCCCCTCGCGCAGCATCAGCGTGTTGCGCTGGGTGAACGGCTTGGTCAGCACCTTCGGATCCTCGATCAGCACCTCGTAATTGAGCTGGTCGCGATCGACGCGCGTGTAGCGCTCGACCAGGTGCAGCGCGTCGCTGTGTACCAACCCGTTGCCGAGCCAGCCTCCGGCCTTGAAGTTCGTGACGTCGACCACCAGCGTGTCCTTGTCCCAGCGGGCGACGGAATCGCCGAGGAAGCTGGGCTCGGCGTCGTCTGGATGCGATCCGCCGATCGGGATCGTCCGGAACGACCAGAAGTACTCGTAAAGGATGACCAGCTTCTTCGGCGTGTGCACGAACTCGATCGGGAACAGGCTGACGGGCGTCATGCGCGGCGACGCCTGCGGCAGGCAGTGCGCCGCCGGGTCGTCCACCGATCGGCGGTTCAGGATCTCCTGCGCACGCTGCAACGCCTCGGGCCGGAACGGAATCGGTTCGCGCTGGGCGACGTTGACGCCCGCGCTCGGCTGGGTACTCTGCGCCGGCTGGCCGGGCACGTCGCCCGGCACCTGGGCGTCCCACTCGGGCCCGCGCCGGTTGCTCGCCTGGTAGACCCCGGTCAGATCCGGCTTGCCGTCGCTGAGGCGCGGCGTGGGTTGAATCTGCTGGCTCTGACCGGCGGCCAGGGTGGTCGTTGCGATGAGAAAAGCGAAAGCAACGGCGCGCGTCACGGTCTACTTCCCCGCCACGGCCGCGCCCTCGCCGGTTCCCGCGGGCGGACCGAAGAACAGGCGCTTGCCATCGGCAAGCGTCGCCTCGCGCAGGTGCGCCGACGGCGACCCGTCACGCGCGCGCCAGCCGAAGATGGAGATCGCGTCGCCGACCTTGACCGTCACGTCCTTCTTCCAGCCCGTCCGCGCGAGGACGTTGGGCGGGTAGCCCTCCAGCGTCCAGGTGACGACCTTGCCGCTGTCGTCCTTCACGTCGAGGTACAGGTGCGTGTGCGGATTCCGCCAGTCCACCTTAGTGACAATACCGGACAGTTTCACGGGCTTGTCGGCGTCGAAGTACACACCGAAGGAGTGGTGCCCGGACACAGGCGCCGCCCAGAGCACCGCTGTGAGGAGGAGAATCCGTTTCATCAGCGGATCATAACGAAAAGGCCGACCCCAAGCGGCCGGCCCTGAACGAACCCAGAACGTAAGAAGTCAGAACCGAACCTGAACACGAACCGAGAAGCGAGCACTCGGAAGCGTGAACAGCGCTAGCTCATTCACAGCCCTGCTGCTACTCGCAGGCCTCGGTAATACAGATCGACTCGAGCGTCCGCCCCATCGGCGGTACGGGCAGGCCCTGCGCGGACATCAGCTTCCGCAGCAGTGCCCCCGCCTCGGGATGGGCGATGGCGGACTGCACGCCAACGCGAACCAGGCCGTCGGCGTAGTCAACTGCCTGCCAGGTGTGGACCGCGAGCTTCCCGCCGCGATTGTCGGTGTTGCCGTAATCGCGCACGTCCAGCTTCGCGCCGTGATCGGCCAGGATCTGGATGACGTCGGCACGGCCCTTGTGCGCGGCGCCGTGCAGAGCGACGCGGCCCGTATCGGCCTGCGCGTTCACGTCGAGACCGAGCTCGATCAACATCTTGACCGCCTCGAATGTCGCTTTCGGCGACCACTCGGTGGTGATGCCTTCGACCCAGCCGATGCCCGCCGCAACGTGCAGCGGGGTGACCCCAAGGACCGTGTTGATCTTCGGATCCGCGCCCTTCTCGAGCAGGAGCTTCATCAACTCGAGGTCGCCCGACTGCGAGGCGCGAAGGAATGCCGTTGCGCCGTTCTCGTCGAGCCACTGGTTGGTGAAGACCGTCCGTGTCTCGCTGCTGTCCCTCACCCGATGATTGACGTTGGCACCCTTGTCGATGAGGAGCTTGATGAACTCGAGGTGTTCCATGTCCGGCTTGCGCACCGGATAGTCGCCGTTTTCGATGTTGCGGTTGTCGGTCGCCAGATACAGCGGGCTCCACCCCCCGCTGTTGGTGAGGTTGACGTTCGCACCGCGCTCCAGCAGATACGCCGCCAGCTTGTAGTAGCGGTTCTGGGTCGCCGTCAGAAGCGGACTCCAGCCGTACCCGGTGGTCTGGTTGATGTCGGCGCCGGCGTCGAGCAGGACCTTGACCGACTCGAGGTTGTTCGCGCGCGCCGCGTAGACGAGCGGGGTGATCTGCCCGCCGTCCGCCGCGCCGCCGCCACGCCGTCCGATACCGGCAGCAACGGCCGCATCGTCGTCATCGTTATTGACGTCATCGCCGCCTCGACCACCGCCGCGACCGCCACGGCCGCCACGGCCCCCCGCGTTACCACCGCCGCCACCGCCGCCGAGAGGCGGCGGCGCGGCCCCGCGAGCGAGAGCCGCGCCCTGCGCCGCGACCTGTTTCCGCGGATCGTTGGCTTTGCCGAGCGCCGGGCCGCGGCCGCGCGGCGCCGGATTCGAGCGCGCCTTGATGTCCGCGCCGGCGTCGATGAGCACCTTGATTGCCGCCGCCTGGCCTTCGTCGGCCGCCCACATCAGCGGCGTGGTCCCGCGCAGCGTCTCTTTCGCGTTGGGATTGGCGCCGGCTTCGAGCAGCACGCGTATCGCCGCGACGTTGCCGGTTTTCGACGCAATCATCAGCGGGCTTCGTCCGAGCGGCAGCGGCTCGTTGGGGTCGGCACCGGCCTTGAGCAGCGCATTGATCATCGCGGCGTCGCCATTGATACAGGCGAGCCACAGCGGCGTCGACCCCTCACGGTTCGCCGCCTTGGGATTGGCGCCGGCGCGGAGGAGGATTTCCGCCAGCTCGAGATCGCCCCGGAACGCCGCCCAGTGCAGCGGGGTGGCGCCGTCGTTCTGCGGCGTGTTGACGTTGACCTTCTTCGCGATCAACGTGCGCACGGCCGCCTTGTCGCCGCGCATCGCCGCATCGGCGACGGGACTCGGTGCAGCGGCACCGGTCGTAACCGCGAAGACCGCGAAGATCGCGAAGCCCGCGACGGCAGTTGCCCACTTGGCACCCGACACTTGCACGTTGAGACTTCTCACAGGTCCTCCAGCCGTCCGGTGCTGTCGCCGATGCTGTCCTGATGAATGTCGAACCGATCGAGGATGCTGAGCAGGAGGTTGCCCGTGGGCACCGTCTTCGACGGATAGGCCAGGTGGCGCCCACCCTTCAGCTTGCCGTTGGCGCCGCCCACGAGGACGTGCGGCACGTCGTGGTGCACGTGCTGGTTCGAGTTGCCCATGTTGCTGCCGAAGAGGATCAGCGAGTGATCCAGCAGCGTGCCATCGCCTTCCTGCTTCTTCGCCAGCCGGTCGGCGAGGTGGGCCACCATCTTCACGTGGTACTGGTTGATCCGCGCCAGGTCGAGGATCGCCGCCGGCGCCTCGCCGTGGTGCGACACGCCGTGGAAGCCACGCGTGGGTGCATCGCTCGCCGGGTAGGTGCGGCCGGTCAGGTCACGGGCGAACAGCAGCGTGCCGACGCGGGTGATGTCCGCCTCGAATGCCAGCGCCAGCAGATCGAACTGCAGCTTGATGTGCTCGTCGAACGTCTGCGGCACACCGACGGGCACCTCGATATTCTCCGGCGCGACGGCTGAGGCCTTGATCGCGATCTGCAGCCGCCGTTCGATCTCGCGCACGTTCTCCGCGTACTCGTCGAGGCGCTGGCGGTCGCTCGCGCCCAGGTCGCTGCGCAGCCGCGACACGCTGCCACGGAGCGAATCGAGAATGCTCTGATCGCGCTTGCGGCGGGAGGCGCGCTGCTCGGTCGTCGTGCCGTCGCCGAACATCCGCTCGAACACGACCTGCGGATTCAGCTCCATCGGCAGCGGCGACGTCGGCGTGGCCCACGAGATGGTGTTCGTATAGACGCAGCTGTAGCCTTCGCCGCAGTTGCTCGAGTTGGCGCCCGGATCCTCGACCGCCATCTGCAGCGACGGAATCAGGCTGTTGCCGCCGATCTTCTGCGCGATCAGCTGATCGATCGTCGTGCCGGCGCGCACGTCGGCGCCGGCGGTCTTCTTCGGCTTCTCGGCGCACATGAATGCGGCGGCGACCCAGTGATCCGCTCCGGTCACTCCCGGTGGGGGCTCCGCTGACCGCGAGTGCAGGCCGCTGAAGATCACGGTCTTGTCGCGGAACGGTTCGAGCCCCTTCCAGATGAATGGCAGCTGCTCCGGAAGCGCTCCCACTTTCTCCGGCACCCAGTAGCCTGGAGCTCCACCATGCGGGACGAACAGGCCGACGAACCGCGACGGCGGTGCAGCCTTGGACTGGGCGAGCGCCGTGCGCGCAGGCACCATCGCCTCGAGGAAGGGCAGCGCGAGCGCCGCGCCGGCACCCCGCAGCACCATACGCCGTGGAATATGTTTCTTGGATATAAACATGATTGCGTCCGTCTCTTGTTACCGTGCCGCGCGCTGATCGGC
>JAICQE010000163.1 GCA_025938035.1 Vicinamibacteria bacterium
GGATCGCCGCCCTGGCAGCGCGGCTTCGATCGCGTGCTCAGCCTGCGCCAGGGAGGCATGTTCTTTCCCAATCAGAACTACCAGGGCGGTGGCGACACGCTCACCCGCCGCGCGCGCGAGCCGCTGTATGTGGATGGCGCACCGATGCCGCGCGATTCGGCCATGTTCGGTGAGAACTGGTACGCCACGTACCTGTGGACCGACTTCGGGTTGAGGTTCATCGACGAAGCGCGGAAGGCGAACAAGCCGTTCTTTCTCTACCTGCCCCACAACGCGCCGCATTTTCCGCTGATGGCGCCGGCAGAACTGATCGCCAAACATCGCGGCAGATACAAGGCCGGCTGGGATCGGCTGCGTGAGGAGCGATACCGACGG
Organism: Vicinamibacteria bacterium; assembly: GCA_025938035.1. Next base: position 376 of record JAICQE010000163.1, read on the forward strand.
CAGATCAGGATGGGCCTCATCGACGCCAGGTGGCCATTGAGCCCGCGCGAGGCGGACTCACCGGCCTGGGAAACACTCTCCGACGACGCGAAGGATCGCTTCGACCATCTGATGGCCGTTTACGCCGCGATGGTTGAAGCCATCGACACGAGCATGGGCACCCTCGTCAAAGGGCTACAGGCTCGCGGTGCGCTCGACAACACGCTCATCCTGTTCCTGTCGGACAACGGCGCGAACGCGGAATCCGGTCCGGACGGCCGCTTCGACGGCGTTCCCCCAGGTGGACCGAACTCGAACCTGTATCTGGGAATGAACTGGGCGGCTCTCAGCAGTACTCCGTTCCGGCGGTTCAAGCATTTCACGCACGAAGGTGGCATCGCGGCGCCGCTGATCGTCCACTGGCCGCGGGGAATCGCCGGCAGCCGCCGCAACGCCCTCGTTACGCTGCCGGCGCATCTCATCGACGTGATGCCGACGGTGCTCGATGTGACGGGCGTGGCATATCCAAAGGAGTACAAGGGCACGGCGATCCAGCCGATGGAGGGCCTCAGCCTGCGTCCGGCACTTGCCGGCCGTGCGGTCACCCGGATGCAGCCGCTCTTCTGGGAGCACGAGGGCAATCGCGCCGTGCGATCGGGCAACTGGAAGCTCGTGTCGACGTACCCGAACGAGTGGGAGCTGTACGACATGGCGGCGGATCGCGTCGAGCGCAACAACCTCGCCGCGAGCCGCCCCGATCTCGTCAAGACCCTTGCCGCTGAATGGGACGGCTGGGCGAAGCGAGCCAATGTCGATCCGTGGATCGGTGCTCGCCGGCTGCCGTGGGGCGACGACGCGCGCCCGGGAGGGCCGCCCGCCCGGTAAGTCCCTCTCTCGTCAGCGCCCGGGCAGCGCGCGGAAGGCGCCCGTCGACATGCCGCCGTCGACGAGCAGCGTCTGACCCGTGACGTACTCGCTGGCGTCCGAGGCCAGAAACACGACCGGCCCTTCGAGATCCGTGGGCCGTCCGGGACGCCCGACGGGGATGCGCTCGACGAGCGACTCAACCCAATCCGGATCGTCATACATCACCGCGTTCTGATCGGTCCTGAACCACCCGGGCGCAAGACAGTTCACCGTGATGCCGTGCGGCCCCCAGTCCGCCGCCAGGCTCATCGTCAACTGGCGGATGCCGCCGCGGCTCGCGCCGTACGGACCGAGCCCGGCGTAGCCGGCGACCGACGTGAGCGAGCCGATATTGATGATGCGGCCCCGGCCGTGTGGAATCATCAGCCTGGCGATCGCCTGCGCCACGAAGAACGCGCCGCGCAAGTTCGTGTCGAGCATCAGATTCCAGTCATCCCACGTGACGTCAGCCGCGGGTTTGCGCACGTTGCAGCCGGCGTTGTTCACCAGAATGTCGATGCGCGGGTATGCCTCCGCCGCGCCGGCGGCCATCGCGCGGATGCTCTCCTCGCTCCGCACGTCCAGCTCCAGCGCCACGGCACGTCGCCCGAGCGATTCGACGTCGGCCTGAAACGGCTTCAGCGACGCGAGCGTCCGGCTGGTGACCACCAGGTCCGCGCCCGCGCGCGCCAGCGCACGCGCGAACGTCTGGCCGAGGCCGCGGCTGGCGCCGGTGACGATCGCCACCCGGCCGGTGAGATCGAAGCCGCTCATGGGCGGAGGATCACCTTCATCAGGGTCCGGTCGCCGCTGTGCAGCCGCGCGAAGAGCTCCGGGCCGGCGTCAAGCGGTGCCGTGAGGCTGATGATCGGATCGACGTCGATGTCGCCGCGCGCGAGCAGGTCGATGCACTCGGGGATTTCGCCACTCGATCCGCACGAGCCGAGCACCGAGATCTCGCGCGTGACCACCGACTGCAGCGGCAGTTCGACGGCCGGCGAGAGGTTCCCGATGAGGACCACGGTGCCGCCCTTCCGCACGCTGCGGACCGCATCGGCCACGGTATCGCCGTGTCCCACCACCTCGAACGCGACATCGGCGCCCCGCCCGCCCGTCAGGTCGGCGACTGCCGCCGGCACGTCGACGGCTGCCGCATCCACGACTCGCGCCGCGCCCATCCGCCCCGCCAATTCGAGCTTCCGCCCGTCGACGTCGGCCGCCACGATCGTGCGGACACCCTTCACCTTCAGCGCTTGAATCGTCAACAGGCCGATCATGCCGGCGCCGACGACGACCGCCGTGTCGTCGGCCGCCGGCACGCGCCGATTGACGGCATGCACCGCGATCGATACCGCTTCCGTGAGCGCCGCGTGCTCGAACGGCAGGTGCTCCGGCAACCTGTAGAGGATCCGCGCCGGCACCGAGACGTACTCGGCGAAGGCGCCGTGGCGCCGGTAGTCTCCGCACGAGACGCCGAGCACCATCCGGTTGTCGCACAGGTTGACGTGACCGCGGCGGCAGAAGCCGCACGCGCCGCACGACACCATCGAGTCGAACGTGACGCGATCGCCGGCCGCAAAGCGGTCGACGCGGCTCCCGACCCGTTCGATCACGCCGGCAGCCTCGTGTCCCATGATCAGCGGAGGGATTCGGCGGCCGGTCGAGCCGTCGTAACCATGGATGTCGCTGCCACACACCCCACATGCCTGCACGCGGACCAGCACCTCGTCCTCCGCGATCGCCGGCACCGGCATCTCGACAACGGACAGCTTCTTGTACTCGGACAGGAGCAGCGCTCTCATCAGGCGGTCAGCGGAGCAGTGTCTGGACCTGTGTATAGACGGTGAGGACCGCCAGCGATCCGAACATCAGCGTCGACCAGATCAACGCCGCGGTCCTGAACCGGCCGATGCGAATCGCACCCGGCAGCATCCGCCGGTTCAGCGCGATCAGCATGAACGAGTACAGGAACATCATCGTGCCGCCGGTCGACGCGGAGATGACGAGCAGGGTGATCGGCTGGGACAGGCCGGCGAGCAGGATCATGCACCCCAGGCCGACCATCCCCCACACGAGCCAGAAGTAGGCGCGGCTCTCGGACACCTGGGGACGATACGTCGTCTTCACGATATCGGCGGCGAGGCGGCTCGTGTAATCGATGATGCCCATCGCCGATCCGAACAGCGCAAACGCGCCGACGGCAAGGAACAGCACGCCAAACCAGGGCCCCACCGTCCGCTGGAGCTGCTCGGCCTCGATCCTCAGGAAGGAGACGTTGTTCGGCAGGTCCGGCTGGCCGAACACGGTCGAGTGCGCCAGCAGCGACGTCAGGCCGATCGTGACGATCGTCACCACGACGAAGCTGAAGACCTGCTCCAGGTTGGCGAACCGCCACCAGCTCCTCCATCGCGTCAGGTTGGCCGCGGACATCTCGAAGATGTAGCTCGTCGCCGTCTCTTTCGCCTGCGGCGCGCCAGTCACCGGGCTGACGAGACGCGGCACGTACTGCCCCATCGCGAAGCCTTTGTCGCGAATCCAGTTGCTCTGACAGAGATTCTGGGCCCCGCCCGACCCGGCGAACGCAATCGCGCTGAAGATGAGCGCGATCCCGAGCCCTGCCGGCAGGCTCCCGATATGCGCGAATCCCTCCGGCAGCGCCGACCACGACTCCGGCCGGATCGCGAACGCCGTGGCGAGCACGACGAGCACCAGCACCGCGGCAACCTTGACGAAGATCAGCCGCTCGAGAGCAACGTAGACGACCGGGGCGAATGTGAGCGAGATACCGATGATGAGCAGCGTGACAACGCCGATCGTCGTCGGATTGCCGCCAACGAGATAGCTCGTGAGCGTCGCGGAGCTGATCGCCCATCCGGGCCACAGGTTCGCGAAGTAGCCCATGACCGCGAACAGCAGTCCCCAATGGCGCCAGAAGCGGTTGAAGCCGGTGAGCACCGTCTCGCCTGTCGCCAGCGTGTAGCGCTCCACCTCCATGTTGATGAAGAACTGCGTGACGACACCGACCACCGCGCCCCAGAGCAGGACCAGCCCGACCTGCGAGGCGATGTACGGCCACAGGACGAACTCGCCGGACGACAAACCCACGCCGCCCGCCACGATGCCGGGACCGACGAGCCGCCAGTAGTTGCTCGGCGGCTCCGGCAGCTCACGGACCTCTCTCGCTGGCAGATGGTCGAGGCCCACAACGGATGCCACGAAGCGCGTCCTACGCGACGACCGATCGGCCGGCCGGGATCGACATTTCGTCTAATTCATACACGCGTGCGCATTATGCAACGAACTGCGCGCATAATGTTCCACTCGTGCGTCGCACGCTCCTGCCCGCGCTGTCGCTGCTGCTTGCGCTGTCGACGATGGTCGTTGCACAGGGACCACGCCTCTTCTCCCGCGAGTGGTATGCGCAGTTCAGCGGCGCCTACAGCCAGCCGGTCGCGCCCTTCCGGATCGTCGGCAACATCTACTACGTCGGGGCGCTGAACATCGCGTCCTATCTGGTCGCCACGCCGCAGGGACACATCCTCATCGATTCGGGCACGACCGAGATGCACGACGGTATCATCAGCAGCGTCGAGCGACTCGGCTACGCCGTGTCCGACATCCGGATCCTGCTGGCCAGTCACGCGCACTTCGATCACGTCGAGGGTCACGCCCTGATGCAGCGCCGTACCGGGGCGCAGGTGATGGCGATGGCCGGCGATGCCGAGGCCCTCGAAAACGGGCACGACAACTCCGCGCTCGGGGCAATCGGCTGGGAGCCCGTTCGAGTGTCGCGCCGGCTGAAGGACGGCGATACCGTCACGCTCGGCGGCACCACGCTGCGCGCGATCCACGCACCGGGCCACACGCGCGGCGCGACGATCTGGATGACCGCTGTGGAAGACGACGGGCGCCGATATACCGTCGCCTTCTTCACCACCACCACGCCGAATCCGGGCGTGCCGCTGTTCGACAATCCGCGCCATCCGAACGTCATCGAAGACACCCGAGGCACATTCCGAAAGCTGACAGGCGAACGCGAGCCGGACATCGTCCTCGTCGGTCATCCACAGACGATGTTTGCGCAGACGGCGGAGCGCATGCGAAAAGGCGAACGGCCTCACCCGCTGCTGAACGGCGCCCAGGCGTGGACGCGGCAGCTGGCGGCGGCGGCCAGCGACTTCGAGCGGCGCGTGGCACAAGAGCGGCCGCCGAAATGAGCAGTCCGTTGACCAGCACCCAGCCAACCGGCGTCATCGCGCCCGCTCACAACGCACGGCGGGTGGCCGTGGCGAGCGCCATCGGCACGACGATCGAGTGGTACGACTTCTTCATCTTCGGAACCGCCGCGGCGACGGTTTTCGGCCCGAGGTTCTTCCCGCAGATCTCACCGGTCGCCGCCACCCTCGCGTCCTTTATGACATTCGGCGTCGGGTTCATCGCGCGTCCGATCGGCGGGATCGTGATGGGGCACTTCGGCGATCGCGTCGGCCGCAAGTCGATGCTCGTGTGGTCGCTGATGCTGATGGGATTTTCGACGCTCGGCATCGGTCTGCTGCCGGACTACTCGCAGATTGGCGTCTGGGCGCCGATCCTGCTGATCGTGCTGCGGCTGCTGCAGGGGTTCGCGCTCGGCGGCGAGTGGGGCGGCGCCGTCCTGATGTCGGTCGAACATGCACCCGATGGACGCCGTGGTTTCTACGGCAGTGTCGTGGCGCTCGGTCTTCCAATCGGCATCGTCCTCTCGAACGCCGTGTTCCTCGTGTCGTCCGTGCTCGTGGATCCCGCCGCATTCGTCGCCTGGGGCTGGCGCGTGCCGTTCCTTGCCAGCGTCGTCCTGATCGGCGTCGGGCTGTTCATCCGCGTCGGCCTCGGCGAGAGCCCGGCGTTCGCGGAGGTTCGCCGCCGCGGTCACACGCGCGGCGCTCCCGTACTCGACGTCCTGAGGAACAGCGGGAAGACCGTGCTGCTCGCCGCCGGCAGCTACACCGGGATCAGCGCGCTCGGCTACATCGGCCTCGTCTACTACGTGTCGTACGCAACGCGGGTGCTGGGCCTCTCGCTGCCGGTCACACTGGCACCGCTGCTCGCCGCCGCGGCGCTGTTCGGGGTGTCGGTCGTGTCGTTCGCCCGCTGGTCGGACCAGATCGGCCGCCGGCGGCTGATGCTCGCGGGTAACGCTGCGCTCGTCGTCTGGTCGGCCGTCTTCTTTCCGCTCCTCGATACGCGGTCCATTCCTCTCATCTGGGTTGCGTTGTGCGTGATGCTCGTCTTGCAGGGCGCCTACATCGGAACGCAGCCTGCGGTGTTCGCGGAGCTGTTTCCGCCATCGCTCCGCTACAGCGGTGCCTCGCTGAGCAACACGCTCGGCACGATTCTCGGCGGCGCACCGGCACCGTTCATCGCCGCGGCCTTGTATGAGCGGTTCGGCTCGTCGAACGCGGTGGGCGTCTACATCACTATTGCTGCTCTGGTGTCGTGGGTATCCGTCCTCGGACTCAAGGAGACACGGGAGGCGCCATGACGCGTGTGTCGCGGCGTGAATTCGTCAGGCTCGGTGCCGCGGGCGCGGTCGCGGCGCCGCTGGTTCTCGATCCGACGCGCGCTCGCGCCGCGGCACCGACCGCACAGGATGTCGTCGATCGCATCCGGAAGTCTCTCGGTGTCGAGTGGCGGGCCGACACGGTCGACACGTTCAAGGCCGGCGACCCCTCGGCAGTCGTCACCGGCATCGCGACAACCTCGTTGGCCACGATTGATGTGATGAGACGCGCCGTGAAAGCCGGCGCGAACATGATCGTCACCAGCGGGCCGACGTTCTATTCGAGGGCCGACCGGCCGACCCCTCCAGCCGGACGCGGCCGCGGTGCGGCAGCCCCACCAGCGCCGGATCCGGTATTCGACGCGAAGAACCAGTTCATCAGGGAAAACAACCTGGTCGTCTGGCGGTTCAGCGACCACTGGCGCCTGCGTACGCCGAACCCGTTCACCACGGGCTTGATCGACACGCTCGGCTGGACGAGAAACCGCGCGACTGACGATCCGCTGAGAGTCATCGTGCCGTCGATGACGCTCGAGAGCCTCGTCGACAACGTCAACGGCAAGCTGAACGCGCGCGGTGGCATGCGCGTCGTTGGGAATCGGCAGTTGCGAGTCCGCACAATCGGCTTTGTGCCGGGAAGCGTGGCGATTCAGACCACGCTCAGCGTCCTGCCACGAGTGGATGCGCTCATCGCCGGCGAGATCCGCGAGTGGGAGTCGTCCGAGTATGCGCGCGACATGGTGTCCGAAGGTCTCCCCCGGGCCCTGATTCTCCTCGGCCGCACGCTGTCCGAGGATCCCGGGATGAAGGTCTGCGCAGAGTGGCTGGCGACGGTCGTGCCCGACGTCCGCTGCCGCTGGATGCCCGTCGGCGATCCCTACTGGAGGCCCGCATGACGGCTGGCGACGTCGTCGAACGGATCCGGAAGAATGTCGGCGTGCCGTGGCGCGACGCGACGTATCGCGACACCTTCAAGGCCGGCGGCCCGGCGACACCAGTGACAGGAATCGCCACGACGGCGTTCGCCAGCTTCGACGTAGTCCGGCGCGCGGTCGCCGAAGGCCTGAACATGATCGTCCCGCACGAAGTCACCTTCTGGAACGATCGCGACGATGCCGCCATCGTCAGCAGCGACCCGCTCTACACGCAGAAGCTCGACTTCCTGACGAGGAACAACGTCGTGATCTTCCGCATGCACGACCACATGCACGACCAGCGTCCGGACTTCCTGTATGTCGGCAGCGCGCGCGAGCTGGGGCTCGACGCGAAATACGAGACCGCACCCGGCTCGCATCGATTCACGATCCAGGAAACGACGCTGGGCCGGCTCGCGGCCGAGGTCAAAAAGCGCGTCGGCGCGCGGGCGCTGCGCGTGGTCGGCAACCCGAACGCACGGGTCAGCCGCATTCAGCTTGGCGTCGGCTACGCCACGCCCTCCGTGAACGACGCCGCGATCGACGTCGTGATCAGCGGCGAGCAGCAGGAGGTCGACGGTGGGTTCGACAACCCTGAGTACGTGCTCGACGCGGTGGAACTGGGCATTCCGAAGGGCTGGATCATGCTCGGCCATGCCGTCTCCGAGGAGGCCGGCATGCTGGAGATGGCGCAGTGGATCGGACGCTTCGTCACCGAAGTGCCCGTGCGGTTGATCAAGGCCGGCGAACCGTTCTGGGCGCCGAGGTAGAGAATCCGCGCTAGCTAGCGAGGTGCGCGCGGATTGGAGTATCGGTTCGCCGCTCCGGGCGTTGGCAGTTCCGCCGCCACCACCGCACCACGAGGATGGGCGCGGGCGAGCGGCCTCGCAAGCGTGATTCCACTGCCGGCCAGCGGCGCGGCTGCCGCATGGGCAACCTTCAGCGGCATCGTCACGGTGATGCGGGCGCCGCCGCGACCGCCCTGCACCTGCGCGATGGTCGCGGTTTCCTGATTGGCGCCGCTGTCGATCGTGATCGACTGACCCACCACGAAGCCGGCGGTGGCCGCGACGGGGATGACTGTCGCTCCCACTTGTGTCGCCGTACTCAGGCGCGTACTGCCCGCCGTGCCGACCGAAGCGATATTCGTGATTTCGCTGTCCGGACCGCTGCCGACTATTACTGTCTGCCCGGGCGAAAAGCCCGCCACGCCAGCCACTTTTATATTCGTGGCCCCGTCCGCGGCGCCTTCGGGCAAGGCAGTGGCAGGCTGCACAACAAAGTCGGTGCAGAGACTGTCGTCATCATGGCCGTCGGGGAAGCGGCCGATGCTCCGATTGGGCGCACCTGGTGCAGCAGCGGCGGCAGCGATGTTGGCGGTGGCGGGCCCCGAGCCGGCGCCTGGCACGATAGCCATGCAGCCGCCCTGGTGCTGCACGCCTTCCAGCGTCGCCAGGTCCGGCCGGGTGATATAGCCGTTCGCACTGGAATTGCTCTGCTGCGAGCCATAGACGATGGCGTCCATCACGACCGCGCCGGACGCGTCGGTCAACGCGATGGCGCCGCCGGTGATGAAGAGCGTGCTGCCGAACCAGGCGTGCGGCGCCGGACCTTGATAGCCCTCGTTCGCCGCGCCGCGATAGCGCACGGGGGTTCCGTAGGCATGGGCGCGCGCCAGCGGTCGGTCGAGTGCCACGCCGCTGCCGAGCGCCTGCACCGCATCGCCGCTCCGATGGGCGAAGCGCGTGGCAGGAGTGAACGAAATGCCGGTGCCCCGGCCCCACACATCGACGCCGGACGTATGGGGCACTTTGAGCGGCGCCGTCAGCGTGACCCCGGTGCCTTCCGGTCCCGCGGTACCAACCGAGGCAACCACCGCGCGTTCCATGCGCTGGCCTGTCCCGATGGTCAGCGTGTCGCCGACGCTGACGTTGGCCAGCGCCGCCAGCTTGATGTTGGTCGCACCCGATGTGCTGGCGGCAGCGAGCGTGGTCTGAGTCGCGGCCTTGCCTACCGACGTCACAGTAGCGATCTCCGCGGCACCGCCAAGGTCGATGCTGATCTTCTCTCCCACGGTGAAACCGTCGGCGCTATGCACCGGCAGATTGGTCGTGCCGGCGGGAAAATCCAGCCACGGCCCGGTCGAGACGTTGATGAATACCTTCGTCGGCGCCGCAGCGGCGGTGCC
>JAICQE010000127.1 GCA_025938035.1 Vicinamibacteria bacterium
AAAATGGTGTCAGGTGTGACCTCAGGTCCTCCGAGGCTGATGCGACCGTGTGTCGCGAACGATCGTCCCTGCGGCGTGAGGAGACCAACCACCGCTCCCGTTCCCTGCTTACCCTCGTCGATCCGCTTTGCCATCGCCGACCGTAATGGATCGCGGTCGGACTGTGCGGCGAGATGCGGCGGGTGTACGCAGATCACGACGAGAGCGAACGCCAGCACCAGCGTTGCGTATCGATTCCGTTCCATGACCCTTCTTCCCGATCTCCAGCAAGACTTGCGATGGCGGTGGCAGCGACTCACCGTTGAGGCGCGATATCGGGATTGGACGAAACCGCGTCACCGCATCCGACGCCACCTTCAACCGCACCCGTCCACGTCCCCTCGCGGCGTTCGAGCACCAGGGTCGTCCGCCGTAGGGCGCGACGGCGCGTGCGATTCTTCGGCATCGGCCGGCCTGAACCACGCGGCCTGCGGGCCGAAGACGAGCGGTCCGGCCGGAGCCTGCGCCGCAACCAGTCCGCTCATGAGCATCCCGATCAGCAGTCTCATCGCTGACGTCTCGGCTTATTTGAGCGTAGTGCACGTCTGATCGCCAAAGGTTCCGTGCTGCCCCGTCCGAGTGCAGGCGAAAACAGTCTAACCGGTGTCAAATAGTCGCGATGAGCTGGGCGAAGCGGATATGTCTGGTTCTTCTCGCGGGGCTGGCGGCCGGCTGCGGGTCGCGGTCTGCGAGGGTCGCCGAGCCGGACCGGGGCGCCTGGGCTGACGAGCTGGTTCGACAGGGCTGCTACGACTGCCTCCTCGATGCCCGAGCGGCCTACGAACGGCTGGCCGGGGGTTCCGCCGCGGCCCGGGCACGGGTATTCGAAGTAGATCTGCTGCTGGCGCTGCGCGAGAAAGAGCTGTCGATCGACCCGACGGCAACCCTCGCTCATGCCGCGTCGCTCGTCCCGCGTCTCACGGGGCTTGGTCCGCCGGGTCCGCCTAAAGGCGGACACTACGTACTTCAAGCGGACAGGCTGCTGGCCATCGTCAAAAGCGTTCCGGAAGATGCCGCCGGGCGCCGCGTATTGCCGCCAACGAAGGACGCCGCGCAGCAGATCGACCAGGCGCTCGTCGCTATCGACGCAAGTCCATTCAGCGCCGAGCTCAACGGCTACTTGCGGCTGACGATTCAATGCGGGCGAACCACGCCGGACCCGGCACCTGCCGTTCCTGCGAACGATATCCCGCTGCTCGCTTACCGGCGGGCAATCTGCGCTCCACCGTTTCTCTTCGATCGGCTGCGCGCCGTACGAACCGCCGTGCCGCGATTTGTCGAGACGTCATTCTTCCTCGGCCGAGTGGCCATGGCATCGATCTTCCGAACCGACGGATCGGAAGTACGCGGCTTCTTCGAGCAGGCGTATGCGCGATTCCCCAACTCCCCGACGATCGCATTCGACCTCGGGACGGTGTATCAGGCGACGAACGAATGCCGGCCGGCGGAGAGGCTTTTCACGCGCGTGCTCGAGCTCAAACCGGCGCACGAGGAAGGGCGGCTCGGCCGGGCGGTCTGCCGCACATACCTCTCACAGAACGAAGAGGCCGTCGCCGACGCGACCGTTCTCATCGATGCGCGCGCGTCGAACCGGGGGGAGGCCTACTACTGGCGCGCGTGGAACCGCCGCCATCTGAAACAGATCGAGGCGGCGCGGGCGGACATCGATCAGGCGCGGGCGCTGCGGTACAACGCGCGGGTCCTGACGCTGGCGGGCATGATCGAATACGACCAGCGGGAATATGGAATCGCCCGGCGCGACTTGACGCAGGCCCGGGACCTCGACCCGCGGGAATGCGATGCGCCGTGGTATCTCGGGCTCGTGGAAGTGGCTGTCGAAAGCTGGCCGCCCGGAGCCAAGGCGTTCGTCGGCGCGGCGCAGTGCTACGAGGCACTCGTGAAGGAAACCGAAAAGTTCCGCGCCGACATGGCCGCTCGCACGGACGTCAGCGAAGAGTTTCGCAAGCGGCAGCTCGCGGGGTTCGATGCGGCCATCGCAGACGACAACGTACGGAAGAGCGCCGCCGAGCTGAACGCGGCAATCAACTTTGGACGCGCCGGCGACATTCCGAACGCAACGGTCTACATGAAACGGGCGGCTGTCGATCCCGAGCGGCGAACGGCGGTCGAGGATCTCAGGCAGGTATTAGGTGTGCCCCGCTGGTAACACGAAGACGTTTTATGCCTTTTCCTTCGTGACCTTCGATCCACTTCGCGCCCTTCGCGTTTGCAGGACGAGCGACAGGCCGAAGTAGTACACCGGAAACACCAGCGACGCCCACAGCACTGGCGGTGATATCCCCGGGTACTGCCAGAGCATCACGCCGATCAACACGCCCCAGATCGCGCCCAGCACGTTGGTCGGCCCGCGCAGCACCGGCGTGCGGGACGGATACACATAGCGAATCGGCACGAACACCATCACCGCGAGCGCCAGCAGAATCGCGCCGTTGACCGCCGCCGGCAGTCGAAGCACCAGCATGTAGAAGACGACGATGTTCCAGTACGAGGGGAAGCCGGTGAAGAAGTGATCCGCCGACTTCGCGTCGGCCCTGTTGAAGCCGTACGCGCTCGACAGCAGCATGGCGCCGGCCACGTACATCGTCCAGGTGTCGGGCACGAGAATCGCGCGCCAGACGAACAGCGCCGGCACGAAGACGTAGCACAGATAGTCGATGATGTCGTCGAGCTTGGCGCCGTTGAACCAGGGGAGGCGCTCGGACACGCGGAGCGCGCGCGCCAGCATGCCGTCGGTTGCGTCAACGACGACCTGGACGCCGAGCCAGAAGAACGCGGCGCGGTAGTCGAATTCGATGATCGCGAGGGTGGCGAGGAAGGCGAAGACCGCGCCTGAGGCAGTATAGAGATGGGCCAGCCAGGCACTCACGCTGGCCAACGGTAATGCAAAATGCAAAATTCAAAATGCAAACGATGCGCAGATTTCAGCCACATTTGCATTTTGCATTTTGCATTTTGAATTGCGGCTCGTTAGAGCCGCCGCACGACGGCGGGGAAATCCTTCCACACGGGAACGCCGCAGAAATGCGTGCCTTCGGTGCAGCGCGGCGAGATCAGGCCGTTGCGAATCACGCACGGCGGACCGAGGTGCCGGCCGATGCGCGGATGCAGCGCGCGCACGGCGGAGATCTCGTCCATCGACGCCAGGTAGATCTCCTCCTGGGCGTTGAAGCAGGTGCGCAGCGTCCACTTGTGCAGCAGCGAGAGCAGCGAACCGGATTCGACGAAGCGGAGCGTCTTCGCGTTCGGCAGCACGTACAGCGCGAACTCCAGCGGGACGCCCAGCGCGAGCAGCCGGTTCTTGGCGGCCCAGGCCTCGCGCATGGATTCGTCATAGACCGACTGTGCACGCGCGTTGGCGGCAATGAGCCGCGGCGTGATGTAGTCGGGCTGCTGCGTGTCGGAGAAGGTCATCAGCGGCCGTGACGCCGGGACCATGCGATGACGCTGATCCTGCGAGTCGGCGGTGTGGCTCAGACGCTTCTCGAAGACGTAGGTGGCATGATGCAGCGCCCGCATCAGCGGCGAGTGGTGCGAGACGTTCAGGATGTCCAGCCGGTAGCGGTTCCGCGCCGGGTTCATCACCCGGTCCAGCGCTTCGTCGTCCGGCATCTCGTCGCGGGTCAGGCCGAAGACCGAACGAACAGCGTCCGCAACGATGTCCTCCGCATCGGGCGACGCGTCGCGCAGGCGCGACCACTTGCCGTTCAGGCGCGCGTCGAACTCCGCCGCGTAACGGTCGCCGCCAGACCGCGGTTTCGGCAGCGACATTTCCGGCACGTCGTCCGACGCAATCGGGCCCGGGCCGACCTTTTCGAAAAAGTGCGGATCCCACTCCTTGACGAGCCGGACCATCTCGGAGACGACCAGCCGCGCCTCATACGGCGCGTCCCCGGTGTTCATCATCCGGTAGAGGCGATGCAGCACGATGCCGGACACCGTGTGCACCATCGACGTGAACGCCCCGATCGGGATCACGTAGCGCGCGGTCTCGATGGCGCGCTTCTCGGCGTCCTTGTCGATCTGCTTCAATCGCTCCGGATTGGTCGTCGGCCGGACGTAGCGCAGCTCCTTCAGGATCGCGTGGGCGTCGTCTTTGAGAAGCGCGGACAACTCGGCGTAGCGATCCCAGGCGCGCTCGACCGCCGTTTCGTAGACGTGCAGCGCCTCTCCCTCGAGCGGCGGCACGAACGCGCGCGGTTCGCGGAGCTTGACGTAGCGCTGGCTCGACTGCTCGGAGTTGTAGAAGGGATACGAGTGCAGGAACGCCCAGACGAACTGCCGCGACACGTTCTCGAGGCCGAACTCGAAATGCGCGTGCTGATAGACCGTGTGGTGGCCGGCGTCGAAGGTCAGCCCGCCGATCAGGTCACGCTGCCCATCGGTGACTTCCGATGCCGCAATCACGCGCGGCGAGTAACACGTACGCGCGGCGGCGATGGCGCCGTCGAACGGCGTCATCGGTGCGGTTCTGAGTGTGATGCGAGGAGCCCCGGTGGCGAGCACGTGCGCGGTGATTATACGGGATCGACGTAGTGTCCGCCTTACGGCGGACCGACCGTCTTCAGTCTTCGTCCTTGGCGTGATAACGGGAATACTCGTCGAGATATGTGAGCGACTGCATCGAGGTCATTCGATCGAAAAACAGGATGCCGTCGAGATGATCTGTTTCGTGCTGCGCGACCCGCGCGGCAAAGTTCTTCAGCCGCAGCTCGATCGCGCGGCCGTCCCGATCCAGCGCCTTGACGACGACCGACGTGAATCGCGGCACCATCCCGCGGATGTCCGGGATGCTGAGGCACCCCTCCCACCCTTCCTGCCTGTCCGATCCATCCGGCGTGATCTCCGGGTTGATCAGCGCGATCGTCTCGCTCTTCGGGCTGGGTTCCTCGTCGAGCAGCCCGACGAACACGCGGATGTCCTCGTGCACCTGCGGCGCCGCCAGACCGACGCCGTGATACTCGTGCATCGTCTCGATCATGTCGTCGATGAGCTTCTGCATCAGCGGATTACGCACCGCCGCCTTGTCAAGCGCCCGTGCACGCGTCCGCAGCACCGGGTGGCCCATCCGCGCCACTTTGAGAATCGACATCCCATCGATTGTAGCGTCCGCCTTTAGGCGGCAGTAGGGGCGACCGCGAGTAGACTTGGGCTAACCCTTGCGCCTTGGGCCTGCTTAGGCCTTCGGCCTTGGCCCTTGGGCCTCTCGACAGATGCATCCGCATGACGAACGGCCGTACAGCTTCTGCCCCCTGTGCGGGGGCGGCCTCGAGCCGCGGCTGCTGCGGCCGTACGATCCCGAGCGGCTGGTCTGCTCGCGGTGCGGCTTCGTCTTCTATCTCGACCCAAAGCTCGCCGTGGGCACGATCATCCGCGACGAGCGCAATCACATCGTGCTCGTGCGCCGCGCGATCGAGCCCGGCTATGGACTGTGGGTGTTTCCGGGAGGGTTCGTCGACCGCGGCGAGACCGTCGAGGCCGCGGCATTACGCGAGGCGCGCGAGGAGGCGAGCCTGGAGATCAGGCTCGATCATCTGATCAACATCTATTCGTATCCCAGCCGCGCACCGGTGATCATCGTCTACGCCGCTACGGCGATCGGCGGGTGCCTGACGTGCGACGAGGAAAGCCTGGAGGGGCGCTATTTCGCGCCCGACGAGATCCCGTGGGACAACCTGGCGTTCCGGAGCACGCAGGAGGCGCTGCGCGAGTATCTGGACGGGAAGATCACGCGATCGTGATTTCCTTCGCCAGATAGACGTCCTGAATCGCGTTGAGCAGCGCGACGCCTTCCTTCACCGGCCGCTGGAACGCCTTGCGGCCGGAGATGAGCCCCATGCCGCCGGCCCGCTTGTTGATGACGGCCGTCTTCACCGCTTCCTTCAGGTCGGTCTCCCCTGCCGACGCGCCGCCGGAGTTGATGAGCGGCGAACGCCCCATGTAGCAGTTCGCCAGCTGATACCGCGTCATGTCGATCGGGTGGTTCGTCGTGAGCTTTTCGTAGACGGCTTTGTGCGTCTTGCCGAAGTTCACGGCGGTGTAGCCCCCGGCGTGCACCTCCGGAAGCTTCTGCTTGATGATGTCGGCTTCGATCGTCACGCCAAGGTGATTCGCCTGACCTGTCAGGTCCGCTGCCAGGTGGTAGTCAGCCTCTTTCGTCTTGAACGCGGCGTTGCGCGTGTAGCACCAGAGCACGGTAAACATCCCGAGCTGGTGCGCCTGCTCGAACATCGCCGCCACTTCCTGCAGCTGACGCTTCGACTCTTCCGATCCGAAGTAGATCGTCGCCCCGACCCCCTGGGCGCCCATGTCGAACGCCTGCTTCACGCTGGCAAACCGGATCTGATCGTAGCTGTTCGGGTACGACAGGAACTCGTTATGGTTGAACTTCAGGATGAACGGAATCTTGTGTGCGTAGCGCCGCGCGACCGAACCAAGCACGCCGAGCGTTGACGCCACGGCGTTGCATCCCCCCTCCACGCCAAGCTTGACGATGTTCTCGGGGTCGAAATACGCGGGGTTGGGCGCGAACGACGCGCCGGCGGAGTGCTCGATGCCCTGATCGACGGGCAGAATCGAAACGTATCCGGTTTTGGCGAGGCGGCCGGTGTTGAGCAATGTCTGAAAAGCGGCGAGCACGCGCGGCGAACGATCCGAGTTCCCCAGGACCTCGTCGACAAAATCCGGACCTGGCAGATGCAAATCCGATTTCGCGATCGTCTTGCACTCGTGCCGGAGAAGGCTGGCGTCATCGCCAAGGATCGATTCGATGCGGGCAATGCCTGCGTCGGCGAGTCCACTTCCTGCCACGGTGTCATCTCCTTCTGGTCCGCCTGAAGGCGGACACTACGTGGGATGGTTCGGGTCCGCCTGAAGACGGACACTACGTGGGATGGTTCGGGTCCGCCTAAAGGCGGACACTCCGTGCGATCGTATCACCCGCCGATTGCGAGCGTTTTGCGTCCGGTGGACATTCGAAGTCCTCGACAGCGGCTTCCTGAACGGCGCGTCCCACCAGTTCATCGATCGGCAACGCCTGTTCGGCCGCTTCGATGTGGTCGAGCCGCGCACGGGTCTGCGGGTTGCGCGGCGTGAACAGGGTGCAGCAGTCCTGGTCCGGGACGATCGAGATGGGATACGTGCCCAGCCGCTGCGCTTCGGCGGTGATCTCGTCCTTGTCCATGCCGATGAGCGGCCGGAACAGCGGCAGCGTGGCCACGCTGCCGACCACAGCAAGGTTCTCCAGCGTCTGCGACGCCACCTGCCCGACGACGTCGCCGGTCACAAGCGCCTGCGCCCGGCGCCTCGCCGCGATCCGTTCGGCAATCCGCAGCATCAGCCGCCGGTAGACGATCACGCGCATCGGGCCGGGCACGGCCAGCACGACCTGCTGCTGGATATCGCCGAACGGCACGAGGTACAAACGCGATCGCTGCTGCCAGGTCGTGAGGAGCCTGACCAGCTCGCGCGCTTTTTCCTGCGAGGCGCGCGACAGAATCGGGTAGCTGTGAAAGTGCACGAACGTCACGGCACAGCCGCGCTTCATCATGCGATGCGCCGCCACGGGCGAATCGATGCCGCCGGACAACAGGCAGACCACGCGTCCCGCGGTTCCCGTCGGCAGACCGCCGGCGCCCTTCTCCTTACCGAAGAAGTAAAACGCCTCGTCCGTCAGCAGTTCGACATGGATGACGAGCTCCGCGCGATCGAGATCGACCCGCCAGCCTCGCGCCTGCTTGATCCGCCCGCCGATCTCGCGCTCGGCCTGCGGGGAGGTCAGCGGAAACCGTTTGTCGGCCCGCCTCACGGAGACGCGAAAGCTCTCGCACGTGCGATCGCCAAGGTCGTCGAGAATGGCCGCGGCGATGCCGTCGATATCCAGCGCCGTCCGGCGCGCGTACGAGAAATTGGCAATGCCGAACGTCCGCCGGATGCGCTCGCCCACAGCTTCTCGATCGGCTGTCGGTCCGAGGACGACCTCGATTCGGCCCATCAGCGCGCGGACGGATGACACGTCGAGATCCGACACGGCCTGCCGGAGATTGCGGACCAGCCTCGCCAGGAACCATGGCCGGTTCTTCCCTTTCAGCGCGATCTCCTGGTAGTGGACGACGATGGACGTCATCGCGTACTTACCATTCGGTCTCGGGAATACCGGCGCGATGGTTCACGGCACGAGCCATGACGAACAGCAGATCCGACAGGCGATTGAGATAGATGATCACGCCGGGCTCGACCGAATCGGCGCCGAGTGCGACGACGCGACGTTCGGCGCGGCGGCAGACCGTTCGCGCCAGATGCAGCAGCGCGCCCGCGGGTGATCCGCCGGGCAGGATGAACCGCCGCAGCGGGGCCAGCTCCGTTTCCAGCCGGTCGATCGTCCGCTCGAGCAGCTCGATCTGGTCGGCGGTCACCGTGGCCTTGGTGACGCGGTCCGCGATCCGCGCCGAGGGATCGGCAAGACGCGCGCCCACGGCAAACAGATCCTTCTGCACCGTGGTGAGCACAGCGGCGATGTCGTCGCCGACACCGGCTGCCAGCGCGGCGCCGAGGCAGGCGTTGACTTCGTCGACTTCACCGTACGCGTCCACGCGCGGGTCGGCTTTCGACACGCGTGAGTTGTCGAACAGCGCGGTCTCGCCCGCGTCACCGGTCTTGGTGTAGATCTTCACGTCGTTGAACGTTGCAAGGCCGACCTCAAGGTCGGCCTCTACCAATTTAATATAGGCGCGAATGATGCGGGCCCCTTTACCTGATCCTCCACAACGCCGGCGCTTCCGCCGCCGGCTGCTGGCCTGGTATCAGATCAACGGGCGCGATCTGCCCTGGCGGCAGACTGACGATCCGTACCACATCCTCGTGTCCGAGGTGATGCTGCAGCAGACCCAGGTCGATCGCGTGCTGCCGAAATACGACGAATGGCTGCAGAAATACCCCTCGCTCGAAGCGCTCGCCTCCGCGCCCATCCGGGACGTGGCGCGTACATGGCGGCCGCTCGGCTACAACATCCGCCCGCGCCGCCTGCACGCCATCGCGCGCGAATCGGTCGCCCGCTATGGCGGTGAGCTGCCGTCGGATCACGACACGCTGATGTCGTTCAAAGGCATCGGCGCGTACACCGCGGGGGCGATCCGCAGCTTCGCCTTCGGGCAGCGCGCCGCCATTCTCGACACCAACGTGGCGCGCGTCCTCTTCAGGATCTTCGTCGGGGCCGGCGACATCAAGGCGCACGCGATGCGCAAGCAGCTGTGGGCGATCTCCGAGGTGATGGTCCCGCGCAAGCGGGTCTTCGATTTCAATCAGGCGCTGATGGATTTCGGCGCGACGATCTGCGTCGCACGAAAACCGAAATGCGAGGCCTGCCCGATGACGAAACTGTGCACCTCGTTTTCCGTTTTGTCATCGACCGCGCGCGACTGAGTTTCACACGGAAAAAAACCTCGTGCGGATGAGCTGCACGGCCTGCCGCCCCATGTTTAGATGGAGCGCGATGGGCAATGCCTCGGGCGCTGCTGGTGCCTTCCGGCTTACGCCGGACGCGACGCCGCTTCAGGCGGACGCCACGGGTACGCCGGCGCTCGACGTCATCCGGATCCTGCTCGTGGACGACGACCCGCAGGCGCGCGCGCTCATCGAGATTGCGCTGGCCGAGGCACGGTTTCAACCGATTCTCGACGTGGCCACAAACGTCCGCACGGGCCTCGAGCGCATTTGCCGGGACGAGCACGACCTCTACCTGATCGATCAACAGCTGCCGGACGGCACCGGCGTCGATCTGATCACCGACGCGCGGGCTCGCGGCGCGCACAAACCCTTTATCCTGCTCACCGGGCACGGCAGCCTCGCACTCGACGAGGACGCGCTCCGTGCAGGCGCGTCGGACTACGTCGAGAAGCAGATGGTCAGCGCGCAGCTCGCGCGCTCCATCCGGTACGCGCTGCGGGCCTGGCAGGCCACGCGTCTGCTGCACGAACGCGACGAACAGCTCCGCCACGCGCAGAAGATGGAGGCGATCGGCCGGCTGGCGGGAGGCGTCGCCCACGATTTCAACAACCTGCTGACGGCAATCATCGGCTACACCGACCTCGTCTCGGAGCACGTCGACGAGTCGAGCCCGATTCATCGAGACGTCGAGGAGATCCGCAAGGCCGCCGATCGCGGCGCGGCGCTGACGAGACAGCTCCTGGCGTTCAGCCGTAAGCAGTTCCTGACGCCAACGGTCGTGGATTTGAACGAGACGGTGACAGGCCTGCTGCAGATGCTGCCGCGCGCCATCGGCGAGCACATTACGACGACCGTTCGGCTGGCGCCGGATCTGGCGCGGGTCAAGGCGGACGTGAGCCGCATGGAACAGGTGCTCGTCAACCTGGCCTTGAATGCCCGCGACGCCATGCCCGACGGCGGCGAGCTGACGATCGAAACCAGCAACGTGACGCTGAGCGAGCCGCGCCTCCGCGTCGAGGGTCTGACCCTCAGACCCGGCTTCTACGTGATGTTGGCGATCAGCGATACCGGCGTGGGCATGGACGCGGCGACGCGCGAGCGTGCGTTCGAGCCGTTCTTCACCACGAAACCGCAGGGCAAGGGGACCGGTCTCGGCCTCGCCACCGTCTACGGCATCGTCGATCAGAGCGGCGGAGGGATCTCGCTCGAGACCGGGCAGGGCAAGGGCACCACGATTCGCATCTACCTGCCGGCGACAACCGCCAGGGAGTCGCCGCGCGTCGCCGAGATCGCCCATACGCGCAAGGACGTGGGTACCGAAAAGGTGCTGCTGGTGGAGGACAACGACGCCGTCCGCGATCTGGCAGCAAAGGCGCTGCGACGCCGCGGGTACACCGTCTACGAAGCGCGCGACGCCGAGGCGGCGGTTCAGTGGATACAGAGCGCAGGCATCCGGCCGCATTTGCTCCTCACCGACGTGGTGATGCCGGGCATCAGCGGTCCGAATCTGGCCGCGCGGCTGCTGCAGCTCAACCCGGAGCTGCGAATCGTCTACATGTCCGGTTACACGGATGACGCCGGTGCCGTGCACGGTAATCTCTGGGCCGGCGTGCCGCTGCTGCAGAAGCCGTTCACGCCGGCCGCGCTCGCGGAACAGGTGCGCGTGGCGCTTGACGCGCCGCGCGGTCAAGCCTGACGATCGCTCCATCAGCACCGTTCCCATCGTTGTCGTCGCCGCGGTCGTCGAAGAGGACGACGCGTTCCTTGTCACACGCCGTCCGGAGGGGGTTCACCTGGCCGGATTGTGGGAGTTCCCCGGCGGCAAGATCGATCCGTCCGAGAGCCACGCCGACGCGCTGCGCCGCGAGATGCGCGAGGAGCTGGACACGGACGTCGACGTTCACGATCTGGTCTTCCATACGACGCACGCCTATCCCGATCGATCAGTCGCGCTCTTTTTCTACGACTGCGTGCTGCGGCAGACACCTCGGCCGCTGCTCGGTCAGGAGATGCGGTGGGTGAAGCGGGCGGATCTGTCCACGCTGGGATTTCCGCCGGCTGACGAAGAGCTGATCAGGCGGCTCGCAGCACGGTCTGCATAACGCGAACCTTACGGATAGAGCAGGCGGCCGAAGGCGCGCACCGCCATCCTGAAGCGAGGCCTGGTCATCACAACGGGAATCGTCCAGAGCGTCGCAGCCGCAGCGAGCGCGGCAGTCCACACGCGCTGGTCGTTCGCGGCCACCCAGCTGTCGATGAGACGCACGTTCACCGCCGCAAGGACGGCCAGCACGCCCACCACGGCCAGCGTACGGCGCACCTGTCGCCTGAACCGTGCCCGCTCGAGGCGGACGAGCGTCTCGACACGAAACAACGGGTCACGCGCGGGAGGGTCGCCGGCGTGCAGGGCGTCATTCAGTCGCGTCTCGAGATCGTTCACGCGCGCCTCTCCATCTCCTCAATCAAACGATCACGCCCTCGCTGGACATGAGACTTCACCGTGCCAAGCGGCGCTTCGAGGATGCGGGCTGCCTCCGAATGTGAGAAGCCGCAGACCAGACACAGCGTCACCGCGGCACGCTGCTCGAGCGGCAGCGCCTGAAGCGCGCGTTTGACGGCCAGGCGGTCCTCCATTGTTGCCGCCCCGGCGGCGTCCGGCGACAGTGCGTGGTGCCCGGTGTCGCGCGATCGCTGTCGCGCCCACGACCGTTGTGCGCCCTTGGCCTTGCGCCAGGCAATGCCGCAGAGCCAGCCGCGCACGCTCGCCTCGCCACGAAACGAGCGCGCGTGCGTCCAGGCGGCGAGAAAGGTCTCCTGGGCCATGTCGTCGGCGTCGGCCTCGTTGCCGAGGAGCCGCCGGAGAAACGTCCGGACGGCCTGCTGGTGTCGATCGACGAGCGTATTGAACGCCAGTTCCGAGCCGCCGCGGACCGCTGAGAGGAGCGCGGCGTCGTCATCGCTCATCGATCGGGCGCATAGTACGAGCCGACCAGTCGTGCGGCAAGGCTGGCGGTGAAGTACAACGCAACGAAGATCGACACAATGACACCCGTGCTCGCCTCACCCAAGTCTGAGTAGCGCCACCAGGCGAACGCGGAGAATCCGGCGGCGAAGACCGCATCGGCCGCCGCATGTGCGAAGAAGCTGCCGCGCGTATAGGGCCGGCCGAGGCGGTCGCGGGTGTGATCCGTGGGGTCTGGCGCCCTCCGCGGCCATCCTGACACCCATGTGAGCGCCTGCAGCACGGACGCGGGCGGCTCCTCTCCCCGTTCGGCATAGACCCGAAGCACCTCGAGCGCTCTCGTGCGGGTGCGGTGATCGAACCATGCGATCGACACCGCGATGGCGATACCTGTCCCGAAGACGATGATTAGGACGAAGAATGCCGTTACGTTCTCACCTGTCATTCTCTCGGCCTCAGCGTCTGACCCGTACTCCGGTGTACGGCACTTCGAACCCTCCCAGCTCCGCCGTGCCGGTGAACGTGCTCCCGGACACGACGCCGACGTAGGTGATGACGATCGTCCAGCCCGGTGCAGTGATTGACCGCTTATACGAGAACCTGTCTCCGTCCAGCACGATATCGGTCCCCGGGCCGGCTTCCGGCGAGCCTTCCGGGGCCGGCACCGCTGGCTTCGCGGTGATCGCGTAGCCCCTGTCGGTCTTCACGACGGTGACCGTTTCCGACACGTCACCGGCGGGCGTCGATGCCGTCGCGGTCCATTCGCCGAGAAATGACGGCGCCTGGGCCGGGACGGCGCGAACCGGCGCCACGAGCGCAACAAGAAGGACGAACCCTGACGCTGCCGTGATTCTCATCGATGCCTCCGCTTGAACGTCGAACGGCGTTCTCACCTATGTCGCCGCCGGGCGGTCGAATGGATGCGGGTGCGGCTGGTGATCCTACAGCGCGACGTGCATAGCCAACGACCGGACCACTGGCTATCCTCCTGCTCGCCGCGATCGCATCTGGCGTTTTGCGGCCAGTGAAGGAGGCCTGCGATGTTGAAGTGACTGAGGTTGTTGGCGAGTTTCAGACGCATTGCAACAACTACTGCCAGAACCCAGAGGCGGTTGAGAACTGCGAATTCTTCTGCCCCTGCTACTGGGGCTGCAAGTGCGGAGGGGGTTCGAACTGCGCCGAAGTGTGTGGCGCGTCGTAGGCTGGCCTGCCCCGCAGTGCGGATAAAATGAACCACGAGGCTGTGCCGATGTCTCGGTTCGTCCGGCATCGCCGCATGCGCCGTAGCAGCAGTGCCGGAAGCCGGCAACGCGTCGTCAATTCTCGAGGACGAA
>JAICQE010000161.1 GCA_025938035.1 Vicinamibacteria bacterium
CAGGTGATGTAAAGCCCGGCACTTTTCCCAACGTTTCAACCAAGGGCCATCACCTTCACCGAGGTGATGGCCCTTTTTCTTTTGTGCTCGTATGACCCGCACCAGACACAACCCCGCCGAACCTCGGCGCCTGAACGCGGCGCTGCGGCTGGTGCTGCGCCGCTATTACGCGCAGGTGCGCCGCTGGAAGGTCTACGCGGTGCCCGCTCTCCTTCTGCCCGCCGTCGGCGACGTGCTGACGATCTACGCGCCCCCGCTCGTCGTCGCACGATTGCTGGCGAGGTTCGCGCAGCGTGAGCAGGTGACGTTCTCGGAGTTCATCCCGTACCTCGCCGCCTTCGCGGGGCTGTGGATAGCCGGGCAGATCGTCTGGCGCGTTGCCGTCGCGATGATCATCCGTGCCGAGCTCCGCGGGCTCGAGGCGTTGTACGTGGAGGCGATGGACGAACTGCTGGCCAAAGACCTCGCGTTCTTCCACAACAACTACGCCGGATCGTTGACCAAACGCGCGCTCGGCTTCGCGCGCCGCTTCGAAGACGTATTCGATGTCGCCGCTTTTCAGATCTCGGCCGCCTTTCTGCCGTTGACGTTTGCGGGGGTCGTGCTGTGGTCCTACTCGCCGTGGCTGATCCTGGTGCTCACGGCGATGCTGACAGTGACCTGCGTGATGATCGTTCCACTCATCCGCCGCCGGCGGGATCTCGTCGACGTCCGCGAAGCCGCGTCGAACGCTGTCGCCGGTCACCTGGCGGACTCGATTGCCAACGCCGAAACTGTACGGGCCTTCGCGCGCGAAGCGGACGAAGCCCGGCTGCACGCGGCGAATGTGCTGGACTACGGACGAAAGACGCAGCACTCATGGGACTACCAGAACACGCGGGTGGATCTGGTGACGTCGCCGATGTTCGTGCTGACGAACCTTGCCGGCCTCACCGTCGCGTTCGGTGCCGCACGTACGGGCGCCGACATGGAGGCCGTGTTCGTGACGTTCAGCTATTTCACGACGGCGACACGCGTCATGTGGGAGTTCAACCGCATCTACCGGAATCTCGAAGGCGCGCTGACGGATGCCGCGCAGTTTGCGGAACTACTGCTCGATCCGCCGGAAGTCACGGACGTGGACGCCCCGCTCGCATTCGCCCCGTCGCACTCCGGCGTCGAGTTCAGCAGCATCGGCTTCCGCTACTCCGCGTCCCAGCCGCCGCTCTTCGAGCAGTTCTCACTGACGATCGAGCCGGGCACGCGGCTCGGCCTTGTCGGGCGCTCGGGCGGCGGCAAGACGACGCTGACACGGCTCCTGCTCAGGTTCGCCGACGTCGAGCAGGGCGAGATTCTCGTCGGCGGGCAGCCGATCGAGCGTGTGCCGCAGGCCGAACTGCGGCGGACGATTGCCTATGTGCCGCAGGATCCGGCGATGTTCCACCGCAGCATTGCGGACAACATCCGCGTCGGCCGTCCGGGAGCCAGTGACGCAGCCGTCCGCGAGGCGGCACGGCTCGCCCACGCGGCGGATTTCATCGAGGCGCTGCCCAACGGATATGCGACGCTGGTCGGTGAACGCGGCGTGAAGCTCTCCGGCGGCCAGCGGCAGCGCGTCGCGATCGCCCGGGCGATTCTGAAGGACGCGCCGATCCTCGTCCTCGACGAAGCCACCAGCTCGCTCGACTCCGAGAGCGAGCTGCTCATTCAGGATGCGCTGTGGACGCTGATGTCGCGGCGGACCGCCATCGTCATCGCGCACCGGCTGTCGACAGTCCGCCGGATGGACCGGCTGGTGATTCTCGAACGCGGGCGCATCGCGGAGGAGGGATCGCACGACGCGCTGCTGGCCCAGGGTGGCATCTACGCTGCCCTGTGGGCACATCAGTCGGGCGGATTTCTCCCGGTGTCTGAAGCAGACGCGCTGGTGTGATGTTTCGCCCGGCTGAAGCCGGACACTACGACCAGTATCCGGCTAACGCCGACCTCCATTCAGTTATCCGTCGGCTTCTCGTTGATCGAGTCGATCACCAGCACGGGCACCGGCCGTTTCGTCTCTTCCATCCTGATGCCAAGCTGCCGCCTCATGGCCTCCATGAGCGACAGCGCGCCGGTCGGATCGAGCGCCACGCCCGCGTTGGCAGCGCCGAGCTCAGGGCGTGCTCCCTGCACCTGCTGGATAGGGCTGAAGTTGAGCGTGAAGTCGTAGCCGCCCTGCAGGCCGGTCTTGTCGAGCGCCGGCACTCGCGTGTAGCCGCCGGCGATGGAAGGCAGCATCTGGGCGAATTGTTCCATCGAAATGTTCTGGCACGTCACCAGCCGCGGAAACTGCGGGGGCTTGGCCGCGGCCGGCGATCCCGGAGGCGCGCCCTCGAAGCAGCGCGTCCGTCTCGTCGGGTCAGCCTTCTCCATCTTCGGGCTGTCGGCGACGAACTCGTACGCCGGCAGCGGCCGGTCTTCCATATGCCACTTGATCTGGAGCTTCTCGACGAGCAGCGAGCGCAGCATCAACCTGATCAGATCCTCGTCGAGCTGCGCCTGGTTGGCCGGGTTCGGCGTCGCGAACGCGCGCCCCGTGACATCGTACAGGGTCGTTTCCACCCACTTCGGCGCGACGAGATACGCTCCCGGAGGGTCCTGGAGATTCCACGCCAGACCGATGATGCGATGCAACGGACCGAAGCTGACGTCGACCTGGCCCGTCGGGCGCAGTTGCGCGCGGGCCGGCTGATTCTGCGCATCCGGGGGGCTCAGTTTCAGCACGGCGACTTCGAATTGCGGCGCGGGCGCCGGCGGCAACCGCTTCGTGATGTCAGGCGCGTTCGGCGTGAACTCCAGGGTCGCGCTATCGACCACGATCGAAGGAACCTTGATTTCCTTCGGCTCCAGCACGAGGCCCAGCTTCTCGAACGCCGCCTGCAGCGTGACACCGTCGGACCCGGCCTGCGCGAGCAGAGGCCGTGGCGTGTACTTGTATTGGAACTCATACAACGCCGTCAGCCCCGTCTCATCGACGACCATCTGCCCTGGCGCCAGATACGGGTTGTTCGCGGTGCGCAACTGATCTGCCAGCTGCGTCATCGACAAGCCACTGCAGTTCACGCTGGTCGCGAGGACGCCATTCGGTTCCGGCGCCTGCTGGGCCTGGCAACCACCCGCCGCCGAAACCTCACGCATCTTGTGAGCGCCCTTGACCCTCAGCGCGAGGGCGGTCGTCGCCGCCATGTCCTCGCGCACGACCAGCTTGAAGCGCTCGGCCAGCAGCGTCTTCAACATCTCGCGCACGCGTTCCGGCGGCGTGTTTTCAGGCGCCAGCGCCGCGATGTCGAAGCGATTCCACTCGAGCCAGCTCGGTCCGCCGCTAATCCGCTCCGGCTGCGTCACGTTATACGCGGTGCGAATCAGATCGACCATGTTCGCGTTGCGGATCTCATACCTGTTGCCGCGCAGCAGTCCGCCGCGCATGCCGGGCTGCTGGCGCGTGCTGACCTGGATGCTGGCAACGTCAAAGGCAGGTCGTGGCGCCGGCGCCTGCCCGAGGATGGAAACAGAGCAAAAGGCCGCGACACCGAGGATCATCAGCAGCCGTTTCATATGAAGTCTCCTGCTGTCACCGATGTTCAGTTCTCCGTAGGCGTTTCGTTGATCGAGTCGATCACCAGCACCGGAACCGGCCGCTTCGTCTCTTCCAGCCGGATGCCCAGCTGCCGCCGCACGGCGTCCAGCAGCGAAAGCGCTCCGGTGGGATCGAGAGCGACACCCGCATTCGTGGCGCCCAGCTCGGGACGGGCACCTTGCACCTGCTCGAACGGACTGAAGTTCAAGGTGAAGTCGTAACCGCCCGTCAGACCGCTCTTGTCGATCGCCGCCACCCGCGTGTACCCGCCGGCAACGCTGGGAAGCATCCGGCCGAACTGCTCCATCGAAATGTTCTGGCACGTCAGCAGCCGCGGAAACGGCGGCGGCTTCAACGCGGCCGGAGATCCGGGAGGCGCGCCCTCGAAGCAGCGCGTGCGCCGCGTTGGGTCGGCCTTCGTCATCTTCGGCTCGTCCGCCACGATGGTGTAGGCCGGCATCGGCCGATCTTCCATGTGCCACTTGATCTGGAATCTCTCGACGAGCAGCGATTGCAGCATCAGCCGGATCAGATCCTCGTCGAGCTGTGCCTGGTTCGCCGGGTTCGGGGTCGCGAAAGCGCGGGCCGTCGCGTCGATTCGGGTCGTCTCCAGCCACTTCGGGGCGACGAGGAACTGTTCGGTGGGCAGGTTCCACGCGAGACCGATGATTCGATTCAACGGCGCATTACTGATGTTCGCCTGGCCGGTTTGCATCAGTTGGGCACGCGGCGGCTGCGTGGCGGCGTCCGGCGAACTTGGCTTCAGGACCGCGACCTCGAACCGCGGCGGGGGCGGCGCCGGCAAGCGCTTCGCGAGGTCGGGCGGATTTGGAGTGAACTCCGCGGTTACGGTATCGACGACGATCGTGGGAACCTTGATTTCCTTCGGCTCCAGAATGAGCCCGATTTTTTCGAGAGCCGCCGGAAGCGAGATGCCGTCCGAACCGGCCTGGCCGAGCAGCGGGCGCGGAGTGAATTTGAGCTGGAACGTCCAGAAGCCCTGCAGACCGGTCTCGTCGACGAGTTGCTGCCCGTCAGGGAAATAGGCGGACTGTGCACGCGGCAACTGTTCGGTGAACTGCGCCATCGACATGCCGGTGCAGGTCGCGGTCACGGCGATCACACCGTTCGGCTCCGGCGCACTCTGGCCCTGACAGCCTGGACCCATACCGGACGCCTCCTGCAGTTTGTGCGGCGCCTTGACTCGAAGCGCCATCGCCGTCGTGGCTGTCATCCCTTCGCGCACGACCAGCTTGAAGCGCTCGGCGAGAAGCGTTTTCAACATCTCGCGCAGCCGCTCTGGCGGGGTGTTTTCAGGCGCCAGCGCCGCGATGTCGAAGCGGTTCCACTCGATCCAGCTCGGTCCGCCGCTGATCTTCTCCGGCTGGACGTCATACGCCGTGCGAATCAGGTCCACCATGTGGGCGTTGCGCAGCTCATATCGAGTGCCGCGCAGAACGCCGCCACGCATTCCGGGCTGCGGACGGGTGCTGACCTGGATACCGGCGATGTCGAACGCGGGTCGAGGGGACGGCGCCTGGGCCAGAACGGAATTCGAGCAGAACGCGGCAATGCCGAGCACACACAACAGCCGTTTCATCGCGGAGTCTCCAGCTGGATGTTGGACGTAGGAGCCGCTGGAGAAGTTCGAAACTGGACGTCCGCGCCATCGCCGCCGTGGAGCGAACCTTGTCAGGCTCGCTGTCAGTCAGGCACGCGGCGTGACGCGGGGCTTGTCGAAATCCGAGTTGTCGAAGACGACGTCGGCTTTGATCTTCGGCTCACAGTTGCCTAGATAGCGGCGCTGGCCGGGCATCTGCCGTCCAACACGGGAGAGAGCGGCCCGACCAGCTCGTCGGCAAGATGCGTCTTTCCCGCTCCGTCAATGCCGTCGAGCGCGACACGCGCAGGGTGCGGCCGCTGCACCGCGGCAATCATCGAGGCGAGACGGGCGACACAGGAACCGCGCGTCATTGATGAAGGGAGGATAATCCTCGAAGGCGCAAGGAGTCAGGTGCTGAGGGGCAAACAGGTTCGCGTGCGTCTCGTTGCCGTCGCGCTGATCGCGTTGGCCGGCTCGTCGTACGCCCAGTTTCCTCGAGACGCGGGCTTCGGTCTCCTCCGCGGCGAACAGGGAGATCCGGCGGAACTGCCACCGCGTGTGTGGCCGGATGGGAATGTCGCCGGCTGCCACATCCTTTACACCAGCGTCCGCCGCGAAGCCAACGGTTCGGGCTGGCGCACCGACTATCCATGGGCGCAGCGCAATCTCCTGATCCGGATGTCGGAGCTGACGAAGACACGCGTCAGCTGGCTGGAAACCGGCGTTCCCCACGTCTGGCTCGTGCGGCTCACGGACCCGGCACTCTTCAAGTGCGCATACATCATGGCCTCCGACGTCGGCACGATTGGCCTGTCGCAGGCGGAGGCGACCTCCCTGGGGATCTATCTGAGAAAGGGCGGATTCCTCTGGGTGGACGACTTCTGGGGAGAGCAGGCGTGGGCGCAATGGTCGCGCGAGCTGGCGAAAGCGCTCCCGTCCGCTGAATACACGATCGAAGACGTGCCGCTCAGCGATCCGATCTTCCGTTCGATGCTCGAGGTGAAGCGGGTTCCGCAGGTCACCGGTATCGGCTTCTGGCGGGCCTACCGGGGCCAGACCACATCCGAACGCGGAGAGGAAACAAAAGAGCCGCACCTGCGCGCGGTTCGCGACCGGCACGGCCGCATCATCGTCGTCATGACGCACAACACCGATGTGTCGAACGCGTTCGAGCGCGAGACCGAGGACCCGGCGTACTTCTACCAGTTTTCAGTGGAAGGTTACGCCCTCGGCATCAATATCCTGCTCTATGCGATGACGCACTAGGGTCTTCGCCCCCAGCCCGATTCCCATACAACCAATTCGCCGCTCCCAGTGTCTAAAGGGCGAGACGGCAACTCGTGGATCTCATCCGAGGTGTCTTCGCGTTCTTCCTGACGGGCTGGGTCCTGGCGCTGGGCCTTTCTTCGGGCGAATGGGGGCCGAGCGAATGGGTGTCGAAGGTTCACGCCCAGGGGACACCAAGTGCTGCAGTCGGCGCGTCAGGCGCGCCTGACAAGGCGCGCCCCACGGAGCGAACACTGCGCCTGCCCGCCACCCCGTACCAGTACGCGGACGTCACCCTCCCACCTCATTTCATGACCACGGCGGCGAGGCGATTCGACAATACGCCGCCGGACAATCCGGTCACCGACGCCGGCGCCACTCTCGGCCGCGTGCTCTTCTACGACACGCGTCTCTCGGCAAACAACACCGTGTCGTGCGCGTCGTGCCACGTCCAGGCGAACGGCTTTGCCGATCCCAACGGCGTCAGCCGCGGGTTCGCCGGCGGACACACGGACCGGCATGCGATGAACCTCGTCAACCTCCGCTTTCATCCGCGCGCCCGGTTCTTCTGGGACGAGCGCGCCGGCAATCTGGAGGAGATGACGCTGCTGCCGATCGAGAACAGCCTCGAGATGGGCCGAACGCTCGACGAGCTTCCGGAGGCCCTGGGGCGTGACCCTCGTTATGGCGAACTCTTCCGTGACGCCTTCGGTGATCCGCGGATCACCCCTGAACGGATCGGACGGGCGCTCGCGCAGTTCCTGCGCTCGATGCTGTCCTATCAGTCACGCTACGACGTCGGACGCGCGGCAGCGCGATCGGCCGCCGAAGACTTCCCGAACTACACGCTCCAGGAGAACCGTGGCAAGGCGCTCTTCATGCGCAACTGCGCGGTCTGCCATCTCGAAAATCAGGAAGCGCATTTCGTCGTGAATACGCCTGTGAACACCGGGCTGGACGAAGACACGCGCACCACCGACGGCGGTGTCGGCGACATCACGCTGAAACCCGCCGACATGGGACTCTTCAAATCGCCGTCGCTGCGCAACGTCGAGGTGACGGGACCGTACATGCACGACGGGCGATTCGCCACGCTCGAGGCGGTCCTCGAGCACTACAGCAGCGGCGGGAAGAATCATCCGAACAGGGACATCCGTGTGCAGCCGCTTCACTTCACCGCATCGGAGAAGGCGGCGCTGATCGGATTCCTGAAAACGTTGACGGACCATGCGTTTCTCGCGGATCCGAAGTTTTCGGATCCGTTCCAGGAGCTGGCGAACTGTAGGGCACCCCTTTTACGGGGTGCCCTGATGGAAGGAGTCATCATGCGACGCGGCCTTCTCACACTGCTCGCACTGCTCGGCGGCAGTGCGCCCGGCTGGGCACAGGGTCAGGTCTTCGCCGTCACGGGATCTCCGACAAATGTCAGGGTCACTGTCGACGAGGTCGTTGCCCGGCTCATGACGTTCGATCAGAACACGGACGGACGAGTCGCAATCGGCGAGCTGTCCGAGCGCATGCGTCCACTGGTCGCACGCGGTGACACGAACGGCGACGAGGCGCTCGATCCCATGGAAATCCACCAGCTGGCTCACGCGCCGGTGACACGAACGAACGGCGTTTTCGGGTCGTCGGGCGGTTATTCATTCGGCGACGATGTCGGCCTGTCGTCGAGCAGACACATCGAAGGCGCGCTCGAGGACCTGCGGCTGACGGCCGACAAAACGGACCGCGCGATCCCGATTGTCCGGAGCTACGTGGAGCATATCGAGAACACCGCACGGGCAAGCCTTCTGAGCAGGATGGAGAGGCTGTTATCCCTGGAGCAGTTCGTCACGTTCAGCAGGTTGCTCGACGGTCAGCAGCATCAGATGACGTTTCGGGCAAATGTGCCCGACGGCGAACGGGTGGTCCGGGTGATGGCGATGGCCGGTATCGGCAACCTGACCCGGCGGCTGGAAGCGATGGCGCTCCCCGCCCCGCACAACGAACAGGCGCGCGCGGCCCTCGAGGAGTACAAAACACGCGTTCGGCTTGGGAGCGAGGCCGAACGATCGGAACTCATGGCACGGTTGACGGACGTGCTCGACGACGAAGAGCTGGAGAACTACAACGCCGCGCTCCAGCGCCGGCCGGTTGTCGCCAGTGCGTCCGGCATGGCGGTGCAACTGAATGATTCCATCAGAGCGCTGCGTGAACGAACCGGTGCCGTGATACCGGCAGTCTTGATCGAGCGGGCCCCCGTGGACGTAATCAGCCGGTAGGCCGCCGGCAGGATTTTCTACCGTCGGCGCCCCCCGATGTGAAATGCTGTGCCCGCGGGGGTTGGGGGGCGCACCATGTGGAAGACACGAGCGGCCGCGACGTTCGTCGTGGCCCTGCTGCCCGCGCCCGTCTTCGCGCAGGACGCCAGGACGGTGATCGACGCGGCGTCCCGGGCGATGGGAATGGAGGGCGTGAACTCCATCACCTATTCGGGCGTGGCGGCGGCGGGCAACTTCGGCCAGAGCCGGACGATCTCGTTCGGGCTTGCCTCGACCTCGATCCGTAACTACACACGCACGATCGACTTCGCACGGCCTGCCTCACACGCAACGGGCGAAGCAATTCCTCCGGGTGCGCGAGGCGGACCGGCGCCGCAGCCTTTCACATACGACGAAGCGATTGCCGCGGACAGCCCGTGGGCGCAGCAGTTGTCGATCTGGGTCACGCCGTGGGGGTTCCTGCGCGGCGCAGCGGCACACAACGCCACGCTGCGGACAAGGAAGCTGGGCGACGTGTCGTACCGGACGCTGACGTGGAGCCCGCCGCAAAAGGCACCGTCCGGGGCCCCCTACCAGCTGATCGGCTATATCGGTCCGGAGAATCTCGTCGACCGCGTCGAGACGTGGGTCGAGCATCCGATCTTCGGCGACATGCGCGTCGAGCTCGCGTACCAGAACTATCGGGATTTTGGCGGCGTGCGGAGCCCGACGCGGATCGCCGAGCGGCGCATGGGCATGGAGATGTTCGTGACCGGGATCAGCTCGGTGACGGCGAATCCGCCGAACCTCACGCAGCTGATGGCGGCGCCGGCGGCCGCGCCAGTGGCCCGAACCTCAACACCGGCACCCGCGGCCGCCACGTCGGAGAAGCTTGCCGACGGCGTGTATCGCCTCGCCGGCGACTACGTGTCGATGGCCGTCGAATTCAAGGACCATGTGGTGGTGCTCGAAGCGGGCCAGCACGAAGCACGCGGGCTCGCGATCATTGCCGAAACGCGACGGCTGTTCCCCACCAAGCGCATCAAGTACGTCGTCAACACCCATCCGCACTTCGATCACGCCTCCGGCCTGCCGCCGTTCGTCGCCGAGGGCGTGACCATCCTCGAGCACGACAACAGCCGGTACTTCCTGGAAGCCTCGTTGAGCGAACCGCGCACGCTGGTCGGCGACACGCTGGCCAGATCGAAGAAGAAGCCGAAGGTCGAAGGCGTGATCGACAAGCTGGTGCTGCAGGACGCCACGCGGACGCTGGAACTGCACGCGGTGAAGAACCTCGATCACAGCGACGCCATGCTGATCGCCTACCTGCCCCGGGAGAAGATCCTGTTCAGCGCGGACTTCGACGTC
>JAICQE010000026.1 GCA_025938035.1 Vicinamibacteria bacterium
CACGGAGTTCTTTCGCTAGCGTCTCGGCGCCCGCGGCACGTGCTTGCCGACCCAGTCGATCATCAGATCGGCGATCTGATTGCTGTTCGTGTCGAGCATCATCATGTGCGTGACGCCGAGGATGCCCATCTCGTCCAGCTTCAGATAATCGGCGCGCGCCGAGCCCTGCTTTCCGGCGCGGCGCGTGTTGATGGCGTCCACGGTCTCCTGACACTGCGCGCTCGTCGCCGTGTAGTCACCCTTCAGAGCGAGATACGGGATCGCGTCGAAGTCGGCGGCCGTCAGGCCGCTTGCCGGCAGCGAGCAGCCGCCTTCGATGGTGATCAGCCCCTTGACCAGGTGCAGGTTGCCGCGCTCCTTCAGGATGCGGACCATGTGATGCCCCATGATGCCTGACTGCGAGTGCGTCGCCACGATGGCGCCGCCAAGGCGCTCGACGAGGAGCGCCAGGTTCTGCGGCGTCCAGGTGTTCGCCGGGGAGAGATTCTGGGGAGTACAGCCGGCGCAGGTCGAGCCCGGCAGCGTCACTTCCGCGTTCGGGACGAGCTGCTTGTAATACTCGGCGACGGCGTCCATCGGGAACTTCGGCGCGACGTGGGGCCGTCCGTCCGTCGGCTTCTCCGGGTCGCTCGCATCCCCATGTGGAATCAATTTGCCGTTGGTGATGTTCGATCCGGCCGGCAGCAGGTGTCCGAACCACGCGGTCCAGGCGCCGTTGTCGGTAATGCGGCCGAAATTCGGGATCAGGTCGGCCGCACTCTTCGTGTCGCCGGCGGCAATCTTCGACTCCGCCTCGTGGAGCACCGACTGATCGAATCCGGATCGGCCGCGTCCCGCCTGATCGACAACGTAGGTCGATACGCCCTTGCGTACGAAGTACGGAAACCATCCCTCGCGGCCGTCAGGCGTCGACTCCAGCGCCGCACCGGTATGCGTGGACCCGTGCACCATGATGACGGGCCACCCGGGACCGGATTTCCGCTGTGGGATCTGGAACTGGACGTACATCTGGCCGATGGTGATCTGCTGCGGCGCCGGCGCGGGCGCGGGCTGACCGGGGGGCGCGAACGGAATCGCTGCGTGCGGGGTTACTTTGGTGACGCCGCCGATGAAAAAGCTGCCCTGGTCTTCGATCGTCACCGGCGCGGCCATGAACTTCTTCCGCGGCGCCTGTGCGGCCGCGGGGACGGTCAGCGCCAGCAGCACCACTGACGCGAGCACACGAACGCGAATCATCAGCCCTCCTCCTTCTTGTGTCTGTGGTCCTGCTTGATCTTTTCCCACCCTTCGAGCCGCCGCTTGATCTCCTTCTCGAAGCCGCGCTCCGTCGGCCGGTAGTATCTCCGGTCAGCCAGCGATTCGGGCAGGCATTCCATGTCCGCGACGGCGTCGCGCTCGTTGTGCGCGTACTGGTACCCCTTGCCGTAGTCGAGCTGTTTCATCAGCTTCGTCGGCGCGTTGCGCAGGTGGAGCGGCACCGGCTCCGCAGCCTGCGTGTGGGCATCCGCGGCGGCGGCACCATACGCCGTGTAGACGGCGTTGCTCTTGGGCGCGGTCGCCAGATAGATGGCCGCCTGTGCCAGCGCGGTGTTCCCCTCCGGCATGCCGATGAAGTGGGCCGCGTCCTTGGCGGCGACGGCAACGACCAGCGCCTGCGGGTCGGCGTTGCCGATGTCCTCGGACGCGAACCGAACGAGGCGCCGCGCGATATAGAGCGGATCTTCGCCCGCTTCGAGCATCCGCGCGACCCAGTACACCGCGGCGTCGGGATCGCTGTTGCGCATCGACTTGTGCAGCGCGGAGATGAGATTGTAGTGCTCCTCGCCGCCCTTGTCGTAGAGGAGCGCCCGTCGCTGGATCGACTGTTCGAGCTGGGCCAGATCCAGCTGCCGCACGAACGTCACCGGATCCATGGGGGCGGCGGCGACGGAGAATTCGAGCAGGTTGAGCGCCGCTCGAGCGTCGCCGTTCGCGAATCGCGCCATCGCGGCAATCGCCTCGTCCGAAACCCGGAGATCTGCTCCGCCGAGGCCGCGGTCGGGGTCGGCGAGCGCCCGGCGGAGGATCGTCTCCACCGCCTCCACACCGAGAGGCTGAAGGACGAACACTTTCGAACGGGAGAGCAGCGCGGCGTTGACCTCGAACGAGGGGTTTTCGGTGGTGGCGCCGATGAGCACGATGTCGCCGGCTTCGACGCGGGGAAGGAACGCGTCCTGCTGCGCCTTGTTGAACCGGTGAATCTCGTCGACGAACACGATGGTGCGCCGGCCGGTCCGCCGCCGGCGGTCCTGCGCGGCGGCCATGACCTCCTTGATCTCCTTGATGCCCGCGAGCACGGCGCTGAAGGGCACGAAGTGCGCCTTCGTGATCTCCGCAATGACACGCGCCAGCGTGGTTTTGCCCGTACCCGGAGGGCCCCACAGGATGATCGACTGGAGCAGGTCGCGCGCGATCGCTTCCCGCAACGGCTTGCCCGGCGCAAGGATCGCATCCTGGCCGACGACCTCGTCGAGCGTCCGCGGACGCATCCGTTCGGCGAGCGGCGTCCCCGGCGCGTTCAGCGAGCCTGTCTCGCCGAAGCCGTCTTGCGGCGGAGGCGGATCGAACAACGGTCCTGTCGTCACGGGTGAATCCGCTGCCGCCGGGCAGCGTAGATCAGAACGCCGGTGGCGACGGCAACATTCAGCGATTCGACGGTGACGGCCATCGGGATGGTCACGCGCACGCTGCAGCGGGCGATGACCTCATCGGTCAATCCCGGTCCCTCGCCGCCAATGAAGAGTCCGACGGAGCCGCGCCAGTCGACGTTGTCGGGATCCTCGCCGCCGCGCGGCACCGCGGCGATCGTGCGCAGGCCGGCCTCCGCCATGCAGTCCATGACGGCGCCGGTCGTCATCCCCGCCACCACCGGCAGCCGCAGCGCGCTTCCCATGCTGCCACGGAGCGCCTTCCATGAGAACGGACTGGCAGAGACGCCGCAGACGAATGCGCCGGTTGCGCCGCCGGCTTCCGCGGCGCGAATGACGGCGCCGATGTTTCCCGGATCCTGGACGTCCACGGCGGCGACGACAAAGGCATGCGGACGGCCGCAGATCAGAGGCGGTGCCGTCACCTTGCGGCGGACGATGGCGGCGAGGCCGGCCGGTGATCGCACCGGGCTGAGGGCCGCGAAAACCGCGTCCTCGGCGGCGACGACCTCGATGGCGGAGGCTTCGATCTCGCGGACGAGCCGTTCCTCCTCCATCCCTGGTTCGAGTCTGGAGGCGGCGACGACCAGAAGCTCGAAGACAGCGCCGGCGGCATGCGCGTCGCGCACCAGGTGCGCGCCGTCGAGCAGCACGCGCTCACCGGTGGGATCGGGATCGTCGGCGAGTGCACGGAACGTGCGCACGATGGGATTCTGCCGGCTCGAAATGGATTTCACGCTCGTTGGCTATGTTACAGTCGGTTCCAGATGAAGGAACGGATCCTGAAGCGGTTCAACGACGAGATCGCCGCCCTCGAACGCGAGCTGAAAGTCGAGCTGCCGAAGGAGATCCAACGCGCGCGCGAGCTCGGGGACCTGCGCGAGAACGCCGAGTACAAGGCGGCGAAGGAGCGTCAGGAGATCGTCAACGCGCGCATCGCGATGCTGAAGAAGCGCGTCGGCGAGATCTCGCTGCTCAATCTGGACCGCATTCCTCACGACCGCGCCGGCTTCGGGTCGACCGTTCACCTTCGCGACGGCAACGGCGACACGATCGTCTACCAGCTGGTGATGCCGGAGGAGTCGGACTTCGAGAAAGGCATGATCTCGACCTCCTCGCCGATCGGCCGCGCCATCCTCAACAAGGAGGAAGGCGACGAGGTCAAGGTCACGACTCCCAACGGCGTCCGCACGTTCGAGCTGATCAAGATTCTCACCATCCACGACGACGAGTGAGCCCATACTCGCCTGAACGGCGCACCGCTCTCGTGCTCTGCGGGACGGGTGCGCACGGCGCCTACCACGCGGGTGTGCTGCGCGCGCTGGAGGAGGCGGGCGTCAAGATCGATCTCGTCGCCGGGCATGGGGTCGGTGCGGCGGGTGCAGCGCTGGCGGCCATCGGCGGCAGCTCGCGCGTGTGGGAAGACAGCGGCGTCTGGCGATCGCCGCGGGTGCGCGTGCTGTACGCGTGGAAGCGGTCGGCTGTGGCGCCACCGGTGGTATGTGCCGGCCTCGCATTGGTGCTGCTGTCCACGATCGTTGCTGCTGCGGCCGGCTGGACGATCCCGCGCTGGTGGACGATGACAGTGCCTGCGCTGGTCATCGCGGCAGCGGGCGGTGCCGCGCTGCTGGTGTGGCGGCATGCCTCACAGGGAAGGCGAGCCGCCGGCCGCTGGTGGTGGCGCCTGTTCGGCGCGCCTGTCGATGCGGAGGCTGCCCGCGCCCTCTTTACGAACGCCATCTGGGATCTGATTCGCGGGGCCGCGCCGGCGCCACAGCCCGGGCGCGCGGCGCTCGGCCGGAAGTACACGGAAGTGCTGCTCGAAAGCCTCGGGCAGCCGGGGTTTGCCGAGCTCATGCTGGTGGCGACAGATCTCGACGCCCGGCACGACGTCGTCGCGGCGTTGCTGCGGGAGCCTTTTCGCGCGGACTTTCTGGCGCCGCGGTCCGGCCGCAACCGTCACGCCGAGGTGATCGATCTCGCCGGCGTTGGCCGCGATTACGCCGTGGACGTCCTCGCCGGCGCGCTGACCCCGCCGTTGATCGCCGACCCAGCCCTGGTGACCTATGCGCCGGACAGCTTCTGGCGCGGCGAGTCGCACCGGCTGTGCGATCGGCCGGCGGCCGTGAACCGGCTGCTCGAGGAGGTCGCCGCCGCCGGCGCCACGCAGGCGATTGTCGTCAGCGCCGTGGCCGCGATGCCGGCGCCGCACATGCTGCGGCTGCCGCGCATGGATCCACGCAGCCGTCTCGGCGAGTTCCAAGTCACCGCTGAAGCCGCCGCGCTGCGCGACGCGCTCGAGATGGCGCGCCTCCGTTTCGATTCGGTATACGTCATCAACCCTGCGCACAACCCCGTCGGGCCGTTCGATGTGGGCGGGGCGTACGACGAAGCGTCGGATCGCCGTCAGGACCTCGGTGAGTTGATGTCGCAGGCCTACGAGGATGCCTATCGCCAGTTCATCGAACCGGTCGTCGGCGCGAGCGGGGAGCAGCTGGCGCAGCCGGAGCCGGGCACCGACGACATGCGGCCGCGCGAGCACGCCGACCGCCTCTTCGGGGCGTAGGCTACTGGTAACACACCTCGTAGGGTGCCACTGCACGCCACGTTAACCGCGAAGACCGCGAAGAACGCAAAGGGCACGAAGAACTGACAGATCCGGCTGCGACGGAAGGTAAACGGCGCGCAGCGGTGCAAAGACCAACGCCTTGGTGAACGCCCCAAGGAGAGCATCTTTGCAGTGCAAAGTATTTTGCAGTAGTCTGCTCGCATGCCTGCTGCCCTCGTTGCTCTGGCCATCGCCGTACTGCTGGCGCAGCAGCCGGCCAGGTTCGAGGTGGCGTCCATCCGCCCGCGGCTGGATCGGGCCGAGCGCGAACTCGTCACCGGTACCCGGATCGAACCGGGTCGCATACGCCTCGAGTCTGCCTCCCTCGCTGATTGCATTGCCCTCGCTTACGAGATCAGCGCCGACCGTATCGTCGGGCCAGACTGGCTGGCATCGGCGAGATTCGATATCGCGGCGACCCTGCCTTCCGGCGCCCTGCGATCGCAGGTGCCCGCGATGGTGCAAACGCTGCTCGCGGAGCGCT
The DNA here is from genome assembly GCA_025938035.1 of Vicinamibacteria bacterium. The sequence continues at coordinate 5,780 of JAICQE010000026.1, forward strand.
TCGGGCTGCGGGTCCACCGAGAGACACGAGAGTTGCCCGGATCCCAACTGACCGCGACCGCGACGCAGCTCAAAGTGGACGCGACTGCGCCAGATGCGGCTCCTGCCGATCAGTCGATCACGCAGACCTTGAACGGCAGCGGTGCCGGCATTTTTGTGTCGCTGCCGCGCGGAGCGAGCTACACACTGGACCCGAAGCGGTTTGAATTCAGGAAGATGACGATGGCAATGGTCGCCGATGCCCTGAGCCTCTTCGTGGGCCGGCCCGTAATCGACGCCACGGGTTTGGCGGGCCACTTCGACATCGCGCTCGAGCCCTCACCGAATATGCGGATACTGACGGTCCGCTATGGTGCATCAATGGGCGTACCGATCCCTCCAGAGCCGCTTCAGGTCGCCAACGATATCTCCGGTCGCGGTCGCCACGTCGCTGCGCCGTGCCGGGCTCGTGCTGACGTCGCGGCGCGTGCCTCTCGAGGTCCTCGTCGTCGACGCCATCGAGAAATCTCCGACCGAAAATTGAAGACATTACTCCTGTTCCTGCTCGTCTCGGTCGTTACCGGGCCGGCGATTGTCGCCGGGTCGATCATCGGCGCGGCCATCTCGAGACACGGCTCTTCATCGGCGCCGTCACTGGCGGCCTGGGTGGGGTTGTTTCTTTGTGGTTCTTTGCGGTTCTTTGTGGTCTTTGTGGCTGATCCCTTCGTGCCCATCGTGGCGTCCTATTTCTCTTCCTTGACTGGGTCTCCAGGTTCGAGCAGGTGGGGCAGCGCATCCCCGTCGCCCGTCGCCAGCAGGCCCGCTCGCGCGTACGTGAACAGCTTCTCGCGCGTATCGGCGATGTCGAGGTTCCTCATCGTCAGCTGTCCGATCCGATCCTGCGGCGTGAAGGCCGACTCGCCCTTTTCCATGGTCAACCGCTCGGGCTGATACGTGAGGTTCGGACTTCGCGTATCGAGGATGGAGTAGTCGTTCCCGCGGCGGAGCTCGAGAGCCACCTCTCCCGTGACCGCGCGCGCCACCCAGCGCTGCGCGGTCTCACGCAGCATGAGCGATTGCGGATCGAACCACCGGCCCTGATACAGCAAACGGCCAAGGCGCCGGCCGTTCTCGCGGTACTGCTCGATCGTGTCCTCGTTATGAATGCCGGTGACGAGACGCTCGTAGGCGATGAACAGCAGAGCCATCCCCGGTGACTCGTAGATCCCACGGCTCTTGGCTTCGATGATCCGGTTTTCGATCTGATCGCTCATCCCGAGACCATGGCGTCCGCCAATCCGGTTCGCTTCGAGCATCAACTCCACGGCGTCGCTGAACCGCCGCCCGTTGAGGGCAACCGGCGACCCGTCCTCGAACGTCAGCGTGATCTCTTCCGCTTTGACCGGCACGGTCTCGCGCCACGACGCCACGCCCATAATCGGCTCCACGATCCGGATGCCGGAATTGAGGTGCTCGAGGTCCTTCGCCTCGTGGGTGGCGCCGAGAATGTTCGAATCGGTGGAGTAGGCCTTCTCGACGCTCATCTTGTAGGCGAGGCCGGCACGCTGCATGTACTCGGACATCTCGCGACGACCGCCCAGCTCGTCGATGAATGACTGATCCAGCCACGGTTTGTAGATTCGCAGCGACGGATTCGCCAGTAGACCGTACCGGTAGAACCGCTCGATATCGTTTCCCTTGAAGGTGCTTCCGTCCCCCCAGATGTGAACGTCGTCGTCCTTCATCGCGAGGACGAGCATCGTGCCGGTGACCGCGCGCCCGAGCGGCGTGGTGTTGAAGTAGGGAACGCCCGCGGTGGAGATGTGAAACGCACCGCACTGGAGCGCGGCGATGCCTTGAGCGACCAGCTGCGCGCGGCAGTCAATCAGCCGCGCCTGCTCGGCCCCGTACTGCAGCGCCTTGCGCGGAATGTCGTCGTAGTCCGGCTCGTCGGGCTGGCCGAGGTTTGCGGTGTAGGCGTACGGGATCGCGCCTTTGCTCCGCATCCAGTGCAGAGCCGCGCTGGTGTCGAGGCCGCCCGAGAAGGCGATACCCACACGCTCGCCGGCCGGAACACGCTGAAGAATCGTCGCCATCGGTGGAACCGATCATACAGGGCTCAGGGATCGGGGATCGGGGATCGGGCTGGCCGCTAAACGTCAGTAGAATCGTCGTCGTATGTTCGTCGGCAAGTACGGTTTTCCGGCCGGGCTGGCGGTTGTCGCCATCGCGGCTGCCGCGTGGGGATTGATGGCGAAGGATAGCGCGCGACGCACTGCGACCGAGGTGAACTCCCTGGTGGCGCCGTGGACTGGCCCATATGGCGGCGTCCCGCCGTGGGATCAGATTCGGCCGGATTACTTTCCAGCCGCGTTCGAGATGGCTCTGGCAGAGCAGCGTGCCGAGATCGAGGCGATCGCATCCAGCACTGAGCCGGCGACTTTCCAGAACACGATCGAGGCGCTCGAGCGCAGCGGGCAGACGCGGGATCGCGTGTCGCGCCTGTTCGGCGTGGCCGTCGACAACGTCACCAACCCGCAGTACCAGGCACTGGAGCGGGAGTGGGAACCGAAGCTTACGGCTGCGAGCGATGCCATCTTCATGCACTCCAGACTGTTCGAGCGCGTGGCCAGTGCCTACGCGTCGCGCAGTCGCCTCGCCGCCGATCAGCAGCGCTTGACCGAGCGGCTCCACGACCTGTTCGTACGGCGCGGAGCCAGGCTCGGTGAAGCGGAAAAGAAGCAGCTGTCGGCGATCAATCAAGAGCTGGCGTCGCTGTTCGCCGAGTTCGGTCAGAAAGTGCTGGCGGATGAAGACACGTGGACGGTGCTCGAGGGCGAAGCGGACCTCGCCGGTCTTCCGGCGACGCTGGTGGACAGCGCCAAGGCCGCGGCGGACGAACGAAAGCTTGCCGGCAAATGGATCATCGTCAACACGCGCTCGAGCGTCGACCCGTTCCTGACGTTCTCGAGCCGCCGCGATCTCCGCGAGCGCGTCTGGAAGACGTTCAAGAGCCGCGGTGATAACGGAAATCAGAACGATACCAAGGCGACCATCACGCGCATCGTCAAGCTGCGCGCCGAACGGGCGCAGCTGCTCGGATTCGCCTCGCATGCGCACTGGCGGATGGTCGACACCATGGCCAAGGACCCGAAGGCCGCGCAGGCGCTGATGATGCAGGTCTGGCCGGCGGCAGTGGCCCGCGTGCACGAAGAAGTCGACGACATGCGCAAGGTGGCCGTACGATTGAGCGGTCCGGCGACGATTGAGCCCTGGGACTACCTCTATTACGCCGAGAAGGTTCGCAAGGAACGCTACGACCTGGACGAAGGCGAATTGAAGCCGTACTTTTCGCTGCCGAACATGATTGCGGCAGCGCTCTGGTCGGCGGAGCAGCGATACGGCCTGTCGTTTTCCGAGGTGACCGGGAAGGTGCCGGTCTTCCACCCTGACGTGCAGGTATGGGAGGTCAGGGACGCCGGAAACGGCGCGCATCGCGCGCTCTTCTACTTCGACAGCTTTGCGCGCCAGGGCAAGCGATCGGGCGCCTGGGCATCCGTGTATCGCAGTCAGCAGAAGCTGATCGGTCCGATCACGCCGATTGCCTCGAACAACAACAACTTCGTCAAGGGGGTTCCCGGCGCGCCGGCGTTAATCTCGCTCGACGATGCGGAGACGTTGTTTCACGAGTTCGGACATGCGCTGCACGCCATCGTGCAGGACATCACGTATCCCGGGCTGGCGACGACGCCGCGCGACTTCGTCGAGTTCCCATCGCAGGTGAACGAACACTGGGTGCTGACCCGCGAGGTCCTCGACCGTTTCGCGCGGCATTACCAGACCGGTCAGCCGATGCCCCAGACGCTCGTCGACAAAGTCGATCGATCGCGAAAGTTCAATCAGGGCTACGCGACGGTGGAATACCTGGCCGCGGCCATCCTCGACATGGAGCTGCATACCCGGCCCGATGGCGCGTTCGATCCGGCGGTGTTCGAACGCGAAGCGCTGGCGCGCATCGGGATGCCACGCGAGATCGCGCTCCGTCACCGCCTGCCGCAGTTCGATCACTTGTTTGGCAGCGACGGCTATTCGGCCGGGTACTACAGCTATTTGTGGTCGGACGTCATGGCCGCGGATGCCTGGCAGGCGTTTGGCGAAGCAGGAGGGCCGTGGGACAAGGCGCTGGCCGAGCGCTTCCGCACGGTGATTCTCGCCGAAGCCAACTCCACCGATCGCGCCGAGGCGTACCGGCGGTTCCGCGGGCGGGATCCGGACGTCAAGGCGCTCTTCGAGAAGCGAGGATTCCCGATCAACTAGGCAGCTATACAATCGGGGCCATGCTGGTAAGCCGCCGATTGATCGTTTTCGCGCTTGTCTTCCTGACCATCGCGCCTGTCCTTGGGCAGAGCCGCAATGAACGATGGGTAGCGACATGGGCGACGGCACTCGTCGCGCGTGCGCCCGCTCCCCCTGCACCGGTGGCGGGCGCACCTGCAACGCCCGCGCCGGGCGCGGGGCGGGCAGGCGGGCGTGGGTCCTTTCCCGCGTTTACTGTCAGCAACCAGACACTGCGGCAGGTCGTGCGGGTGAGCGTCGGCGGCAGCCGCGTACGCGTCGTGCTGAGCAACGCCTTTGGCACGGCGCCGCTCCAGATCGGTGCAGCCCACGTCGCCCTCCGCGACAAGGACGCGACGGTCGTCGCTTCGTCGACCAGACCGCTGACCTTCGGAGGCAACTCGACTGGAACAATCCTCGCCGGAGCGACGCTCCTCAGCGACCCAGTCGATCTGATCGTGCCGCCCGTGTCCGATCTGGTCGTCGATCTGTTCTTGCCAGGCGACCTCTTCGTCGGCCCGTCGCCGGTGGCGACACACAACGGCGCGAGCCAGACTAACTATCTGTCCGAAACAGGGAATCATTCCGGCGCCACCGTGGTCCCCGTGGCGCGGAACATCACCACGTGGTTCCTGATCGCGCGCGTCGAAGTCGTGGCGCCGGCGACGACGGCGACGATCGTGGCGTTCGGCGATTCGATTACCGACGGTGCGGCGTCCACGGCGGACACGAACTCGCGCTGGCCGGATGTGCTGGCGCGCCGGCTGGCGGCGCGCAAAGGGAACGGAGTTGCCGTCGTCAACGCGGGGATCAGCGGCAACCGTGTGCTCGGCGACGGCGCGGGCGTCAGCGCGCTGGCGCGATTCGACCGCGACGTGCTGATGCAGACGGGGATCACGCACGTGATCGTCCTCGAAGGCATCAACGACATCGGCATTGCGCGCGCCAACCCGTCACCGAGCGCCGCCGATCTGATTGCGGGTCACAAGCAATTGATCGAACGGGCACGCGCGAGAGGATTGCGCGTCTACGGCGCGACGCTCACGCCGTTCGAGGGCGCCCCGTACTACACGCCGGAGGGCGAGGCCAAGCGGCAGGCGCTCAACGAATGGATTCGCACCAGCAAGGCGTACGACGGTGTGATCGACTTCGACAGGGTGACGCGCGATCCCGCGGCGCCGACGAAGTTTCTCCCGGCGTATGACTCGGGGGACCACCTCCATCCCGGCGATGCCGGCTACAAGGCGATGGGGGAAGCAATCGACCTCGCACTCTTCGGTCCAGCGAAGTAGCTACCAAGGACACACAGATTCCTTAGTGTTCTTTGTGTCCTTCGTGGCAAACACTGCGTGATCTTCGTGGCAACCGCTTCAAAAGCAAGGAATTAGCAATCACTTGACCTTCTTAACGATCTGTTTGCCCCCTGTTAATCACCGTGACGAGCCCGCCCGGAATAATGCTCGGCATGCACTTGATCACGCGCCTGCTCGTCTCCGCCTTCGTCGTTTTCACCGCCACGTCCGCCTTCGCGCAGGGCGCGTCTAATCAGGCTCAGCTGCGGCTGGTCGTCGTCGACCAGACCGGCGCCGGCATTCCGGCGGCCACCGTGACGCTCAAGCCGGCCACGGGCGAGCCGATCGTCTTCGTTGCCGACGACCATGGCGTTGCGTCATCGCCGGCACTCGTGCCGGGTGCGGTTACGGTCCAGGTCGAGTTCCCGGGTTTCATGCCGTTCGAGGCGCCGCTGACGCTGAAGCGCGGTGCGACGAACGAAACCGTGATGCTCGAAATCGAAGGCTTCAAGGCCGAGGTCGAGGTCACCCAGGCGAGTGCCCCAGAGGGGTCGAAGAGCACGTCGACGACGGCGCTGACGCAGGAGGAGATCGATGCGCTTCCGGACGACCCGGAGGAGCTGGCCGACGCGCTGTCGGCTCTGGCCGGCCCGGGTGGCGCGACGTTCTTCATGAACGGCTTCAGCGGCGGCCGCCTGCCGAACCGCGACCAGATCCGCTCGATTCGCATCCGGCAGAACAACTACGCCGCCGATAACCACGACGCGGGCCGCTCGCAGATCGAAATCGTGACCAGGCCGAATTCCACCTGGGGAGGCAATGGCAGCCTGACGATGGGCGGCGACGCCTTCAACGCGCGCCAGCCGCAGCAGGAGATCGAGACGCCGTCGCAGGAGCGGAACGTCCAGTTCGGTCTGCGCGGGCCGATCGTCGCCGGCAAGACGTCGTTCAGCTTCAGCGGCAGCGGAAACACCCGGTTCAACTCCAACCCGATCATCGCGCTCAACGAGTCGGGCGGCAGGACGAACGACGCCGTTCGCTCGACCAACGATCAGGCGGCGTTTCAGTTCGGCCTGGAACACTCGCTCAACCAGACTCACGGCCTGATCTTCAACCTGCAGCGCTCGACGACCGAGGGGCTGAATCAGGGCGTGGGCGGCTTCAACCTCCCGGAGCGGGCATCAACGCGGGAAAGCGATTCAACACAGTTTCGCGCGCGGCTCCAGAGCGTGCTCGGCACCAAATACCTGAACGAGGCACGGCTGCAGCTGACGACGACCGGCAACGACGCGACGTCGGCGTCGAGCGCGGCGACCATCATCGTGCAGGACGCCTTCACGCGCGGCGGCGCCGGCATCAGCAGCAACAGCTCGACCCGTCGGCTCGAGCTCGCAGACAACTTCGACTTCACCGTCGGCAAGCACCAGATGCGCGTCGGCGCTCTGGTCGAGGGCGCGTTCTACTCGAATTTCGACGAGCGCAATGCGGCGGGTACGTGGACGTATCGAACCATCGACGACTACAACGCGGGCATTCCGGCGCAGTACGCACAGCGGTTCGGAACCTTGGACACCACGTTCAGCCAGTATCAGGCCGGGTTCTACTGGTCGGATGAATTCCGCGTGCATCGCGACGTCACGATCGGCCTCGGCGTCCGCAATGAGCTGCAGTCGCGGATCGACGACAAGGTGAACCTGATGCCGCGCGCCGGGTTCACGTGGGCGCCGTTCGGCAGCCAGACCTCGGCGATTCGAGGCGGCTACGGAGTCTTCTACGACTGGTACGATGCCAGCCTCTACGATCAGACGCTGCGCGTGGACGGCGTGACGGTGCGGGACGTGCGTCTCGACTGTGAGGACTTCAACAACTGTGCGGACCTTGCCTCGCTCGACCTGCTGTCGCTCTCCGGAATCGCGGGGCGCATTCAGGCGGCCGAAGACCTGCAGATGCCGCGCGTCCATCAGGCGTCGATCAGCTACGACCGGCAGCTGACGTCGAACGTCATGTTCCAGACGTCGTATCAGATGCTGCGCGGCAGCCACCTGATGCGCTCGCGCAACATCAACGTGGCCGTCGACAACGTGCGGCCGAACCCGGCGTTTGGCGACATCATCCAGTTCGAATCGACCGGCAGGTCCGAAAGCGATCGTCTGACGGTTGGAACGCGCATCCGATTCGCGATGAAGAACTCGCAGCCGGCGATGCTCAACGTGAACTACACCTTCGGTCAGGAAAGGAACCACACCGACGGCGCCACGTCGCTGCCGTCCGACAGCCTGAACCCGGACGTGGACTGGGGTCCGTCGCGTCAGGACATCCGCCACCGGCTGCAGGTGCAGGCGCAGGCGCCGATCCTCTTCGGCGTGCGCGGCAACGTGAACCTCAACGTCAGCTCCGGCGTGCCCTACAACATGACGACCGGGCGCGACACCAACAGGGACGGCGCGTTCAACGATCGGCCCGAGGGCGTGGGCCGCAACTCGCTGCGCGGCGACACGACCTGGGGGCTGAACCTCAATCTGAGCCGCCGGTTCTCGCTGAGCGGCGTGACGCCGGTGGCGCAGGGCGGGCAGAGGTTCGGTGGCCCTGGCGGCCGCGGCGGCAACGGCGCGGGCAAGAGCATGGAGCTCTTCGTCCAGGCGCAGAACGTCCTCAACCACGTGACGCACACCGGCTACACCGGGAACCTGCTGTCGCCGTACTTCGGACAGGCGACGAGCGTGGGTCAGCCGCGGGATGTGAACGTGGGGTTGCGGTTTAACTTCTAATGAGTAGGTTCAGGGGTTCAGTGGGTTCAGTGGGTTCAAGCGGTTCAGCGGGTCTGGTTCAAGCGGCTCACAGTGAACGGGACCTTCTGAACCCAGTGAACCACTTGAACCCGTGAACCCATTCAAGCCTTTACCAATTTCTTGTCGCCTGGCTGATGTTCGTGCAGGAACTCGAGCGCCAGCTCCAGCACCTTCTCGGTGAACTGATCGGCCTGCAGGTTACCGAACTTGTCCCGGAAGGCGCGGAGCGGCACCACGGCCTTGGCCATGGACCGGTGGCCCCCCGCGCTGCCGATGTCGTTGAAATACTTCCGTACGAACTCGCCGGCGTTTCGTGAGTAGCCGAGGTTTCTCACCGACATGACGAGCGAGTCGTTGACGATCCCGGAGACGATCGTCCACCGCACGTTCTCGAGCTGCAGGTAGAAATCCGCGACGTAGGGGATGAAATCCTCGCGCGGCGACGTCCCGAGGAACGCACAGAACACCTGCTCCTCCATCCGGCCGTGCTGCTTGGCTTTCAGCACGTACTCCAGACGGTCCATCGTGATTTCCGCGCCCTCCATCTTGCGGATCAGCGTGGCATCGGCCAGCGGATAGAGATACGAGAACGCCTCGATGTCCACGCGATTGGCCTGCCGGTTGAAGAACAACGTGTCCGACTTGATCGCGTAAAGCATCGCGGTGGCCGTCCGCTCAGAGATGTTCACGTCGATCGCGCGAAGATGTTCGGTCAGGATGGTCGACGTGGATCCGTAGTCCGCGCGGATGTCCTTGTAGACGGCCGTATATCCGGGCTGTTCGGGATGGTGATCGATGACCAGATCGACGCGGTCGATCACCCCGCGGAACGCGTGCGGCTGCACGTCCACCATCGCAATCCGGTCGAAGTGGGCGACCTGCTCGGGCGTCAGGATTTCGACCTGGATGTCCAGCAGGTTCATCATCCGCTGGTTCTCCGGGCGCGTGACGCCCTGAAGCGCGGCGAGCACAGCTGTCTGCTTCGTCCGCCGCAGCACGTTGCGCAGCGCCAGGCCGCTGGCGATGGCGTCGGGGTCGGGATCGTTGTGCAGGACGATGACGACGCGGTCGGCGTCGGCGAAGAACCGCTGGTACTGCTGGACCTTGAGTCGCGTGAGCGAACGGCTGAACTCGGTGAGGAGCGGACCGCCAAAGAGCTCGGAGAGCGCCAGGTAGTTCAGCTCGGGGAATTGCGCTTTCAAATCCTCTTCACGCTTGCGCGTGTGCGGCGCGCCTATCCCGAGCACATAGACAAGGGTGCCGCCGGCGTCCCAGATCGCCTCGAGAATTTTCTTCAAACTGCGCTTGCCGTTGTCTTCGACGACAACGCACGTGCCGGGCGTCAGGTCAGCTTTGAGATACGTATCGGTGCGCCGGAGGTCTCCGGCCGTAACGTTGAGGCCGCTTTCGTGGAGTCGTCGCGTGAGCGGTTTGCTTTCAACCAGGAACTCGACTTCGAAACTGGGCAGCAGGATTTCGTCAAGCATCCTGATGGCCAGTTCGGTCTGGCAGACGGCGAGGGCCCTCATTTGAGACTCGGAACTCCCACTGGCAGGCTCGCTGGGCGCGCCAAAACGTTAATTATACTCCCGCTTGATGACGGCCACGGGCTACCAGTTCGGCGCCTTTCGCTTCGATCGCGTCGCGTATCAGGTCGCCCGCGGGCCGGCCGTACTGAATCTGACGCCGAAACTGCTCGATCTGTTGCTCTACTTCCTGGAGCGCCCTGCCACGCTGGTTACAAAGGAAGAGCTGCTTGACGCGCTGTGGCCGGCGGCGAACGTGACCGAAAACGCTCTTGCGCAGGCCGTCTCCGAGCTCCGGCAGGCGCTCGGAGATGATGCGGCCGCGCCGCAGTTCATCCGCACGGTCGCACGGCGAGGATACCGATTCGTCGCACCTGTCACCGTGCTTGGCGGTCGCCAGGCGACGCCCGCTGCAGACAGCGCCCAGAGCGGACCATCCGCAGTGCCCGACGCCAGGATGGTGAAGAGCACCGACCGTGCGATTGCCGTCCTCGACTTCGCGCAGGGAGCACCCGAGAGCGGCAACGCCTGGCTGTCCGCCGGCATCGCGGAAACGGTCACCAGCGACCTTCGACGTCTCGGTCACTTCCGGGTCGTCGATCGGCGCCGTGTGCTCGAGGCGGTTCGCGCAACCGATGGTTCGCTGGAGCAGGTTGCGGCCGCGCTCGGCGTGCCCCTCCTCGTCGTCGGCAACGTTCAGCAGAATCAGGAGAAGGTCCGGATTACTTCGCGGATCGTCGATGTTGGCAGCGGGGAAGCGCTGGCTGACGCCAAGGTCGATGGCGCGATGAGCGACATCTTCGATCTTCAGGACGACGTGGTCCGCCAGCTATCGCGCGAACTGGCGCTTCCCAGCGGCACGGTTGCCGCGCGGGATACAGCAAGCCTGGGCGCGTTTCGGGCGTTCACGGAAGGGTGGCTGGCGCTCGAGTCGCTCGACGTCGAGCGCCTCGAAGAGGCGGTTGGCGACTTCGAACGCGCCGTGTCCGAAGACGCCCGTTACGCCCGTGCCTACGCCGGCCTTGCCAGCGCCGAACTCGGATGTTTTGAGTCCACACGCGCCGACAACCAGCCGGATGAAGCGCTGCTGAAGCGCGCCGTGACACACGCCGAGGAAGGAGTCCGGCTCGACGACACCCTGGCCGAAGCGCACGCCACCCTCGCGCTCGTCCTCGTGAGCGCGGGCCGAACGGACGCCGCCGCGAGTGCCGGACGACGTGCCGTGGCCCTCGAGCGGTCGAACTGGCGGCACTGGTTTCGGCTCGGTCATGCCACGTGGGGTTCGGAGCGGGTGCGCGCCGCCGCGCAGACGCAGGCGCTGTATCCGGAGTTTGCGTTCAGTTACTTCCAGGTCGCGATGGTGCATGTCGCCCGGCGCAGCCTGGCAGAAGCGGAAACCGCGCTGCGACAGGGTGCGGCAGTACAGGATCGCCAGATTGCCCGCGGAGGGCGGTACCCGGCGCTTGGTCTGCACTGGCTGCTCGGCCTGGTCCGGCTGGCGAACGATGACGTGGACGAGGCATTGGCGGAGTTCGACAGAGAGGCCTCGTTTGCCGAGCCGCACCGGCTGTACGGCCGCGAGTTCCAGATGCATGCGGCAACGGCCCGTGGCGCTGCCCTGGTGCGTGCCGGACGCCTTGACGAGGCGATTGTGAGCTTTCGCCATGCGCTGACGTTGTATCCGGACAACGCGCCGGCAAACCTGGGACTGGCGGACGCGCTCCGTTCCGCGGGGAAGCACTCGGAGGCCGATGCGTGCCGGTCGGCCGCGGAGGCCGTGGTCCGCACGCTCGAACGCACGCGCCCGCTCTATGCAGCCATGGTCAAGGCGGAGGTCCTGGCTGCCGACCACCAGGCAGGGGCGGCAGCGGGGTTACTGACTGCTGCCCTCGACGGCGCCCCGCCCGGGTTCGCCTGCTGGACGATTCCGATAGAACCCGCCTTCCGACAGGTCGTAGGCTTGCCCGCGTTTGCACCGTTTCTCCAGAAGCTTGCGGGCCGGGCCCGATAAGTCATCGTTTCTCACGGAATCTCAGGCCGGCCTCAAGACCTGTGTGGCAGGGCAGCCGTATCGTGAGCCTCGAGGTTACACACCGTGAGCTATCGCGAAACGCTTCGCCAACCAGGGTTCCAGCCGTTCCTGTGGACGCAGTTCCTGGGCGCGGTCAACGACAACCTGTTCAAGATCGTCGTGTCGATGCTGGCGGTGAGCGCCGCCGCACCCGGCGCGGAGGGAGGTGCGCTCTCGCTCGTCGGCGCGCTCTTCATCCTCCCGTTCGCGCTGTTTTCCGGCTACGCAGGACAGCTTGCCGACACCTGCAGTAAACGGACGATTCTCGTCGCGACGAAGGTCCTCGAGGTCGTGGTGATGGGCCTCGGGATGGTGGCCCTGGGCGCCGGCTACCTCTCGGCGGCCTACGCCGTGCTGTTTCTGATGGCACTGCATTCGACGTTCTTCAGCCCGGCAAAATACGGAATCCTTCCGGAGACGCTGCCGGACGCGCACTTATCCCGGGCCAATGGCCTGCTCGAGATGAGCACGTTCGTGGCAATCGTCGCCGGCACTGCTGCGGGCGGCTATTTGTTCGATGTCTGGCGCGACCAGGTGTGGCTGGTTGGCGCGCTCACGCTTGCGGTGGCAATCGCCGGAACCCTTGCGAGCGTTGGAATCCGCCGCGTCGCTCCCGCCGCACCGGAGACGACATTCAATTGGAATCCCTTTGGGGAAATCCGCGAAGGTCTCGGGCGCCTCTGGCGCGACCGCATTCTCTGGCCAACCGCCCTTGGCCTGTCGTACTTCTGGTTTCTGGGCGCCCTGCTTCAGCTCGTCGTGATTCTGTTCGGCACGCAGGTCATGGGACTCGACGACCGTTGGGTCGGCATCCTGACGACATTCGCGGCTGTCGGGATCGGCGTCGGCAGCATCGCCGCCGGGCGGCTGTCCGGCGACAAGGTTGAACTCGGCCTCGTACCCATTGGTGCGTTCGGCATGGGTGCCTTTTCGATCGTGCTGTCCGCGTCGGGCGATTCATTCGTGCGCGCGAGCATCAGCCTGACGCTGATCGGTTTCTCAGGCGGCCTGTTCGCGGTGCCGTTGAACGCCTTGCTCCAGCAGCGTCCCGACGCGGCGGAGAAAGGCCGTCTGATCGCGACGAACAACTTCCTCAACGTCATCGGGATCCTGCTCGCCTCCGGACTCCTCTGGGTTGCCAGCGACGTCCTGCAATTGTCTCCCGACCGGATCCTGCTCGTGGGTGGCGTGATGACACTCGCGGGCAGCGTCTACGTGCTGGCGCGTGTGCCGGAGTTCTTCGTCCGATTCACGCTGTGGTTGCCGACGCACACGGTGTACCGCATCCGTATCGTCGGACAACACCACCTGCCGGCTCGTGGACCGGCCCTCCTCGTCTGCAATCACCTGTCGCACGTTGACGGATTCCTGGTTGGCGCCTGCGTTCAGCGGTTCGTTCGCTTCCTCATCTATCGCCCGTACTTCGATCGGCCGGTCCTCCGGTGGTTCCTGGCGCGCATGCACGCCATTCCGATCGACGCGGGACGAGATTCAGTGGCGGCGCTCGAGCGGGCGAAGAAGGAGCTCGAGGCGGGTCACGTCGTCTGCATCTTCGCGGAAGGCCAGATCAGCCGGACGGCGAACCTCCTTCCGTTCAAGCGCGGTCTGGAACGTATCGCCGAAGGCCTCGAGGTGCCGATCGTGCCCGTCTACATCGATCGCATCTGGGGGAGCATCTTCAGCTTCGAGCGTGGCCGGTTCTTCTGGAAGTGGCCGCGGCGCATCCCGTACGCGGTAACGGTCGCCTTCGGCCGCGCGCTGCCGTCGAATGCAACGGCCGCGCAGGTTCGACTGGCGGTCATGGAACTCGGATGCGAAGTCGCGGGAGACCGGCACGGCGGCCGCGACACCCTGGCGGGCGGGTTCATCCGGACAGCCCGCCGCCGGTGGAATGCGTTCTGCCTGGCTGATTCGACAGGACGGTCTCTTACTTTTGGTCGCGCGCTGGTCAGCAGCCTGCTCCTCGGCGAGTGGCTGCGTCGTCATGCGCCTGGCGAGAAGAACGTGGGACTGCTTCTGCCGGCTACCGTTGGTGGGGCATTGGCAAATGTGGCTGTCGCGATAGCGGGAAAGGTCGCGGTCAACCTCAATTTCACCGCCGGGCCGGAGAGCATGGCTTACGCGGTTGAGCGCGCGGGGATCCGCACGATTGTGACGTCGCGACGATTCCTCGCGAAGGCGGAAATCGAGCAGATGCCCGGCATGGTGATGCTCGAAGACGTCCTCACGCAGTTCACGCCGCTCGCCAAGCTGCGCATGCTCGTCATGGCCCGCGTGCTTCCGGCCGCTCTGCTGGTCCACGGGTACGGCCGACGGACGCAGGCCGACAAAATTGCGGCCATCATCTTCTCGAGTGGCAGCACCGGGACGCCGAAGGGTGTGCAGTTGACGCATCGCAACGTCCTCGCCAACGTGCACGCAATCGCGCAGGTGTTCGACATGCGGCACGACGACGTGATGATAGGCGTGCTGCCGTTCTTCCACGCATTCGGGTACACGGGCACTCTGTGGTTTCCGCTGCTGACCGGATTCGGTGCTGCCTATCACCCCAATCCGATGGATGCCAGGACGATTGGCGAGCTGACGGCGCGGCACAGGGGGACGGTCCTGATGAGCACACCGACGTTCTGCGGGTCGTACGTGCGCAAGTGCGAACCGGCGCACTTCGCGAGCCTGCGCTACGCCGTTGTCGGTGCCGAGAAGCTTCGGCCGGCCACCGCGGATGCCTTCCGCGACAAATTCGGCGTCGAGCTGCTGGAGGGGTACGGCTGCACCGAAATGGCGCCGGTCGTTGCGGCAAATGTTCCTGATGTGAAGGACGGCCGCGTCCGTCAAAGGGGAAGCCGCGCGGGAACGGTCGGTCATCCTCTGCCCGGGGTCGCTGCGAAGGTCGTCGATCCCGAGACAATGGAGGGGCCGATCTTCGACCGCGAGGGGCTTCTGCTCGTCAAGGCGGCGAGCCGCATGGCCGGCTACCTCGAAGATCCTGACCGCACGGCAGAGGTCGTTCGCGACGGTTGGTACGTCACCGGCGACATCGTGTCCATGGACGAGGACGGATTCATCCGCGTGACCGATCGTTTATCGCGTTTCTGCAAGCTCGGCGGGGAAATGGTCCCGCACATCAAAGTGGAGGAATCGATCGGTCAGATCCTCAGCGAACCGCACACCTGCGTGGTCACGTCCGTGCCCGACGAGACGCGTGGTGAGCGACTGGTGGCCTTCTTCACCGATCCACTGATGACGGCACAGATGCTGTGGGAACGGCTCTGCCAGACCGACCTGCCTCGCCTCTGGCTGCCGAAGCGAGAAGACATGCACCACGTCGAGGCGATTCCGACACTCGGTACCGGAAAGACCGATCTTCGACGGGTCAAGCAGCTGGCGGCAGAAGTGACCTCGTCGCGGCAGGCATTCATATAAGATCGTCGCCATGCTCCGGGGGGTGATCGTCGCGACGGTGGTGCTGGTTGCGGTGGCACGCGCCTTCGCGCAGCAGACGGTGTTCCGCGCCGAAACGGACCTCGTGAGCTTTGGCGTGACGGTTCTCGACCGTCGCGGCGACCTGCTGACCGACCTGACGGGCGAGCATTTCGAGATCCTCGAGGACGGCAAGCCACAGACGCTGAAGTACTTCATTCGCGGCGATCAGGCCGATGCCGCACCGGAGCTGCATCTCGGCCTGCTCCTCGACACCAGCGGCAGCATGAGCGCCGACATTGCGACCGCCCGGACCGCGTCGATCAAGTTCCTGAACGCCCTGCCGGAAGCCAAAGACATCACGCTCGTGGATTTCGACACCGAGGTACGGCTGGCCAAGTACGGGCAGCAGGACTTCCCGCGCATCGTCGAGCGGATTCGAAATCGCAAGCCGGAGGGATTTACCGCGCTGTACGACGCCCTTGGTCAATACGTGAACGGGGCGAATGCCGATCCGGGGCGGAAGGTCATGGTCCTCTTTACGGACGGCGGCGATACGCGCAGCGCCCTCGGGTTCGCTGACGTGATGACGCTGCTGCGCGGATCCGACGTCACGGTGTATCCCATCGGGTTCATGCAGAACCAGTCCTCGTCGAGCCGGAACCTGCAGCGCGTGCGGCTGGCGCAGATTGCGGAGGAGAGCGGCGGGGAGGCCTTCTTTCCGCTGTCGATGAAGGAGATCGAAGCGGCGTTCGAACGAATCCTGATCCAGGTCCGTGCCCAGTACACGCTCGGCTACGTCTCGACGAATACGGCGCAGGACGGGCGCTGGCGAAAGGTCGAAATCAGAGTTCGCCGCCCCGACCTCAAGGGTCTGCGCATCCAGACGCGGAAGGGGTATTTCGGCCCGTTCAAGCCCACTCGGTAAACTAGCTCCGTGCCGTCCGTTCACGACCGATTCACCCTCGTCAGCGACTTCGACCTGCGCGGCGATCAGGTGCGCGCCGTGCCGGAGCTCGTCGAAGGGCTGAATCGCGGCGATTCGCATCAAGTCCTCCTTGGCGTGACCGGTTCAGGCAAGACGTTCACCATGGCGCAGGTGCTGGCGCAGGTGAACCGGCCGACGCTGGTCATGGCGCACAACAAGACCCTGGCCGCGCAGCTGTACCAGGAGTTCAAGCGCTTTTTTCCCGACAACGCGGTCGAGTACTTCGTCAGCTACTACGACTATTACCAGCCCGAAGCCTACGTCCCGGCTACCGACTCCTACATCGAGAAGGAAGCGACCGTGAACGACGAGATCGACCGCATGCGCCTGTCGGCCACGCGGTCGCTGTTCGAGCGGCGGGACGTCATCATCGTGGCCAGCGTGTCCTGCATCTATGGCCTCGGATCGCCGGAGGCCTACTACGGCATGCTGCTGCCGCTCGAAGTCGGCCAGCGCATCGACCGCGATCAGATCCTGCGGAAGCTCGTGGAGATCCAGTACGAACGCAACGACACCGAGTTCGGCCGCGGCACGTTTCGCGTGCGCGGCGACATCGTCGAGGTTGTCCCGTCATACGAGGAGCATGCCCTCAGGATCGGGTTGTTCGGCGACGAGGTCGATGAGCTGGCGTGGTTCGATGCGCTGACGGGCAAGGTCATCCGCCGCCTCGACAAGATCGCGGTCTATCCGAAGTCCCACTTCGTGACGTCCCGGGACCGCACGAAACAGGCGGTGGAATCAATCAAGCAGGAGCTGGAGTGGTATCGCGGCGTGCTCGAGTCGGAAGGGAAGCTCCTCGAGGCCCAGCGGCTGCATCAGCGGACGATGTTCGACCTGGAGATGATTCGCGAGATCGGCTACTGCCACGGCATCGAGAACTATTCCCGGCATCTGACGGGACGCGCGCCCAACGAGCCGCCGCCGACGCTGCTCGATTACCTGCCGGAGGACGCGCTCGTCATCGTGGACGAGAGCCATCAGACGGTCCCGCAGGTTCGCGGGATGTATGCCGGCGATCGGTCACGGAAGGAAGTGCTGGTGGCGTACGGATTCCGGCTGCCGTCGGCGCTCGACAACCGCCCGCTGAACTTCGAGGAATGGGAACAGCGCGTTCGACAGATCGTTTTCGTCTCGGCGACGCCCGGGCCGTACGAGCTCGTCAAGGCAAAGGGCGTTGTGGTCGAGCAGGTGATTCGCCCGACCGGTCTCATGGATCCGCCAATCGAGGTGCGTCCGGTGCGCGGTCAGGTGGACGATCTGTTGCAGGAGATCCGTCAGCGGGCAGCGCTCAGGCAGCGCGTGCTCGTCACGACGCTGACCAAGCGGATGGCCGAGGACTTGACGACCTACTACCAGGAGCTCGGCGTGAAGGTTCGCTACCTTCACTCGGACGTCGATACGCTGGAGCGCATTGAGATCCTGCGCGATCTCCGCCGCGGCGTGTTCGACGTCCTCGTGGGCATCAACCTGCTTCGCGAAGGACTCGACCTGCCGGAAGTGTCCCTCGTTGCCATCCTCGACGCCGACAAGGAAGGCTTCCTGCGGTCGGCGGGCGCGTTGATCCAGACGTCCGGCCGGGCCGCCCGGAATCTCGACGGCCGCGTCATCATGTACGCCGACACGGTGACGGCGTCGATGAAGTCGGCCATCGACGAAACCGAGCGGCGGCGGGCGCTGCAGGCCGCCTACAACGCCGAGCACAACATCACGCCCGAGTCGATCGTCCGCCAGATTGACGAAGTGTTCTCCAGCGTCTACGAACGTGATTACTCGACGCCGGCACTGCGGGACGCGAAGGAGCCGTTCCGGACGCAGGCGGAGCTGGACGCGGAGATCGCACGGTTGGAGCACGAGATGAAGTCCGCGGCGGCGAACCTCGACTTCGAGCGGGCCGCGTCGCTGCGGGACACGCTCAAGACGCTGCGCAGCCGGGAGCTCGGGCTGACGGGATCGGTGCTGGGGCACTGACGGAGTGCTGAGCGCTGCCAACAAGTGGCTGAAGGGTGTCGTGCTCGAGGCGCAGGAGTACGTGCGCCTCCAGGTGACGACCGCCCGCGCCGCCGTTTCCCGCCCGTTCTATTTCCGCGACGTCGTCGAGCAGTTCGAGCAGATCGGCATCGGCTCGCTGACGGTCGTCGTGCTGACCGGTTTCTTCACCGGCGCGGTTCTCGCGCTGCAGACGGGGATCACGCTCGATCAGTTTGGCGCGCGGCCGTTCGTCGGCCGGTTGATCAGCGCCTCGATGATCAAGGAGCTGGGGCCGGTGCTGACCGGGCTGATGCTGGCCGGCCGGATCGGATCGGGCATCGCCGCCGAATTGGGGTCGATGGTCGTCACCGACCAGATCAACGCGCTTCGGGCGCTCGGGACCGACCCCATCCGTAAGCTGGTGGTACCCCGCGTGCTGGCTGGATTCCTGATGGCGCCGGTGCTGACCGTCATCGCGAATACGGTCGGCATCATCGGCGGCTGGCTGATCGCCGTCTTTCAGCTGCGGGTCGCGTCGAGCCTGTATTGGTCGTCGATCATCGAAGGCCTGTACATGGACGACGCGATCATGGGGATCGTAAAGCCGTTCTGCCTCGGATACGTCATCGTGACGATCGGCTGCCATGTTGGTCTGCGCACGACGGGAGGGACTCAGGGTGTCGGGCGGGCCACCACGGCGGCGGTTGTGGCCGCCTCGGTGGCCGTGATTGCCGTCGATTTCTTCGTGACGCGTCTGATGATCACGCTTCTTTACTGATGGCCCTGCAAACACGGACCGACCCACAGGCCGCTGTTCTCGATGCCGATCAGCCGGCGATCGTGCTGGAGCACGTGAACCTGGCGTTCGACCAGAAAGTGATTCTTCGCGACATCAGCTTCTCGCTGCTGCCAGGCCACACGAAGATCATCCTCGGGGCGAGCGGATCGGGAAAATCGACGATCCTGAAGCTGATCCTCGGTCTCCTGAAGCCGGACGGCGGACGCATCTACGTCAACGGCGAGCGGATCGATACGATGAGCGAGCGCCGACTGATGACCGTTCGCGCCGACCTGGGCATGGTGTTCCAGGAGGGCGCGCTCTTCGATTCGCTCACCGTCGCCGAGAACGTTGGCTACAAGCTGTACGAGGAAACGGATCTCCCGCTCGACGAGGTGCGGAAGCGGGTCGAAGAAGTACTGGGTTTCGTGCGGCTGGGGGAGTTCATCGACCGGCGTCCGTCGGCGCTGTCGGGCGGCCAGCGTCGGCGCGTCGCCATCGCGCGGGCGATGGCGGCCAAGCCCGGGATTCTCCTCTACGACGAGGCGACAACCGGCCTCGATCCGATCACCGCCACGACGATCGACGAAGAGATGGTCAAGCTGCGCGACCTCGAAGGCGTCAGCTCGATTATCGTGACCCATCAGCTGCGCGACGCGTTCTTCGTCGCGGAGCACGAAGCGATCCGCGAACGGGACGGATTCCGCGTCGCCCGCGCCGACGCGGCGAAAGCCGACGAAGCGGAGTTCATCATGCTGCGCGACGGCGTCATCGCCTTCGAAGGCAACGCGGCGGAACTCCGCGCCTCGCACGACGAGTACATCCGGACGTTCCTTTCATGAACACACAGGTCATCTATGCCACGCACACGATCACTCGGCTGGGCTGAACTGAAAGTCGGCCTCATCTCCATATTCGCGATCGTCATGACGCTCGTCCTGATCTTTCTGCTCAGCGGCGAGGGCGGATTTTCCTGGCAGCAATACGGCCTGAAGACGACCTTCGACAACATCGCCGGCCTGAAGCCGGGAGCGCCGGTGCGCGTGGCCGGCGTCGAAATCGGGTCGGTCGAGGACGCCGAATTCAGGGGCAACCGCGTCGAGGTTGCGATGAAGGTGAATGAGGACTACCGCCATCTCATCACCAGCGAATCCGTCGCGTCGCTCGGGTCGGTGTCGCTCCTCGGCGAGGCGGCCGTTGACATTACGGCTGCCGGCGGCGGTTCGCCGATCCCCGAGTGGGGATACGTCAAATCAGGTCCCGCCGTCGGCTCGCTCACCGACGTCGCGACGCAGGCGACGGAAGGGATCGAGGAGCTGACAGCCGTCCTCGCCGATATTCGCGCCGGACGCGGCACAATCGGTCAGCTGGTGACGAACGACTCACTGTACCGCGAGCTCAATAATCTCGTGGCCGCCGCGGAGGAGGTGGCACGGAACGTCAGTTCAGGCCGGGGAACCATCGGCCGGCTGGCGAACAACCCGGCGGCCGCGCAGGCGCTCGAAGCGACGATGCAGAACCTCCAGGAGGTGACGGCGCGCATCCGTGCAGGCGAGGGCAGTATCGGGAAGTTCCTGACCGACGATTCGCTCAGCCGCAACCTCACGTCGATGGCCACCAACGTGGACGCGATCACCGGCCGCCTGAGCAAAGGGCAGGGGACCGCGGGCGCACTGCTCAACGAGCGGGAGTTGTACGACCGGATGAACTCGATGATGAGCCGGATGGATCAGGTCACCGCGGCGCTGCAGAAAGGCGAAGGGACGGCCGGGCAGCTGCTCCACGACAAGCAGTTGTATGAGAACATGAACGCAACCATGGCTGAGTTGCGCAAGCTGATTGCCGCAATCTCGGCCGATCCGAAGCGATACCTGAATGTGAAGGTCAGCATCTTCTGAGGTCGCCCATGTCACATCAGAACCAGGGAATCGGCAGCGGGACCGCGCTGCTCGCGTTTGTCGCCGGGGCCGCCGTCGGCGCCGCGGTCGCGCTGCTCTTTGCGCCGGCGGCCGGCACCGAGACCCGCGCCTACGTCAACCGCCGCGCCCGCGAGGCACGCGACCGCGCGACACACGCGGCGGAGCACGGCCGGGAGATCTTCAACCGGCAGCGCGAGAACATCACGACGGCGTTCGATCGCGCGCGCGAGGCGCAGCGCCACGGGGACGGGGAACAGGAAGCGTGAGCGACGTTTTCCTCGGGGTCATCGCGGCAGCGGTCGCGGTGATGGCGATCATCCAGGTGGCGGCAATCGTCGTCGCGATGCGCGCCGCGCGGCGGGTCGGCGATGCCGTGTCCCGGCTCGAGACCGATGTGCGTCCGATTGTCGCCAACCTGAAGTCCATGTCCGCAGACGCGGCCCGCGCGGCCAATATCGCGTCCGAGCAGGCACAACGGGCCGAACAGCTGATCGGCGACCTGACCAGCCGCGTCAACGACACCGTGGCGGCCGTCGAAGCCACCGTCGCCAGGCCCGTCCGTGAGGTTTACGCGATGCTGCAGGGCCTCGTTGGAGCCGTGGCTGCATTTCGCGAGGGTTCCCGTGCCCCCGTCCGCCAGGGCGCCGGTTCGGAAGAGGAAGATTCCCTGTTCATCGGTTGAACGGATGATTGACGGCGTCCTCCGGCGGTGATACAAGTCGGCTCCTCGCGTCACGAAGGAGGGGACCTTGAATACCGCAGCCCGCACCATCGGCATCTCGGTGCTTTTCGCCCTTTTTCTGGGCCCTGCTGTGTCCTTCGCACAGGACTCGAAATCTGCGCCGCTCGCCGCGGAGCTGTGCAAGCTTCTCGACGAACGGAAACTCGATAGCGTTGCGGCGCGCCAGGCCGGCGACCAGTACGTCGGCGCCCTGTACTTTGCCGGGACGCAGCTGCTCGTCGTGCGTGGCAAGTTCGGCAGTGCCGCGCGCATGGACGACCTGCTCGGGAAGAAGGAATACCGGGAGGTCTATATGGACCTGAGCGGCGCATCCGATCTGAAGACGCGCGCCTTCATCATGGACCTTGGCGCCAACGGACTGCGCTTCAAGCGTGAGGACAACCAGCCGTTCGATACCGCCGATCTCGGCGGCAAGAACTACCAGTTCGACGGCGAGTGGGGCCGGGCGAAGATGTCCGAAGACGAATACAAGAAGACCTTTGCGGCGACCGACGAGGACTACGCGCAGATGCTGCAGGCCCTCATCGCCACGCTGAAGAAGCCCTCGTAGCCGGCGCCTCGCGCCACTGTACGAGGCAAAAGGGGGCAGCCCGTACAGGCTGCCCTCTTTGTGTGTACGCCCGTTGTAGTGTCCGCCTTCGGGCGGACGTGGAGGGTTATCGATGCGCCGTTCGCTCGTCTTCACGCTCGTGGTGGTGTTCGTGGCCTGCTCCAGCGTGGCCCAGGACAACTGGTATCCGTCGCAGTGGGGCGCCGACGACCAGCGCGGCGCCGCCAACCGCGTCACGCCGGCCAAAGTCCTCGAGGCAAAGAACCTGATTACCCGGGGTCAGACGTATCAGATGGGCCGCGTCTACGAGGCGGCCATGCCGATGTTCGGCACGCGGCACTTCAGCCTTCGGATCCCGAAAGTGTTCGGCCCGACGGGAACGAACGAAGCCGTGTATCACGACGAGGTCGTCAGCGGCGAGATCGGCCAGGTGGGGACGCAGTTCGACGGGCTGGGCCACATCGGCATCGGCGATCTTTTCTACAACGGCAACCGTGGGAGCGAGTTTGCCAAGGCCGAAGGCCTTGCGAAGCTCGGGATCGAAAACGTCGGCGCGCTCGCGACGCGCGGAGTGCTGATCGACGTTGCCGCGTACAAGGGGCAGGCGATGCTCGCCGGCGGCTACGAGATCACGCGGGCGGACGTTGAAGGTGCGCTGAAGCGGCAGAACACGGTGGCCCGCTCCGGCGACGCGGTGTTCGTTCATACCGGCTGGGGCTCGCTGTGGGTGAAGGACAACGCCCGTTACACGGCCAACGCCCCTGGGATCGGGGTCGGGGCCGCGCAGTATCTCGTCGAGCGTGAGGTCGTGCTGGTCGGCGCGGACACGTGGGCGGTCGAAGTCGTCCCCAATCCCGATGCCTCGCTCGCGTTTCCCGTTCACCAGTTGTTCCTGCCGCGGAACGGGATTTATATCTTCGAAAACCTGGCGACCGAGGATCTGGCGCGCGACGGCGCCTACGAGTTCGCGTTCTTTTTCGCGCCGCTGCGTTTGAAGGGGGCGACCGGATCGCCAGGAAACCCTCTGGCGATCCGGTAGAGGTCTATTTCTCTTTCTTGACGACGAACTCGAGGGCCATGCCGGCGACGTCGGCGGTCATTTTCATCTCGGTCGGGCTAACCACGCCGGTGTAGGCGATATCGATCGCCATGCCGCCGAAGTCCAGGGACACGCCGAAGGTGACCTTGTCGCCGTCGATCTTGCCGTCCTTGATGTTGATGGACATGCCGTCGGGGCTCTGCGTCGTTCCGGTCAGCGTCGTGCCGTCCGCCTTGAACTCGAACGCGACGGGGAAGTCTCCACCGGGCGTCGAGATGGTCCCGGCCCACTTGCCGTCCACATCGGCGGCGAAGGCAGGCGCCGCGACCAGGGATAGTGCGAGGACGAGGGCAGTGGTGATCGTTCTGGCGAGGGAAGGCATGTTGTCTCCTTGACTCAGCGTCTGTGTCGCGGTTTCCGAGGCGCGGTCTCTTGGTCGAGCGTCGTTGTCGAGTTACACTCACATTTCGGTCCGCCTGAAGGCGGACACTACGTATCGGTCGGGCGCGTGGCTCAGCGGTAGAGCATCCGCTTCACACGCGGGGGGTCGGTGGTTCGATTCCACCCGCGCCCACCACTCGACTCGGGCGCTTTGTGCCCTCGCTCGTGGCAAGCCACGGCGTAGGGCGTCCGAGTCGAGTGCCCTGAGCGAGCGGGGATGCCGCGAGTCGAAGGGCAACCCGCCCCGTCAATCCCCGGAACCCTGTAAAAGCTGTCTCGTACGCTACGGATTTCCGGCGGGGGTTGTTCCTGATTTCACCCGCCGCAGCGCCTCTAAGGATAAGGCTTCTTTCTTGTCCGCGATCCACAGAATCGACATCTTCCCGCTGCGGAGCGCATTGGCGCGGAGGGTCCAGCTTTCGTTCCGCAGCGTCAGGTATTCCTCCGCAGCGGTAATCATCGGGAGCTGATCTTTCGGGACCATGTTGCGGTCCACCGCGGCGAGCCGCCCGGCGACGTAGTCGAGTTCCGGCAGGATCACGCGGTCGATGACGACCGCGAGTGCCTTGTCCGTCATGCGCCCGTCGGTGAAGTCCTGGAGCGCCTCTTTGAAGGCCTGTGCGGTCTGCGTCTCGGTCTCGAGGACGACCTCGATGTCCCGGCGGGCATCGGTGATGCCCTTCAGCGGTACGGCGGTCACAATCGCCACGCACGACATCGTGGCCACGGTCGCCGCCATGCGGATGGCGGGAGTCCGACGCGTGTTGACGCCGCGGGAGACGGTCAGGCCGGCAAAAAGACCGCTGGCGAAGCCGACCACCACGACGGCGGCGGCGCCGGTCAGCCAGGAATAGGCCACGAACAGGCCACCACAGACCGCCAGCAGCTTGATGGTAATGAGCGGCAGCACCAGCCGCGGGCGCTGGCTGATCCCGAACAACAGCACGGCCATCATGAACGCGTAGACGCCGGCGACGGCGCCGGCCGCTCCGGCGGTCACCGCCACCGGAAACGCAGACAGCATGAACAGGCTGGAGAACAGGCCTGCCGTCAGGTAGACCGCCGCGAACGCGGCTGGCCCGACGATCCGCTCCAGGATCAGGCCGAGCGGCACGAACGCGAGGAGGCAGACCACCAGGTCGAGGACGCTCGCATGGACGAACAGCGTCGTGAACAGACGCCACCATTCACCGTTCGCCGTCCGCGGGCCGAAGTTCGCGCCCCACGAAACCATCGGGTCCGGATCGTTCAGCAGCTGCGGGTGGAAGAACATGCCGAAGAAGACGGCGAGATTTGCTACCACGATCAGTGGCGTGACCGGGGCGATCCGTGTGCGGGCGCGCAGCGTCTGGCGGAATGGCTCGATCTCGCGCCACCAGATCTGAACGCGGAACAGCACCTTGTCCACCGCCTTCAGCGCCTTGAGCAG
>JAICQE010000091.1 GCA_025938035.1 Vicinamibacteria bacterium
CAACGTCAACGCGAATCGCACCACGGACGAGTCGAAGATCAATCTCAACGCGCGAATGAACTACCGCCAGAGCAAGTTCGAGCTGCCGGACGGGCGGACGTTCCTGTCGCCGAATCGCGATTATGGGACGAACGGGCTCTATGTGAAGTCACTGGGCGGCCATTGGTCGGCGGGCGTCCGCAGCAGCTGGAGCTCGTCGACGTTCAGCAACGAGAACTGGGCGTGGTCCGGCGGACCGGGGATCGAGTGGGACCTCTTTCCGTATTCGGAGTCGACGCGCAGGCTGCTGACGATCAACTACTCGCTGCGCGGGCGCATCTGGGACTACCGCGAGGTCACGATCTTCGGCAAGCTGCATGAAACCCGCCTGTCGCAGTCGCTCGATACCACCTTGTCGATGCGCCAGCGGTGGGGGACGCTCGCGTCGAGCGTCGAAGTGGCGTCGTTCGTTCCCGATTTCGGGAAGAACCACGTCAACGTCTTCGGCGAGGTGTCGCTGAACCTGTTTCGCGGACTGGCGCTCAACCTGTTCACCAGCATGGAGTCCGTGCGGGATCAGATCTCGCTCCCTGCCAGCGAAGCGACCAACGAGGAGGTGCTCGTCAACCAGCGTCAGCTGGCGACGAGCTACCGGTATTTCATGTTCTTCGGCGTCAGCTACACGTTCGGATCGATCTTCAGCCCGATCGTCAATCCGAGGTTCGGCGGTTAGTTCACCGTCGCGACCTTGAGCTGGGCGAGGCGCGCGAGGATGTCTTCGGCGGACGTCTCCGGGTTCACCGCGCGATCGATGTGGGCAATCCGCCCGTTCTTGTCGATGTAGAACGTCCAGCGGTTCGCCATGCCGCGTGTGCTGAGCACACCGTACCGCGCCGCCACGCTCTTGTCCGCATCGCTCAGCAACGGAAAATCGGCCTTCTCCGACTGGGCGAATTTCGTGTTCTGCTCGATCGGATCGACGCTGGCCATGAAGTACGCCACGTCGTACTTGCGCAGGCGATCGCCGTTGGCCGCGAGCGACTTGCACTCGAGGGTGCAGCCGGCGGTAAACGCCTTCGGGAACCACGCGACGACAACGGCCTTCTTGCCTCGATAGTCGGCCAGGGAATACGTCTTGCCGTCGGATGCCTGCAGCGTGAAGTCGGGTGCCTGGTCGCCGACCTTGAGGGTCACGGCCGGGGCCTGTGCGCCGAGCGCAACGGGAGCCTGCGCGTCGAGAGCCGAAGTAAGGGCCACGGCCGCCGCCAGCGTGCCGAGAAACGTCTTTGCCATGCCGATCATTGTACGGGGAGATGGAAGAGCTCGGCACGCACCCGGTCGCGCTCGCGGTCGATCTGATCAGCCGTCGCGCCCAGCCGGCGGAGCACCGCTTCCGTCATCGCCAGCGCGACTTCACCTTCTCCTGAAAACACCTGCTCGGCGCCTGCGGCGCGAAGCGGCGGCACGTCGCGGAGATACACGCTTCTCACGAAGATGTGGACCCGCGGATTCAGTTCGCGCGCGATTTCGGTAATTTCACGCGCTCCCGCGTCGCCGCTGATGATGAGCGTCCCTGCATGGCGAAGCCCGGCCGTAATGAGCGAGTTCGGGTGGCGCGCGTCGCCGTAAACGGCCGAGATGCCGGTCTGCCTGAGCTGCCGGACCGTGTCCATGTTCAGCTCGACCACAGTCGGGAAGATGCCGTTCTCCCGCAGCAGCCTCGTGACTGTCCGTCCAGTCGGGCCGTACCCGATCACGATCGCACGCGTCTGCGGATCGAGTGACGAGGTGGTCACGCCATCGTCGTGGTCCACCTGCGCGCCTTCCCGGATGCGCACGAGAAATCGCTCGGCAGGTTCAATCAGCCGCGAGGCCAGCGGATTCACGACGATCGATGTGATCGAGACCGCGACGATCACGTCCGTCGCGCTCTCCGGAAGGACGCCAAGCGATCGGCCGACGCCGGCAAGGATGAATGAGAACTCGC
This sequence comes from Vicinamibacteria bacterium, assembly GCA_025938035.1. Next base: position 1,967 of record JAICQE010000091.1, read on the forward strand.
CGATCTGGGCGAGCGCGGAGGGGACGCTCAGCACGGTCCGCAGCGGGTAGCGAAACACCGCCAGCAGCAGTGCGACGACCAATGGCTTTCCGACGACGACAATGGCAAGCGCGGCGGCGACAAGCCACGGCTCCTCGAGCAGCGCCGAGGGATCGAGCAGCATGCCGACCGAGACAAAGAACAGCACAGCGAAGGCGTCGCGCATCGGCAGCGCGTCGGTTGCCGCACGCAGGCTGTAGTCGGATCGGTTGACAACCATGCCTGCGACGAAGGCGCCCAACGCCATCGACACGCCAAACAGCGTGGCCGCCCCGACGGCGATGCCGAGCGCGATGACGAGGACCGCGAGCGTAAACAGCTCCCGTGATCGCGTTGCGGCGATGCGGTCGAGCAGCACCGGGATGATTCGCTGTCCGACGATCGCGGCAAAAACCGCGAGCCCGGCCATCTTTGCGATCGTGACCACGAGATCGATCACGATCGTCGACGCCGTGGGTTCGCCTGCCGCCAGGGTTGGCAGCAGGACGAGCGCCACGACCGTCAGGACGTCTTCCATGACCAGCCAGCCCAGCGCGATGTGGCCGAGCGGCGTGTGCAGCTTTCGCGCGTCCGAGAGCACGCGGACGAGCACGACCGTGCTGGCCACTGAAAGCGTCAGTCCGAACACAACCGCAGCCGGCCAGGACCAGCCGAACATCCGCGCCGCCGCGGCGCCAAGCGCGGTCGCCCAGGTCATGCCGATGATCGCGCCGGGGATGGCGATTCGCCGCACCGCCAGCAGCTCTTCGAGATGGAACTGCAGGCCGACGCCGAACATGATGAGGATGACGCCGACTTCGGCCAGCTGTTCGGCGATCGCGACATTTGCCGCGAACCCGGGCGTATGCGGCCCGACGAGCACGCCAGCGATCAGGTAGCCGACGATGGGCGACAGCCCGAGGCGTTGCGTGAAGTAGCCGAGGACGAGGGCCGCGCCGAGGCCGGCGGCCAGCAACAGAATCAGGTCTGCGCCGTGCATGCAGCTGGATCGTACTCGTAGTGTCCGCCTTTAGCGGACCCGAACTTGCCATCGCAGTGTTCGCTTTCCTTGTCCGCCGTAGCACGCAGCGCGAACGCGGAAGACGGACAAAGGAGCTGTATCGGTGAGCAAGACCGGTGACGACGAGAAGACCGCGGCGCCGTTCGTGCCGAAGACGACAAGCCTGAAGGTGCTGGGCGCGGCCTCGCACGAATGCCGCGGGTGTGATCTCTATAAGACCGCCACACAGGTCGTGTTCGGGGCAGGGCCGAAGAGCGCGCGGGTGATGTTCGTCGGCGAGCAGCCGGGCGATCAGGAGGACCGGCAGGGGGAGCCGTTTGTCGGGCCCGCGGGCGTGCTGCTCGACAAGGCGCTTGCCGACGCCGGCATCCCGCGCGATCAGGTGTATGTCACCAACGCCGTAAAACACTTCAAGTGGGAGCCGCGCGGCAAGCGGCGTATCCACAAGAAGCCGCGTGCGTCGGAAGTGAAGGCGTGCCGCCCGTGGCTGGAAGCGGAGCTGCGCGCCGTGAAGCCGGCGGTTGTCGTCTGTCTCGGCGCCACCGCTGCGCAGTCGATGCTGGGCGCCAGCTTCAAGCTGATGCAGCAGCGCGGTCAGGTTGTTTCGAGCCCGGCCGCGGCGCGGATTGTCGCGACGATCCATCCGTCCGCCGTCCTGCGCGCCCCGGATTCGGAGGGCCGGAAGGCTGCCTACGCCATGCTCGTAGCTGATCTGAAGGTCGTCGCCAAAGCACTCCGTACGTAGTGTCCGCCTTCAGGCGGACCCGTAGTCTTTAGGCGGCCCCGCCGTTGTGAGCCCGAATCCTCCTCCTTGACGCCTTACGGAGCAGGAGGAATCCACCCGTGGCGGAACAGACCCGTGACCATCGCAGTTTTCTTGCGGCGGCCGAGAAGAAACTGCTGATTGCCATCGCGCGCCGGCTGCCCCCGGCGATCAATTCCGATCACCTGACGGCGCTGGCGCTCCTGGCGATGGCGCTGGCCGGGGCCTGCTACGCCCTGGCCCGTTGGGACGTCCGGCCGCTGTGGGTGGCTGTTGCTGCCCTGGCGCTGAACTGGTTCGGCGACAGCCTCGACGGCACGCTCGCGCGCGTCCGCAAGGTCGAGCGGCCACGCTACGGCTTCTACGTCGATCACGTTCTCGATATCGTCGGCGCGACGCTGCTCTTCGGCGGCCTTGCGGCGTCCGGGTTCATGAACCCGCTGATCGCGCTCGCCCTGCTCATTGGCTACCTGCTGGTGTCGGGGGAAGTGTTTCTCGCGACGTCCGTCCATGGCGTGTTCCGCATGTCGTTTTCCGGATTCGGACCGACGGAGCTGCGAATTCTCCTGGCCGCCGGCACGATCGCGCTCTTTCGCGATCCGTACGTCGACCTCGGCGCGTGGGGCCGGATGCGGCTGTTCGATTTCGGCGGCCTGATTGGAATCGCCGGAATGGCTGTTGCGCTGGCGGTGAATGTGGTCCGCAACACGACCGCGCTGTCTCGCCTCGAACCGCGGCCGAATGCGAACCGCGAAGCACGCAAAGATCGCAAAGACCGCGAAGAACTTCGATCTCTAACCGGATGGCCTTCGCGGCCTTCGCGTTCTTCGCGAGCTTCGTGGTAAGGGCCGTTGTAGTGTCCGCCTTCAGGCGGACCTGCCGTCGTAGTGTCCGCCTTCAGGCGGACCTCGGGTCGCCATGACAACGAATCCAAGATCTCTTCGACCGAGTGAAGCGGCGATCCGGTAAACGGATAATCGCAACACTTTTCGCGATTCCCGCTCGAACCGGGTTTTCCACAATGTACCGGGCGACGCTCAGCACGGCTTCATCGCCGCGAAGCACGTGCTCGTATCCGTACCGTTGCCAGAGACGCCGACCAAACGCCCGCTGGTAGTAGAACCCGGAAAACTGTTTCGACCGCTTGATAAACGCGCGGCAATCCGAATTCTCCTGTTCCCCGTTGACAAGCAGGTGGAGGTGATCGGGCATGTAACAGTACGCGACGAGTGCAAATCTTTCGTGCGCCGCGGCGCGCAGAATCTGCGCACTCACCGCTTCGACGCGAACGGCGTCGGCGACTGCTTCGTGGCGCTGATCGGTGCAATACGTTAAGAAATACGCGTGGTGGCCGATGTAGTCGAAAGCCTTCAACGTTCGGGTCGGGAGGTGAGCATGCCCCCTGGAGGGCAATCGACGGGCCGGTCGGTCCGCCTGAAGGCGGACACTACGACAGTGGTGCGGTCGGCCTGTTCGCCGGAAGGTGGACACGACGATCGTTCACCGTCGCCCGGACCGAAGTCCATGTAGTAACATTCTTCTCTTACGGTTCCAGGGGAATTCGTCACAGAGGGATGGCAGACGCTCTTCGCGCCAAGGCTCGCGCGCCGCTCGTCGTCAAGGGCGCGCGGACGCACAATCTCAAGAACATCGACGTCTCGCTGCCGCACGGCAAGCTGATCATCGTCACCGGTGTCAGCGGCTCGGGAAAATCGTCGCTGGCATTCGACACCATCTATGCGGAAGGACAGCGCCGCTACGTCGAATCGCTGTCTGCCTACGCGCGGCAGTTCCTCGAGCGGATGGAAAAGCCGGACGTCGACCGCATCGAAGGGATCTGTCCGGCAATCGCCATCCGGCAGAAGAACAGCGTCCGCAACCCGCGCTCGACGGTCGGGACGACCACCGAAATCCACGACTACATGCGGCTGCTCTTCGCCCGCGTCGGCAGGACGTACTGCCGGAAGTGCGGGCAGGAGGTGATCCGGGAAACCGCCGAGGTCGTCGCGCGCCGGCTTGGCGAGCTGACCGGCGCCCGGCTGCTCGTCGGCTTCGAGATTCCGGTGATCGCCGATGCGCCGCGCGGATTCGACCCGGCCATCGCCGACGAAGGCGAGGCGCTGGATGAGGCGGATGCAGCCGCCGCGCCTGTGAAATCCTTCGACCCTGCCTGGGAAACGATCGAAACGCTGCGCCGCCGCGGTTTCGGACGCCTGCTGGTGGACGGCCGCGCCGTGCCCTTCGAGGAGGTCGATCCCGCCGCGCTGAAGTCGCGCACGCGCCTCGAGGTGGTCGTCGATCGACTGCGCATTGAAGGCGATCTGCGCAGCCGCCTGACCGACTCCGTCGAAACGTCGTACCGCGAAGGGGGCGGAGCCGCCTTTGCCGTGAACGCCGATACCGGCGAACGGCACGACTTTTCCGAGCGCTTCGAATGCCGCACGTGCGGGATCGCCTACGAGACGCCGCAGCCGCGCCTGTTCTCGTTCAACAACCCGTTCGGCGCCTGCCCGACATGCCATGGTTTCGGCAACGTCATCGAGCTCGACATGGCCCTGGTCGTGCCGGATCCGTCGAAATCGATCAACGAAGGGGCGATCGAGCCGTGGAGCAAGCCGCACTATCGAGCACAGCTCGCCGAGCTGAAGCGCGCCGCGCGCAAGGCGAACCTGCGCGTCGATGTGCCGTGGACGGACCTGACGGACGAGGAGCGCCGGTTCGTGATCGAAGGCAACGACCCTTCGACAGGCTCAGGGCATGGTGATTACGACGGCATACGCGGTTTCTTCCGCTGGCTCGAACGGAAGAAATACAAGGTACATATCCGCGTCTTCCTGAGCCGTTATCGTGGATACCTCGCGTGCCCCGACTGCGACGGGGCACGGCTGCGGCGTGAAGCGCGCGACGTGCGCGTCGGCGGCCGCACCATCGACGCGGTCTCGGCACTGACCGTCCGTCAGGCGCAGCAGTTCTTCACCGAACTGACGCTCACCGAGAAGGAGACCGCCGTGGCGGACAAGGTGCTGCGCGAGATTCAGCGCCGCCTGTCCTTCCTGGGCGACGTCGGGCTCGACTACCTGACGCTCGACCGGTTGTCGTCGACGCTCTCCGGCGGCGAATCGCAGCGGATCAACCTGGCCACCTCGCTCGGGTCGGCGCTCGTGGGCACTCTGTACGTGCTCGACGAGCCGTCGATCGGCCTGCACTCGCGCGACAACCAGCGTCTGATCGACATCCTGCAGAAGCTGCGGCAGCAGGGCAACACGGTCCTGGTCGTCGAACACGACGAGGAGATGATCCGTGTCGCGGATCACGTCGTGGACATCGGGCTCGGTGCGGGCGAGCAGGGCGGGCGGGTCGTCTACTCCGGAGACCTGCCGGGACTGCTGCAGGAGCCACGATCGCTGACGGCGAAGTACCTGCGCCACGAGCTCGTGATTCCGGTGCCGGCGCCGCGTCGCCGCGGGCTGGCGCAGAAGATCAAGCTGCGCGGTGCCACCGAGCACAACCTCAAGGACGTGGACATCGCGATTCCGTTGAACACGCTCACGTGCGTCACCGGTGTCAGCGGATCGGGCAAGTCCACGCTCGTCCACGACGTGCTCTATGCGGCGATCAAGCGTGCAAAAGGCGACTGGGACCGCCGCGTCGGGTCCTTCCGCGGTCTCGAAGGCCTGGAATACATCAGCGACGTCGTCCTCGTCGATCAGACGCCGATTGGCCGGACGCCGCGCTCGAATCCGGTCACGTATCTGAAGGCGTTCGACCCGATTCGCGAGATCTTTTCGCTGACGCGCGACGCCAAGTCGCGGGGCCTGTCCGCCAGCCATTTCTCGTTCAACGTGCCAGGCGGGCGATGCGAGGCCTGCCAGGGCGAGGGCGAAGTCCGGGTCGAGATGCAGTTTCTCGCCGACGTCTTCGTTCCGTGCGAGCAGTGCGACGGTATGCGGTTCAAACCGCAGGTGCTCGACGTGCGGTACCGCGGCAAGAACATCCATCAGGTTCTGGCGATGACCGTACGCGAGGCGCTCGCGTTCTTCAGCACCTCGCCAAAGGTGCTGCGCCGCCTCCAGGTGCTCGACGAGATCGGTCTCGGCTACCTGCGGCTGGGCCAACCGGCCACGACCTTGTCGGGAGGCGAGGCGCAGCGGATCAAGATCGCGGCGCACCTGGCGTCGGCCGGCGGGGAGCGTCTGCTCTACATCCTCGACGAGCCGACGACGGGACTCCACTTCGACGACATCGCCAAGCTGCTCACCGCGTTCAAGAAGCTCGTCGAGGCCGGCCACACGCTCGTCGTCATCGAGCACAATCTCGACGTCATCAAGACCGCGGACTACGTCATCGATCTCGGCCCCGAGGGAGGGGAGGGCGGCGGGGAAGTGATCGCCGCCGGCACGCCGGAGCAGGTCGCGCAGGTCGAGGCGTCGCACACCGGGCGGGCGCTGCGGCAGGTGCTGGCCGATGGGCGATCGAGTTCGTATGCGGCGAGGTAGGGTTCAGAGGGTTCAGAGGGTTCAGAGGGTTCAGAGGGTTCAGAGGGTTCAGAGGGTTCAGAGGGTTCAGAGGGTGCAGAAGGTTCAGAGGGTGCAGAAGGTGAGCGTTCTGCCCCGCGACTTTTACGAGCGCCCGACGCTGACGGTCGCCGAAGAGCTGCTCGGCAAAGTCCTCGTGCATCGCACGCCGGCAGGAGACGCCGCGGGGATGATCGTCGAGACCGAGGCATATATCGGCGAGGACGACCCCGCCTGCCACGCGGCGCCGGGGCCGACACGGAGAAATGCCCCGCTGTATGGCCCGCCCGGCTTCGCGTACGTCTACCTGAACTACGGCATCCACTATCTGGTCAACGCGGTGACGCAAGCCGAGGGCGATCCCGCCGCGGTATTGATTCGTGCGCTCGCTCCGGTAGAGGGCGTCGCGCTCATGAAAAAGCGGCGTGTTGCGGCCGGCCGTCACATCGACGTTGCCGATCTGTGTCGCGGACCAGGCAACCTCACGCGGGCGCTCGGGATCACGCTGACCGACAACCTCCTCGACCTGGTGTCGAGCCGGCTCGTCATCGAAGACCGCGGCCATGCGCCGGCCGCCGTCGCGTGGGGCCCGCGCGTCGGCATTACCGTCGGCGTGGACAAGCCCTGGCGCTGCTGGATTGCCGGGCATCCGTCGGTTAGTCGTTCGAATCGTTCGAATCGTTCGAGTCGTTCGGATCGTTCGGATCGTTCGAGTCGTTCGGATCGTTCGGATCGTTCGAAACCTACGTTAGCGCTTTGAGGACCGCCGTTTTCGGCAGGATGCTACGATCGAGATACACGCACGGAACGACGAACGGCTCGAACGTCTCGAACGTCTCGAACGACTCGAACGACTCGAACGTCTCGAACGACTCGAACGTTCCGAACGAAACCTAATGGGAAAGACGCTTCTAAAGAAAGTCTGGGATCTCCACACCGTTCGGCAGCTGCCGACGGGACAGACGCAGCTCTTCATCGGCCTGCACCTCGTGCACGAGGTGACCAGTCCACAGGCGTTCGACGCACTTCGTCAGCGCGGCTGGAAGGTGGCGCGGCCGGACCGTACCTTCGCCACCGTGGATCACATCATCCCGACGCTGGAACGGAAGCGGCCAGTCCTCGACGTCGTCGCCGAAGACATGATCGCCTCGCTCGAGCGGAACTGCCGTACGTTCGGCGTGCGGCTGGCGGGTCTCGAGGATGACCGTCAGGGGATCGTGCACGTCATCGGGCCCGAGCTGGGGCTCACGCAGCCGGGAATGACGATCGCGTGCGGCGACAGCCACACGTCAACACACGGTGCGTTTGGATCGGTTGCGTTCGGTATCGGCACCTCGCAGGTGCGGGACGTGCTCGCGTCGCAGTGTCTCGCCATCGAACCGCTCAAGGTTCGCCGCATCCGCGTCACGGGAACGCTGCAGCCGGGCGTCTACGCGAAGGACGTCATCCTCGAAATCATCCAGCGGCTGGGTGTGCGCGGCGGCACGGGCTACGCCTACGAATACGCCGGCGATACGGTCGACCGCATGACGATGGACGAGCGGATGACGATGTGCAACATGTCCATCGAGGGTGGCGCCCGTGTGGGCTACGTCAATCCCGACGAGACGACGTTCGAGTATCTGCAGGGCCGGCCATTTGCGCCCGAGGGCGAGGCGTTCGAACGGGCGAAAGAGTGGTGGCGCTCGATCGCGTCCGACGCGGACGCCGTGTTCGACGACGAGGTCGAGATTCGGGCGGCCGAGCTGAAACCGGTGGTGACCTGGGGGGTGAATCCCGGGCAATCGATCGCCATCGACGAACGCGTCCCGGCGCCCGACGAAGCCGAGGAGCCACAGGCCATCTCGGACGCCCTCGACTATATGGGGCTCGAACCCGGGCGGCCGATCGCGGGGATGAAAGTGGATGTTGCGTTCATCGGATCGTGCACGAACGCGCGACTCTCCGATCTTCGCGAGGCGGCGCGGATCGTGAAGGGCCGTCACGTGGCGCCGCACGTGAAGGCGCTCGTCGTTCCAGGGTCGGTCGGCGTGAGCAAGGCCGCCGAGCGCGAAGGACTGGCGGACGTCTTCCGGGCCGCCGGCTTCGAATGGCGCGGCGCGGGCTGCTCGATGTGCCTCGGGATGAATCCGGACAAGCTGCAGGGCAATCAGGTGTGCGCCGCTTCGTCGAACAGGAACTTCAAGGGGCGTCAGGGAAGTCCCACCGGACGAACGCTGCTGATGAGCCCGGCGATGGTGGCTGCCGCGGCGATCGAGGGCAAGGTCGTCGACGTCCGGGAGTACGTGAACTGATGGGCAAGATCACCAGGGTTCAGGGACGCGCGCTGCCGCTGCGCGGTGATGACATCGACACCGATCGGATCATGCCGGCGCGGTTTCTCGTCGGCGTCAGCTTCGAAGGGCTCGAGAAGCACGTGTTCGAGGACGACCGCAAGGCGGCCGTCCGTCCGCACAACCGGCACCCGTTCGACGTCGGGCAGTATCAGGGCGCCAGGATCCTCGTGGTGAACTCCAATTTCGGGTGCGGGTCGTCGCGCGAGCACGCGCCGCAGGGGTTGCACCGCTGGGGCATCGACGCAGTCGTCGGCGAATCATTTGCGGAGATCTTCTTCGGGAACTCGGTGATGATCGGCATGCCGTGCGTAACTGCCGCGCCGGCCGACGTGCGCGCCTTGATGGAGCTGATCGAAAAGCGCCCGACGGCGGAGGTCACCATCGATCTGGCCGCCGGCAGCTGCGAGGCTGACGGCTTCCGGTGTACGGTCTCGATGCCGCCGAACGCGCGCGACGCGTTCATCTCCGGGGCGTGGGATACGACCGGGATGCTGCTCGATCATTACGAGCAGGTCGACGCCGCCGCCGCGCGTCTTCCGTACGTTTCGGGCTTCTGAGACAGCCACGAAGACACGAAGGCACGGAGAAACCTGATCCTCCGTGTCTCGGTGCCTCCGTGGCGACGTGATCAGGAGACTTTCTTGGGTTTCTGTTCTTCGTGATCTTCGATCTCATCGTGCGCTTCGTGCGCACGCGGCTGCGGTTTCTTCTTTTCCTCAACCGACGCCAGGAACGCCGCAGCGGCGTGCGACCGTTCGCCGCCCTTGCGGAACACGAGCCGCACGTGCCGCCGCAGCCGCACTTCGGGCATGGCCAGCGCCGTGAGCTCGCCGCGCGCGATCTCGGATTCGGCGCAGCGGCGGGGCAGCATCGCGACGCCCATCTGCATCGCCACCGCGCGCTTGATGCCCTCCAGGCTCGGCAGCGAGACGAGGATGTTCGCCGGGATGTGATGCTGCTCGAAGAGTCGCAGGACGCGATCGCGCACGTGTGAGGGATCGTTATGGGCGATCACCGTCTGCCGCGCACACTCGGAGAGCGTCACCTCGCGGCTGCTGGCCAGGGGATGCGACGGATGGACCAGCATCACCAGCTCGTCCTGTCCGAGCACGATCGAGCCCAGCTGCGCTTCCGCCGGCTGAAACGTCAGCACGCCGAAATCGAGCGAGCCTTGCGCCACTTCCGCGCCCAGCTGGCGCGCCGGAATCCGCCGGACGTCCACATGGACGAGCGGATGGCCGCCGCGGAAGCGCTCGATGAGCGGCAGCACCGCGTGGACCGATGCTTCGTTGCAGCCGATCAGCACGCGGCCGCGGCGGAGATCACGCAGGTCCTTGACCGCTTCCTCGGCTTCCTCGGACAGGCGCAGCAGCCGGTCCGCGTAGTCGCGGAGGAGCCGTCCGGCCTCGGTCAGCGTGGCGTCCTTCGTGGCGCGGTCGAACAGCCGTTCGCCCACGCTCTCCTCCAGCCGCCGCACGGCCTGGCTGATTGCCGGCTGCGTGCGGTGCAGCTTCATTGCGGCCTTCGAGAAGCTCCGCTCGGCGGCAACGGTGAGAAAAACGCGTAATTCGCTTAGTTCCACAGGATAAGCAATTGTGATTCAAATAAAATGATTATCATTTTGACAAATCTTTTCCGGTCGCGTCTACTGGGAGGTCAGTAGCCCCAGATCGCGCCCGCCTTCGCCAAGGCTACGGCGCGGCAGGGCTAAGCCGAGGCTACGGCGAGACACGCTGAACGGGCGTGGAGGTTTCGACAATGGCCGAGCAGGTTCGAATTTTCGACACGACGCTGCGTGACGGCGAGCAGTCGCCCGGGTTCTCGCTCCGGGTGTCGGAGAAGCTGCTGCTGGCCCGTCAGCTCGATCTGCTCGGGGTGGACATCATCGAGGCCGGCTTCCCGATCGCCTCGCCGGCGGATGCCGAAGCGGTGCGGCGCGTTGCCGCGGAGATCCGTCGGCCGATCGTCGCCTGCCTGGCGCGCTGCCACCGCAAGGACCTCGAAAAGGCGGCGTGGGCGATTCAGCCGGCCGCGCAGGGCCGCATCCACACGTTCATTGCGACCTCCGACCTGCACCTCAAGGCGAAGCTGCGCATGACGCGCGAGCAGTGCCTCGAGGCGGCGATCGAATCGGTCCGCTACGCGCGGCACCACACGGGCGACGTCGAGTTCTCGGCCGAGGACGCGACGCGCAGCGACCTCGACTTCCTCTGCCGCATCGTCGAAGCGGTGATCAAGGTTGGCGCAACGACGATCAACCTGCCGGACACGGTTGGCTACTCGACGCCCGACGAGACACGCGAGTTCTTCCGCGCCATCCGCGAGCGCGTGCCCAATTCGGACAAGGTGGTGTTCAGTGCGCACTGCCACGACGACCTCGGTCTTGCCGTCGCCAACACGCTGGCGGCGATCGAGGGCGGCGCCCGGCAGGTCGAGTGCACGATCAACGGCATCGGCGAGCGCGCAGGCAACGCGGCGCTCGAGGAGATCGTGATGGCGCTGCACGTCCGCAGCGACCGGATGCCGCACGTCACGAACGTCGATACGAAGCAGCTCTATCCGTCGAGCGACATGCTGACGCAGCTCACCGGCCAGGGCGTGCAGGTCAACAAAGCCATCGTCGGCCGCAATGCGTTCGCGCACGAAGCGGGCATCCACCAGGACGGCATCCTCAAGGACCGGCGCACCTACGAAATCATGCGCGCGGAGGACGTGGGCGCGCCGTGGAATCCGCTGGTCCTGGGCAAGCACTCCGGACGGCACGCGGTGCAGAAGCGGTGCACCGATCTCGGGTTCGAGCTGCAGGGCGACGAGCTGATCGAGATCTACCGTGCGCTGATGGCCATCGCCGACGACCGCAAGACGATTACGGACAACGACGTCCGTTCCGTGATTGCGACGGTCCGCAGCGTGCATGTCACGGCCGTCGTCGATGTCGTCGATCCGTTCGACACGCCGGCCGCGCCGCTTCACGCACACGAAGCGGGCTACGGGCACGGGGTGTGAGGGGAGAAGGCAGAAGGCAAAAGGCAAAAGGCAAAAGGCAAAAGACAAAAGTCAAGTATCAGAAGCCTGTCCTTTGACTTCTGACCTTTGACCTTTGACTTCTCTCTCCACCAACGTCACCCGTCCGACGGGCGCGTGAATCCCGCGCTCGCGCAGGAGCTTGGCCACCCGCTTCCGCAGCTCGCGCCCGACCAGCCACTGCTTCTGTGGCACGGTCTTGATGCGCGCCTTCACCAGCAGCCGATCGGCTTCGAACGCGTCGATGCCGTAGACCTCGAGCGGCGCAAGGATGTTCGGCCGGAACTCCGAGTCGCCCATCAGTGACTCGCCCGCATCTTTGAGCGCCTGCACGACGCGGTCGGGATCGTCGTCGTAGCCGGCGCCAACCGAGATCACGTAGTAGGCAAAATCCTTCGACATGTTCGCGAGCGATTTCACCTCGCCGTTGGCGAACACGTGGACCGTACCCTGCTCGTCGCGCAGCACGATCGTCCGCAGGTTCACTTCCTCGACCAGGCCGCCCTGGCCGTTGACGACGGCGCTGTCGCCAACGCGCACCTGATCCTCGGCGATCATGAAGAAGCCGGCGATGAGATCCCGGATCAGCGTCTGCGCGCCAAAGCCGAGGGCCACGCCGACGACGCCGAGGCCCGTCACGGCGGGCCCGATCGGGAACCCGAACTCGCCCAGCACGATGAGGGCGGCAACGATCGTCACGACGACGGTCAGCGTTTTCTGAATCAGACGGCCAAGCGTTTGCGCCCGCTTCGTCCGCTCGATGACGTCGAGCCCCGTGCCGGTGCTCATCTCGTGTTCGAAGCGGCGGGCGGCGGCAGAGCCGATGCGGATAATGAGATAGGAGGCGAGCACGACAATGCCGATGCGGAGGCCGCTGCGCAGGCCGGTCTCGCGCAGCCACTGGATCAGCGCGTCGCGATCGGTTGTGAACCCGGTGCTGTAACCGGCCAGGGTCAGTGCCGGAAAGGCCAACGCTGCAGCGAGAATCAGGAACAGAAAGACATGAATCGCGCGGCCGGGGCCGCTGACGAAGCGGTCTTCGCTCTCGGCCGGCAGGATGGCGCGGAGCATCGAGCGCACCACGCGCGCGGCGAGGTTCGAGATGACGTACGCGGCGAGGAGCGCCAGCGCGAGCGCCAGCGTCAGTTCGGGCCAATTGGCCGGCATGCGCGGCTACGACGTTCCGCGTTTCTGGATCGGCACGCGGACATCCACACGTTTGCCGTCGCGCAGGACGCGCAGCGTGGCCGTGCTGCCGATCGCTGCCTCGGACATCAGCTGATCCAGCTGCCGCGGATCCTGTATCTCGATGCCGTTGAAAGCCACGACGATGTCGCCTGCGTCGAGTCCAGCCCGATAGGCGGCCGAATCGCGCTCCAGCTCGTAGACCAGTGCGCCGCGGCTATCCGGAGCGCGGAAGCGCCGCTGGTAGTAGGACGTCACCGGACCGAAACGCACCGCGCTGATCGAACCGCGTCGCACCTCGCCGTACTGCCGCAATTCGTTGAAGATGCGGCGGGACAGATTGCTCGAGACCGCGAAGCCGATGCCCTGATAGCCGCCGCTGCGCGAGAAGATCACCGTGTTGATGCCGACCAGCTCGCCGCGAGCGTTGACCAGCGCGCCGCCCGAGTTGCCGGGGTTGATGGCGGCATCGGTCTGGATGAAATCCTCGAAGGTCGACACGCCAAGATTCGTGCGGCCAACGGCGGACACGATCCCCAGCGTCACCGTCTCGCTCAATTGATACGGATTGCCGATGGCGAGCACCCATTCGGCGACCTTCAACTTCGACGAGTCCCCCCAGGGCATCGTCGGCAGATTGTTCGCCTCGACCTTCAGGACGGCGAGGTCGGTCGCCGGGTCGACGCCGATCAGCTTTGCCGGCAGCTCGCGCTTGTCCGACGTGGTGATGGTCAAGTCGAGCTGCTCGATGGTGACGTTGTCGCCGGCCTCGCCGGTGACGACGTGATTGTTCGTCAGGATGTAGCCGTCGGAACTGACGATGACGCCGGAGCCGACGGCGTTGGACGGAATCCGCTGTGTGATGACGCCGCGGCGGCTATACAGGCGAAACGGATCCTGAATGTCGCGGCGAATCACCTGCATCGCCGAGATATTCACGACCGCCGGTATGGTGCGCTCGGCAACGCGGCTGAAGTCCGTAAGCGTCTGGCCGGCACCGACAGGCGCCGGTGTCGTGACGGTCGGAGGGGTCTGAGCGGCGCGATTCTGCGCGCCGGCGTCGTTGGCGTCGCGCATGCGGCCGGTCAGCACCATGCTGGCGGTGAACGCCACCGCCACCAGCATCAACACGCTGAGCAATCTCTGCTTGATCATGATTACGACACCTGGATCCGCCGCGCGGATCCGTTAGCGGCCTTCGGACACGTCACGGTGAGCACGCCGTCGCGGAGGTCGGCGGTGATCCGCTCGCTGTCCATTGGCACAGGCAGGTGGAACGTGCGGCTGAAGCTGCCGTGGCCGCGCTCGACACGATGGTATTGCTCGCACTGCAGAATCCGCTCCCGCCGCTCGCCGGAGATCGTCAGCCGCCCCTCATGGACGCTGATGTCCAGATGGTCGCGGCTCATCCCCGGTACTTCGGCCGTCACGATGTACTGGTCGGCGGTCTCGAGGATGTCGACGGCCGGCGTCCATCCGGAGGGGCCGGGGGCAAAGCGGTCCAGGCGCTGCTGGATGGCGAGCAGGTCGCGAATCGGGTCCCAGCGGGCGAAGGCCACGATAGAAATGATACGATCTTTAAGTTGTACTGACGGAAATCATGGCCACCTTACAAGCGACCCGCATGAAGAAGGGCATGCTGATCAAGATGGGCGAGGACCTTTTCCGCGTCCTCGACGTCCAGCATGTGACGCCCGGCAACCTCCGCGGTTTCGTCCGCGTCAAGATGCGCAACATCCGCAGCGGTCTGCTCGCGGACAACCGGTTCCGATCCGAGGACACGGTCGAGCGCGAGACGCTGGACGAGCGCGAGATGCAGTACCTCTATCAGGACGGCGACGACTACTACTTCATGGACACGGTGTCGTTCGACCAGGTGCATCTGTCGAGCGAGGCGCTGGGCGATTCGGTCAGCTATCTCAAGCCGGAGATGACCATCCAGGTCGAGTTCTACGGCACCGAACCGGTGGGCATCGAGCTGCCGCTGACGGTGGACCTCAAGGTCGTGGATACGGCCCCCGGCATCAAGGGCGCGACGGCCAGCAATCAGATCAAGCCGGCGACCACCGAGACGGGCCTGGTCGTCAACGTGCCGCCGTTCGTCAACACCGGCGACATGATCCGGGTCAGCACCGAAACGGGCGAGTATCTCGCGCGTGCGTGACTTGTAACCACGAAGATCGCGAAGACCGCGAAGAACCGATTTGATCGAGATTCTCTTCGCGCGCTTCGCGTGCTTCGCGGTTGAAAAACCATGGATGTAGTCCGCCAGCCCAATCAGGGCTGGATCGAAGTCATCGTCGGCAGCATGTTCAGCGGCAAGAGCGAGGAGCTCATTCGCCG
>JAICQE010000096.1 GCA_025938035.1 Vicinamibacteria bacterium
AACGGCACGGGATCGCCGTCACGCTGTTCCACGGCCGCGGCGGCACGGTCGGCCGTGGCGGCGGTCCGACGTATGTCGCGATCAAGGCGCAGCCGTCAGGATCAGTGGACGGCACGCTGCGCGTCACCGAGCAGGGGGAGATGATTCAGGCGCTCTTCGGACTGCCCGACATCGCCGTCCGGACGATGGAGGTCTACACGAGCGCGACGCTCGACTCATGGCTGGTTGCCGGTGAACAGCCGAGCGCCGATTGGCGCGCGTGCATGCAGCGCCTCGGCGAAGACGCGGCCGCGGTGTACCGCGGCTACGTCCGCCAGCGGCCGGAATTCCTCGAATACTTCCTGTCGGCGACTCCCCTGTCGGAACTCGGGGACGTCAACATCGGCAGCCGTCCGGCGCGGCGCGCGCCGGCGGGCGGCATCGACACGCTGCGTGCGATCCCGTGGCAGTTCGCCTGGACGCAGACGCGCCTGATTCTCGGCGCCTGGCTTGGCGTCGAAGAGGCGCTGGAACGGGCGTTCGCGCGCGGCGAGGAGGATCGCCTTCGCGGGATGTACCGCGAGTGGACGCACTTTCGATCGCTGATGGATCTGTTCGAGATGGTGCTGGCCAAGACCGACGGGCGGATCGCCGCGGAGTACGAGCGCCGGCTCGTCCCCGATCAGCTGCGTCCGATCGGCATCGAGCTGCGAACGCGCCTGTCGCGGGCGATCGCCGCGGTGCTGCGCGTGACCGGCCATCGCGAGCTGCTCGAAGACAACCCGGTGCTACGCCGCTCGATCGACGTCCGGAATCCGTACGTCGATCCGATCAATCTCGTCCAGATCGAGCTGATCCGCCGCCTGCGCGACGGGCAGGACGATGCACGCCTGCATCACGCGTTCAAGGTAACGGTGAACGGGATCGCGGCGGGGCTGCGAAATACCGGCTGAAGATTCCGAGTAGGCCACGGAGACACAAAAACACGGAGAGAAATGATTGAATTCCGTGTCTTCGTGCCGCCGTGGCTGAAATGGATGTCCTAGAAACGCGCGAGGTAGCTCGCCTTGAAAAAGAACGCGCGCGCGGTTGATTCGTACGGCCGCGAATTGAGACTCTCGTAGAACGTGCCGTAGCCGGCGTGGACGACTGTCCCGGGAACCAGCTCGTAGGATGCCAGGAAGTCGCCCAGGACCCGCTTTCGCCCGCTGTCGTACTGCGTGATGGCCCGCAGCAGGAACTGCGGATTGAACTGGTAGGTGTTGCGCAGGTTGACGACGTGCACGCCGAACACCTGCTCGCCGGATTCGCGGTGGAAGTCGGCGTAGTTGTATTCCAGGTTGTGCCGCAGCTTGGCGGTCGGCTGAAGCGTGACCCAGCTGCCGAGGCTGGTGTAGCTTCCGCCAAAGGGGTCCGCGGAGTAGAAGATGCCCTTGCCCTTCTGCACGAACCCGCCCGCGTTCAGCCAGCGCAGGAACTGCGCCTGACCCAGCACGAACGTACGGTTGACGGGAAACTCGCGGCCGGCGAACGTCTCGTGCCCGCGCCCGTGATCGATCCGGAAGTTGCCCTGCCGGGTGAAGTCGAACCGGAGCCCCGGCATCGCGAACAGTTCGTCGCCACCCTGCTGACGATCCTCCGCGTAAACCGTCCAGAAGAACGGCGCAATCCGCTTCAGCCACGGATGCTTCTTCTGATCCGGGTAGAACTGCACTTCGCCGTACTGGAAGGCGCGCGTCAGGCCAACGCGATTGATGAACGCCGTATCCATCTGGAATCCGGAGTCGAAGTGCTCGACGAAACTGGAGAGATTGAGGCGCCGCGTTCGGTAGCTGACGTCGACCAGTCCGGCGCTTCCGCTGCTGGCAATGCCCTCGAGCGAACGCGAATCGGAATACATGGCCGAACCGCTCACGCGAAAGCTTTGACCGCGTCGCAGCGACAGATCCGCAGCGGCCACGCGATTATGCGAGCCCCGATACTCGATGTCGGTCACCAGCGCACCGACATACTGGCCGGGGCCGGTGTTTCGCATCACGCGGCCGATCGTGAACAGCGTGTCCGCGTCGCCTTCGGGTGATTCGTCGGCGGCAGTCAGGAAGGCAAATGTCTGCCGGCCCGACGTTCCGGTCAGCTTCACGCCCGCCAGCGGATCGATGATCCGCCGCGTATGCACCGCCGTGCGCATCGTCCCGTCGCCGCCGCTTCCCGCCAGGTCGAAGAGGCCGAGCCCTTCCATGAAGAACGGCCGCTTCTCGCTGAAGAATGTCGGGAACCGCTGGTTCACTTCGACCTGAAAGGCGTCGCTCTCCACCTGGCTGAAGTCCGGATTTGCCGTCGCGTCCAGCGTGATCGTCGAGGTGATGCCGTACTTCACGCTGGCGCCGAGATCCCCTCTGGATCGGACCTTCGGCCACGTGGCGCCAGCCTCGCGGCTCTGATTCGTGGACATCGTGGCGCTCGGAATGACCTCGAGCAGCCGCGGCTGCTTCAACTGACCGAACACGGCGGAGACATTCGACTCGAACACCCACTGACCCGGCCGCATTTCCGGCCACGACCACGAAATGCCCAGACGGCTGTTGCGACGGAAGAACATCACGCCCATCCGCACGTCGTCGCCACTGCGGAACCGTATCGATTGAAGCGGCAAGCGCACTTCGACGACGTAGCCTTCCTCGTCCACGCGGCCGGCGCTCTGCCATGTCCAGTCCACGGCCGAATCTTCGCCGCTCGCCGTATTGAGCGCGTCCATCTGAATCCCGCTCGGGTTGATGAACATGTGGTACGCGACCTGTCCGGCACGGCTCGAGTCGAGGCTGATCGCCACCCAGTCGTCGTTCCACGCGTTGTCGCGGCGCGTGATCGTCGTCCGGATCCGCTGCGGCTCGGCATCCTGGCAACGGAACGCGAAGTAGATCGCCTCGTCGTCGTAGGCCATCCAGACACGCGTGCGCTGCTGCTCGGCTTCTCCGCGCAGGGGGTTATAGGACACCCAGTTCTCGGCAGGCAGCGGCTCGCCCGACCACACCGCATCGTCGAGCCGCCCATCGAGCTTCGGGGCAACAGTTGCGCGGACCGGACGGACTTCCCTCCCGGCTGTCGCTGTCTGGGCGGATGCCGTGCCGCAGCACACGGCGATGAAAACGCCAAGAACGGCCGCGGTTCGTCTTTTCACCGGGTCACCATCGAGTCTCTATTACGTGCTGCACGGTGAAGGAGATGCACGGGCTTGGACGTGCATTCGCGCCTGGCGGTTGTGGAACGGCCCTACTTTTTTCCTGCCTGGGGCGTGAAGTTCAGCGCCACCCCGTTGATGCAGTAGCGCAGACCCGTTGGCGGTGGACCATCTGGAAAGACATGGCCGAGATGGCCGCCGCACTGGTTGCAGTGCACTTCGGTGCGCGTCATCCCGAAGCTCGTGTCGACCGTCTCCCCGATAGCGCCAGAGAGGGGCGAGAAGAAGCTCGGCCACCCGGTGCCGCTTTCGAACTTCCGATCCGCAACGAACAACTGGTTGCCGCACCCTGCGCAGGAGAACGTCCCGGGCCGATGTTCACGCAGGAGGGCGCACGAGCCCGGGCGCTCGGTGGCGTGCTCACGCAGTACCGCATACTGCTCCGGCGTCAGGATCTTCCGCCACTCTTCGTCGGTTCTGGTTACAGGGAACTGTTCGGTCTTCATCCGATCAGTCATCATACGACATGGTCGCTGGCAGTCCGCCTGAAGGCGGACACTACGTAAGCGTCGTCTGCTGCCTGGCGGTGCTGGCCGGGTCCCTCGTGGCGCCCTCATGCCGCCGGGACACGCCGAAAGTCGTCGAGCGGCAGGAAACGGTTGTTCCGGTCGGCGCCGTCGCGGCTCAGCGGGCGGCGATCCGCGCGGTGCTGCACGTCAGCGGCATCGTCGTGCCCGCACAGGGTGGCGAGTTCCTCGTTCTGGCGCCAGAGCCGACGCGACTCGTAGACGTGATGAAAGCCGCCGGCGACGTGGTGAAAAGCGGCGACATCCTCGCCCGCTTCGATCTGCCCTCCGCCGCACAGAACGTGTCCAGGCTCAGCGCGGACGTCGCCGCCGCCGAGGCGCAGCTTGAAAACACGCGTGTGAACCGCGATCGGGTACGCGGATTCGTCGAGCGCGGGCTGGTGGCGCGGCGCGATCTCGAGGCGGCCGAACGCGATCTCATCGAAGCGCAGGACGCCCTCACTCGTGCGCGCGCCGCACTGGCAGCCGCGCAGGCCGGCGCTGGACGCGCCGTCGTCCGTGCGCCGTTCGACGGCATCGTCGTGGCGCGGGCGCACAACCCGGGTGACATGGTCGTGTCGACGACGGACCCCATCCTGCGCATCGTCGATCCGCGGCGGCTCGAAGTGATCGCGTCGATCCCGCGCCAGGACCAGTCGCGCGTCGTTACCGGCGCCACGGCGCGCATCGCCACCGCCGGCACCGAGCAGGTGCGATTGACCGTCGCCGGCCGGGTCACGGACTTGTCCGCCGAACCCCGGGGGCAACCGGAAACCGCCGCGCCGAACGCGGACGCGGTCGCGTTCCGGCTCGTCTTCGCAGAGCCGTCCACACTGGCCGTCGATATGGCTGTGCAGCTGGATATCGACGCCGAGGAACGCACCGACACTGTCCTCATTCCAACCGAAGCGCTCCTTCGCGACGGCAACGAAGCCGCCGTATTCGTGGCTGCGGAATCGCGCGCCGAGCGCCGGCGTGTCAAAACGGGCATCGAGGACGCGGCGCGCACGGAAATCACTGAAGGTGTGCGGGCGGGTGAATTGGTGATAACCCGGGGGCATGTGGGCCTGGCCGACGGGGCTGCCATTACCGTGGCGACGGACCGATAAACGCTACACTGATAGTTCCCCCCAGGGAGTACCCGTGGTTTTGACACTGAAGCATGTCCTGAAGCGCCGGTCCGCCGCGGTTATCGCGATCGCGCTGCTCGTCGGATCCGCCGTCGGTCTCGACGCGCAGTCCAAGAGCTTCCTCTGGAAAGTGCAGTCGGGACCGCGCGTGATGTATCTCGCCGGATCCGTTCACGCGCTGAGCGCCGACGTGTATCCGCTGAGCCCGGCGTTCACGCAGGCGTACAAGGCGTCGGACACGCTGCTCGAGGAAATCGATCTCGAAACCGCCGGCCTGCTCGCGCTCGGGCCGATGCTGCTCTCCAAGGCGATGTATCAGGACGGCCGCACCTTCGACAAGGTCGTGTCGAAGGAAACGCTCGATCGGGTCACGACGCACCTCAAAGGCATGCCCATGGCGGCCGAGCTCATCCGCCCGATGAAGCCGTGGATGGTCATGCTGATGTTGAGCGCCATGCAGATGCAGCAGGCCGGGCTCGATCCGAACCTGGGGCTCGACAAGTACTTCTTCGATCAGGCCAAGGCCGACGGCAAGACGGTCGTCGGGCTCGAAACGGCGGAATCGCAGATCGATCGCTTCGACAAGATGCCCGAGGCGCTGCAGGAGCAGCTCCTCCGCAACACGCTCGACGAGATCGGCATGCAGAAGGGCGAGCTGGCCACTATCGTCGCCGCGTGGCGCCGCGGCGATGCGGCCGCGCTCGAGCGGGATGTCATGAACGGCCTCAAGAAGTACCCCGCCGTGTACCAGTCGCTGATCGTCGAGCGCAACAACAACTGGATGCCCCAGCTGGAAAAGTGCCTCGCACGGACGACACCGTGCATGGTGGTCGTGGGCGCCGCACACGTGGTGGGCCCGGACGGACTCCTGGCGCTGCTCCGGCGCAAGGGCTACCGCGTCGAACAGCAGTAGCCACGGCCATTCGCAACACTGGGCACTGTGACGCTGTTCAACTCCTCCGCTTTCGATCTCCGCGCCTATCTCCATCGGATTGGCATGGACCACCGGCCGGCGCGCGCTGATTTGGCGACGCTCCAGGAACTGGCGCTGCTCCACCCGTGCGCGATTCCGTTCGAGAACCTCGATCCGCTGCTGCGGCGACCCGTGCGGCTGGATATCGCGGCGATTCAGGACAAGCTGGTGCGCGGCGGGCGCGGCGGGTGGTGCTTCGAGCACAACCTGCTGCTCGGAACGGCCCTGGCGGCAATTGGCTACGAGGTCACTGGCCTGTCGGCACGCGTCGTCTGGAACGTGGCGCCGGGTGTCGTTCGTGGCCGCAGCCACATGGTGCTGCACGTGACGCTCGACGGCGTCTCCTACATCGTCGACGTCGGGTTCGGCGGTTCGACGCCGACGGCGCCGCTGAAGCTCGTCGAAGGGCTCGAACAGACCACGCCGCACGAGCCGTTTCGTCTGATGCCGGTGAGCCGAGGGTTTCTGCTCGAGGCCAAACTCGAAGGCACGTGGAAGGGACTGTACTCGTTCGACCAGCAGCCGCAGGTGCTGGGGGACTACGAGATCCCGAACTGGTATCTCTGCAACCACCCCGAGTCGCACTTTCTCGACCGCGTGGTGGCCGCGCGCGTCGACCGCGATCGCCGCTATGCGCTGCGGAACACCGACTTCGCGATCCATTTCCCGCACGGCGTGACCGAACGCCGCGTGCTCGCCGGGGCCGGTGAAATCAGGCAGGTGCTGACGGAGACTTTCCGGATCAACATCCCCGACTGGCCGGACCTCGACGAAACCCTGGCGCGGCTGGCAGGAACACCCGCAGCGACGTAGTGTCCGCCTTCAGGCGTCTGTTCTTCACTGGAATGAGGAAGCAGTAGTCGATGGACTTCGACACAGAAGAGCGTCGCAGCGTCCGTCGTGACGTCATCGTCTGCCTGCGTGTGGCACTGTTCATCGCGACTGCATTCAGCTGCTGGGTGCTCGCTGTGCATCTGTTGCGGGGCAATCGGACGTTCGAGAGACTCGAGACGAGTTTGGGGGTGGTAGTTCTTTTGTAATTTGCCGCAGCGATTCTGCTTGGGCCCCTGGTCGGCCTCCTCTTGCCGCTCGCTCGTCGCGGACAGGTGGGCGCGGCTCTCGTCGGCACAATAGGCGCCTTCGCCTTATACGTTATGGCACTTGTTACTCTGGAGGGATTCGCATGGTTGACGCTACGCGCAGCACTCCTCCTTCTGGGCTTTGCGTCGTTCCTTGGCGTGCCCGTTGGGTTGGCGTACAGGCGCATCTTCGGTAATTAAAGGTGAACCTCCAGCCCAAGCGTAATGTCCCCATCCACGCCTCGAATCGGATGATCCGGTACGCAGCCTTTGGAAACTCCGCTTACCGGATGACGTTCGATGAGATCGAGTTCGTGACGCTACCGGAAAGCTGACGCGACTCGCAGGATCGATCGTGTCGACCCTAAATCATGTAGTGAGTGCGAACTGCACGCCGAGAACCGATGCCTTGGCGTGCGATGGTCGCATGCCAGCAGCAACGGTGGCGCCGAGCCGCAGGCGAGATCCGGGGCGGGTTACTTTGCCTCGACTTGAAATCCGCGGCGGACCCAAGCGAGGCCAAGGCCGAAGCCATAAACCGCCGCGACTGGCACGATCCACAGCCGCACCACAAACAGGGCCACATTGGCGCTCTGGACGGTCTGATCGCCGTCGGACCGAAGGATCCCTGCAAGTAATAGGATTACAACCGCCCAAAGAATCGAAGCTAGTAGCCAAAGCCGTTGCCAGCCGTTGATGCGCATGGGGTTGTCTCCTGATCCTTACAACCTAGCCAGGGTGTGGTTTCTGACAAGGTTGATTACTGGAAGCGTTGGACCCCACCGCACCAGTTAAGTTCCCAAGCGAGTGGGCCATGGACCGGCGAGCAGTCGCTACACGCGCTACTCGCGGCTGTCCCGGCAAGCTAGTCCGGCGAGGGCCGCTCCACCGTGTCGATGACGAGGACCTCCACGGGCGCGCGCTTGCCGACCAGCTTGAGCCCGGTCTGTTCTTCGAGCGCGGTGAAGAGCTCCGGGCGCTCGTTTGTTGAAGCACCTTGCGGCGACGCGCCTCGTCCCGCCGGCTGATATTCGAGACGAACCTGGACAAGTCCCTGAATCTTCGTCTCATCGAGAATTGTCCTCCCGACGAGCGGTGTGAGTAAGCGGATCACGTCGCGCATCTGGTAACCCCCGACATAGAGCAGCCCTGGCTTGAAAGTTACTATGCACATGGGCCACTCGTCCGTCGTGGTGGTACGTGCCCCACCTGTAAACACCGGGGCACCGTTGACGCAGTCGAAGGACGCTTCGCGCAGTCCGGGCCCGTTGCGGCCGTCGGCCCGTGCCCTGGTGAGACTGAACACTGGCATCTCTCGAGTCTCGGTATGGGTCGTCAGCTTGAATCGCTCCGCCAGCAACGCGCGCAGCAAGGTCCGCAGCCCAACAGCTGTCTCGATTCCCTCGGGAGCCTTCGCGATGACGTCATACCGCTCGTCCGCTACCCACGAAGGTGCGCCGACGATCTGAGAGTCCATCACGTCGAACGACTGCCGTATCAGGACCTGGAGCGGCGCGTTCGTCGCGCGCACCTGGCCACGCGACATGTCAAGCGCGGCTCCCGGTTCGCCTGAAACGTTCCGCTTGACGGATGCGACATCGAACGTCGGCACGTCCTGGGCGTAAGCGAGAGCAGCTACACACAAAGTTGCTGCGGCGAGAGCGGTCTTCAATCGCAAACGGCCCACTCCTCCTACTCGCGGCTGTCCTGACAGATGTACTCGAACATCTCGCCGCCAGCCATCCACGAGGACGCGCTCTTTTCGTTGATCGTCCAGCGGACGGTCCACGGTTTCGTGTAGGCGCCTGGATCGTCGATCGTCGCTTCGTACACCAGGGTGCGCAGGTTCGGACGCGAGATGCGTTCGGTGAGATGCAGCTGTTCGGTGTGCGGAAACGATCCGGCAAGCCACTGCTTCTCGTTGAACCCGATCGAGTCGACGACCAGCGTATCGCCCTCCCACCTGCCGATGGAATGGCCGAAGTAGGTCGGCCGCAGGCTCTCGCGCGGAGGATGCGCACGGCCGTCCATATAGACCACCCGCCATGAGTGCGGCCCGGCGATGTTGAGCAGGAAGATGCTCTTCAGCTCCGGAGCATCGACGATCTCGAAGCCGGGCGCGTTGAAGAATCCCGGCCCGCCGGCCGGCTTACAGCCGACAAGCGGTGGATACAGATCCGCGGTGGTGGTGCGGTACTGATAAAGCGCGCGCGACCAGTCCTGAAACGGAACGTCGGCGGCGCGCGGGAACCCACCGAGCCCCGGGCGGATCTCCCAATACCCCTTCTGATCCTTTGACGCTCCGAGATTGATGCGACCGTCGGGCCAGCGCGGTGCCGGTTCCGTCGCCGCCGGCTTCTGCGCCGGCACCTGGGCAAGCAGTACCTCAGCGCAGACAAGGGCCGCCATGACAGCCACAACCGTACTTTTCAACTTACTTTTCCACTTCTTCCACTTTTCCACTTCTTCCACTTCTTCCACTTCTTCCACTTGTCATCGCATCGTCAACTTCTGCCCATCCGCGAGGACCATGGCAGTCGTCGGCATCGATCCTCCGGCGTTGCTGCCATCCTTCGCGGCGGCCGCGTTCACGATCGTCACCTTGTCTCCGATCTTGAGCGTGTCGCGTTTCCATCCGCCGCGGACGAGCGCATACGGTGGACCCATTTCGATGCGGTAGTTCTTGACCGCATTGCCATCCTTCACGTCAACGGAGACGAAGGCGTGCGGATTCACCCAATCCACCTTCGTCACGAAGCCGGTGATCGTAAACGGCTTCTTCGAGTCGTACTCCGCGTCGAAGGAATGGTGCGCGCTGGCAGACGGCGTCACCGAGAGCATCGCGCACGCGACAGAGAACACAACGACGAGCGGGCGAAGCGTAGTGCTCATGTTCATCACCGAATGAATGTGGACTCGACGTTCTCCTCGCAGAAGAACTCCTCGATTTCCCGATCCGGCACCCACCGCACGGTCCACTCGCTGCGCCACGGGCGCGTGTAGGTCCGCGGATCGTCGACGGTCACTTCATACCGCAGCGTGTTCAGGTCCGGCCGCGAAAACCTCTCCACCAGACGAAGCGCTTCCGTGTGCGGCAGCCCGCCGTTCGTCATCCAGAACCGCTCGTTATACCCGACCGACTCGACCACGAGCGCGTCCTTTTCCCAGCGCCCGACAGAGCTGCCGTAGTAACTCGGCACCGCCTCCGCGGCCTGACCCAGCGGACGGCCGTCGGTGTAGATGATGCGCCAGTTGCGGTTCGCCCCGCCGAACAGCACGAGGATGCGCCCGAGGTCGCGTTGCTCGACGAACTGGAAACCGTTCGGCGTGTGAAACTGGCGGGGACCTCCGGTCGGGAGACACCGTGCCGCGGGATCGTCCCTGAGAAGCGTTCGCTGCCGGTGCAGATAGACGGCCCTTGCCCAGGGCTGAAAGGGCGCCACGCGGTCCGCATCCGACAGGTTCGCGAGCAGTCCGTCGGCACGCACGGAAATCTTACTGGCGCTCTCGATCATCGTCGTCAGGCTCGCAGCGCCCCAGTAGCCTTTCCGTCCAGCGGGCGGGCCGAGGCGGACCTGTCCATCCGGCCAGCGGGGTGCCGGACCCGCCGCGGTGGGGGCCGCCTTCGCCGTTGCGGCGCTCCCACTGAACACCCGCGCACGCGGACTGGTTTTCCAGAACGTGGAAAGGAGCGCACGCTTCGCGTTGTCGCGGGCGGGAACGGCCTCGACGCTCACACTGTCGCCGGCTCGAACCGTGGTCCGCAACCAGCCGCGCTGCTCCAGATCGAGCGGATTGCCGATCTCGATCGCCCAGTTCGACACGGGACCGCCAGGCTCCCGGACGTCGACAAACACATACGCGCGAGGGTTCGCCCACGCGACGCGTGTGACGACGCCGTCCAGCGTGACGCGGCGCCACTCGTCGTACAGAGCGGGAACCGGCAGCTGAGCATGCGCAACTGCCCCAACGGCGATCAGCGCTCCGAGCACGAACTGTTTCATCAATCGCGCGTCAGCGTGAAATCGCCCTTCGCGCCACCCTGACTCCACGTGCCGACGATGCGGCGATGGGACGACCCGATGTCTTCCATCCGCCCTTCCGCCGCGACGCCCTTGGCGTCGATGCGAACGGTCCATGTTCCCCAGTCGACCGAGACGGCGGTCAGCGAAATCGCATCTGGGCCCGGGTTAATCACGCCGGTGACGGCCTTGCCGTCCCAGTTCATCACCATCGTGATGTGCGTTCGCTGCGCTCCGGCCGGCCCCCAGTCGCCGGCCCACGTGCCGGTCAATGGATGGCCTTCCTGGGCGCGTGTGGATGCCGTGAACACCACGAAAGCCGCGGCCAGGACGAAGGTTCGTGTCCGCATGCGCGGGATAGTAATATTTCCCGCGGGTCACGGCCCCGTAATTTTCTCAGAGGCCTTATTTCATGAGTAAACGTCTTAGCGCCGCTGCGGGTGTGTTCCTGGCGGCTCTTTTCATCGGCAGTCTTCCCCAGCTGACAGGCGGTACGGCCGCGCAAACGGCTGCGGCAAAGATCCCTCGGATGCCCGACGGCAAGCCGAACCTGCAAGGCATCTGGCAGGTGCGTAACCGGGCCTTTTACAACCTCGAGGACCACCATGCCCGGCACAACATGCCCGCCGGGCGCAGCGTCGTCGAGGGCGGCACGATCCCGTACCAGGAATGGGCGCTGAAGAAGCGCGAGGAGAACTTCGCGAAGCGCTACACCGAAGACCCGTTCAGCAAGTGCTATATGCCCGGGGTGCCACGCATCATGTACCTCGAGTTCCCGTTCCAGGTCTTTCAGAGCAGCACGCACGTGGCGATGACGTTCGAGTGGACGAATGTCCATCGGCTGATCTACACGAACGGCAGCAAGCCGGTGCAGGGCATCGAGTTCTGGATGGGCGACTCGCGTGGACGCTGGGAAGGCGACACGCTCGTCGTCGAAGTGACGAACCACAACGACAAGACGTGGTTCGACTCGTCGGGCAACTTCCACAGCAACGCGCTGAAGGTGATCGAGCGGTACTCGCTCAGCGATGCCGACACGATGCGCTACGAGGCGACGATGGAGGATCCGAAGGTGTTCACGCGGGCGTGGAAGATCAGCATGCCGATCTATCGCGTGAAGGACATGGATCGGATCCTCGAATACCAGTGCGTGGCCGAGGCCGAGGAAGCGAGCGGCGCGTTTCATCGCGAGCCGCGGACGTGGTATCCGAAGTGAGCGCGCGGGAATTCAACGCCCCGGAATTCGACGCGCCGGAATTCAAAATGCAAAATTCAAAATGCAAAAGAGTAATTACATTTGGCGCGCTCGTCGTAGCGCTCGCCGCGGGCGACGCGTATGCACAGGGTGCGCCTGCTGCTCCTCCGCGAGGACAGGGCGCTGGTCCGGCGGGCCAGGCGGGTGCTGGTGCAGCGGGACGCGGACGTGGGCGTGGCGCCGCCCCTGTACCGGGACCACTGCGCCGGATGCCGGACGGCAAGCCTGACCTGTCGGGCTTCTACGAAAGCCAGGGTCGCGGCGCGAATTACGGCCTCGAGGAACATGCCGGCGCAACGATGCTGCCGCCCGGCCAGGGGATCGTCGTGGATCCGCCGGACGGAAAGCTCCCGATGCAGGACTGGGCGCGGGAGGAGCTGAAGAGCCGGCAGACGCCGGCGCGGGGCTACGACGACCCGACGGCGCACTGCGTGATGGCGGCAGGCGTACCGCGCGGCTTCTACGTGCCGTCGCCGTTCTTCATCATGCAGACGCCGACCCACCTGGTCGTGCTCTTCGAACGCATGGCGTGGCGGCAGATTCCAATCGACCCGAAACGCAGGCATCTTCCCGATACTGTCCGCCTGTGGCAGGGTGACTCGATCGGCCGCTGGGAGGGCGACACGCTCGTCGTCGAGAGCCGGAACTTCAACGGCAAGCCGTGGCTGAACGAGGCGGGCGAGATCACCAGCCACGCGCTGACCGTCGTCGAGCGATTTACACCGGTGAATGCGAATACCATTATTTACAGGGCGACGCTGACCGACCCGCTCGTCTATACGCGGCCGTTTACGGTCGAAGTGCAGTTCAACCGGGACGAGAAGGGCGAGATGCTCGAGGTCGCCTGCCACGAGGACAACCAGGACCTGCAACACATGAAAGACGTGAAGGATGCAGGTATCGGGCTGGAGAAAAAATAATGCGAAACATTCGCGGCTTCATTGTGTGCGCGGCGGTGGCCGCGGCCGTGTGCCTGGCCGCGGCACCGGCAGTTGCTCATCATGCGTTCGCGGCGGAATTCGACGCCGACAAGCCGATCAAGATCACGGGCAAGGTCGTCGAGATGCGGTGGTCCAATCCGCACGCGTGGATCTACCTCGACGTCGCCGCCGCGAACGGGAAGACCGAGCGGTGGGCATTCGAGACCGGCGCGGCCAATGGGCTGTTCCGGCGCGGATGGCGCAAGGAAGATCTGCCGGCCGGCACCGTGCTGGTGATTCAAGGCTGGCAGGCGCGCAACGGATCGAACACGGCCAACGCGGGCAGCATCACGTTCCCGGATGGCCGCCGGCTGTTCGCAGGATCGTCGAACCCGAACGCGGAAAAGTAGGAATGCCCAATGCGGCGGATGACACCTCGGCTTGCCGGGCTGGGATTCACCGCCGCCATCGTGACGGCGGTCTCCGCCCAGCAGCCGGCACCGACGTTCCGGGCGCAGGTCGAAGCCGTCCAGGTCGACGTATTCGTCACCGATCGCGACGGTAATCCAGTCCGCGATCTACGCCTCGAAGATTTCGAACTGCTCGAGGATGGCAAGCCACAGACGATCACCTCCTTTTCGGAGGTGATCATTCCGATCAACGCGCCACCGCCGTTCTCTCCGGGTACTCCGCGACTTGACGTCGCGACGAACAGCGGCGGTGAGGGTCGCCTCTACGTCATCGCCCTCGACGAGGTCGGCGCGGACCTGGCGCTACGGGCTCGGCACTTTCTCACCACGTTCATCGAGCGCCACTTCGAACCAAACGACGTGGGCGTCGTCGTCAACGTCGGCCGCGCCTTGTCGGCGGCCGCGCAGGACTTCACGAGCGATCGCGGCCTGCTTCTCGCAGCCATCAACCGGCTGCAGGGAGGCTGGGGCGTGCCCCCGGAGACGCCTGGGGAGCCGTGGCGTCGGGACCGATCGCCGCTGGCGCAGCGCGCGCGGGCCGCAGCATTAAAGGGTCTCATCGCCTCGCTCGCCGGCATCCACGGGCGCCGCAAAGCGCTGATCTACATCACTGAGGAGGTCGGGGACGCCTACAGCGTCATCGACTACAAGGGCGGCGTCCGATCACTCGAGTTCGACGACCTGCGCGCGGCGATGACCGAGGCGATGCGCGGAGGCGTCGCCTTTTACACGATCGACCCATGCGGCCTGACGGCCGGCGGGTTCCTGGGCGAGACGGCGGCGAATGTCGCCGGCGTGTGTGACGCCGACCTCGAACGGATGGCCGCGTTCCGCAAGCTATCCGAAGCGACCGGGGGCTTTGCGGTGGTCAACTCGAACAGCTTCGGCCAGGCGCTGGAGCGAATGGTCAAGGAGAACAGCAATTACTACCTCCTCGGCTTCACCTCGACAAACGACAGGCGCGACGGCCGGTACCGGCGACTGGAGGTACGGGCGAAGCGGCCTGGCCTGACGGTCCGCGCGCGTGACGGCTACATCGCGCCATCAGGGTCCCCGGGGCGATCGGCAGGCACGCGAACGAATGCCACGGCGACCGCGGGCATTCGCGACGTCATCGCCAGCCCGCTCTCCAACGGTGCGGTGCCGATGAAGGTGTTCGCGGCGGCGTTCAAGGGATCGAAAGACAATGAGGCCAGAGTCGTCATCACTGCGGAATTCGACGCGTCCCGACTTGGATTCACTGGAACGTCCGGAATCATGCGGGCACAGATCGAGCTCGCGTCCGCTGCCGTCAGCGCCGGAGGCAAAGTGACGCGCGGCCAGCCTCAGGTGATCGACCTTGCGCTGAAGCCGGACTCGTACGCACAGGCCCTGGCCCACGGTTTTCGCACGCAGTCGTCAATCACCCTGCCGCCGGGCCGCTACCAGCTGCGCGTCGCGGGCGGCAACACCCAGGCGGCGAAGGTCGGCAGCGTGATGTACGACCTCGACGTTCCGGATTTCCGTAAGGAACGGCTGGCACTGAGTGCAGTCGCGCTGTCGACGATGGAGGCGGACCGGCCGGTGACAGTCATCCCGGCAGCGTCGAACGTCCTTCCGTTTTTTCCAACGCTCAACCGTGCGTTCGCGAGCGGCACGCGGATTTCGCTCTACCTCGAGGTCTACGACAACGCCGATGGCCGTGCGCGGAACCCCGTCGAGCTGAAGGTCGAAGTGCGTGACCATCAAGGACAAATCGTTCGCAGCGGGAGTGACCGGCGCACGCGCGCGGCAAAGGGCACGGAGACATTTGTGGTGGCGCTGCCGCTCGACGTCGGCGCCGGCGACTACTCTCTCCACGTCGTGGCGACGTCAGGTGGCGACTCCGTCAGCCGCGATATTCCTATACGGATCACGCCGTAACTTCCGCCTAAAGGCGGAAGCCACGGTGCTGAGGAAACGACTCCTTCGGGCTCGGCGTCTAATGGCGCGTGCGCGCCTCAGCCCTCTTACTGCTTTGTCTGACGATGCTGTCCGGCTGCGGCGCACCGCGGCCCGAACAGGTCGTTCGGTTGGAAGCGGATAACCCGCGCAGGCCGATCGGCCGGCCGCCGCTCGGCATCGACATCAATCTCCGCTCGCTGCCCGTTCCGCCGACGCCCGAGCGGGTCCGTCTCGGCCGCTGGCTGTTCTTCGATCGGCGCCTCTCGCGCGACGGAACCATCTCCTGCGCTACGTGCCACCAACCTGCTCACGCGTTCTCGCAGACGACGCCGGTTGCCACTGGAGTGGGCGGCGCCGCCGGGACGCGCAAGGTTCCCACCATCATCAATCTGGCCATCCCGAACCGGTGGAGCTCGTTTAAAGATGCACCCGTCGGTGCCTACTTCTGGGATGGTCGTGCGCGGACGCTCGAAGCCCAGGCGCTCGTACCGATTGCCGGCGCGTCCGAGATGGGGAACCCGCACCCGGAGATGGTCAGCACTCTCTCGCGGGTACAGGGTTATGGTCCGTACTTCGCGCAGGCATTCGGCGACGCCAGGGTCACCAGGGAGCGCGTGGCGCGGGCCATCGCCGACTACGAACGGACGCGGATGAGCGGCAACTCCGCCTTCGATCGCTGGCAGCGCGGACAGGGAACCGTGAGCGACTCGGTCCGGCGCGGTTTCGATCTGTTCACGGGCACGGCCGGATGCGCGGCATGCCACACGCCGCCGCTCTTTACGGACGGGACGTTCCACAATCTCGGAATCGGGTGGAATCCGGACACCAGGTCGTTCACGGACGAGGGCCGCTACGCCGTGACGAAAGATTCGGTGTTCGAGGGAGATCCGGGGAGCTTCAAGACGCCGACGCTGCGCGAAGTCTCGCGCCACGCGCCGTACATGCACGACGGCTCCATCCCAACGCTGCGCGATGTCGTTGAATTCTACAATCGCGGCGGCATTGCCAATCCGGATCTGGACGATCGCCTGCGGCGTCGCGGCCGGCTCGGCCTGACGCCGGGGGACGCAAACGATCTGGTGTCATTTCTCGTCTCACTCGAAGGTACCGGATGGCAGGACAACGGCCCTTCACTGTTTCCGCAGTGAGTTCAGAAAGGCTTCGCGCATGAAGGCCGACGCCGGATTGGTATGACGCAAGCAGTAATTCAGAATGCAGAATGCAGAATGCAAAGCCTGAATTCTGCATTCTGCATTTTGAATTGCTGCGTCACTTCTTAAGGT
>JAICQE010000227.1 GCA_025938035.1 Vicinamibacteria bacterium
CGAACCGGAAGGCGTGGACCTCCGGCCGGACGGTCAGGTGGTGTACGTGACGTCCGAGGACGACAGCCAGGTGACGGCCATCGACGCCGTGGCGCTGAAGCCGCTCGCGACGGTCAAGGTCGGCCGGCGGCCACGGTCCACAGCGTTCCTGCCGGACAGCTCGCGCGCGTATGTCACCGCCGAGAACGGCGGCGAAGTGTGGGTACTCGACGCGATGAAGCACACGGTCATCACGACCATCACGCTGACCGGGGAAATGGTGCGCCCGATGGGAGCGGTCGCCTCGCCGGACGGGTCACGGGTGTTCGTCAGCACTGGACGAGGCAAGAACGTCGTGGTGATCGACGCGAAAACGAATCAGCCGGTGTCGTCAACCGAAGTGGGCGAGCGGCCGTGGGGGATAGCGGTCTCGCCGGACGGCAAGACCGTCTTCACCGCGAATGGACCGTCGAACGACGTGTCGATCGTCGACGTGGACAGCCGATCGGTGAAGGCGCGCGTGAAAGTCGGCGAACGGCCGTGGGGCGTTGTCTTCGTGCCCTGATCCGCTATTTCGCCGGCGTCTCCGGAAACGCGGGCAGCTCCGGAATCTTTTCGTTCGGATACCAGTAGGCGCGGTGGCAGCCTTCACAGGCGTGCTCGATCGCCTCGCCAACCTCGAAGACCTTGTCGGCGTCCTTCTTCTCGGCCGCCCGCGCCGCAATCATCGCGGCGGCGTACAGATCGCGAGCGTGCTTGTAGAACGCCTGCGGGTCTTTGGCGATGAGCGCGTCCATTTCCGGCCCCTCGAGCTCGATGCCCGGCACCTCTGATTTGTGGTCGTCTGGTGCCACCTTGCGGCCGGGAATCATCAGCAGATTGGCTGCTTCCGCGAGCGTAATGGCTGCGCCTTTTACCCTGGCCCATTCCTCGTCCGTTGTCGGCCGCGTTTCGACAAGTCCCTTCTCGCTGGCGACTGTCGTCACCGACAGCCAGACCACATCGGCGTTGGTGTCGATCACGTTCAACATCAGGTCCTTGATCGTGAGCTCGGTGGCGAACGGTGGCAGGGCAGCTTCGGACGCGGCAGCCTCGCCGCCGCGGCGGCATCCGGCGGCGATGAGGACAACGAGCAGCGCGACGCTGGCACACAGGACGAGGGGCGTTCTCCGCATGATGGCGATCTTAGGTCACACCCGCCGCCGGACGTTCCTGAACTCTTCGTGAATTCTTTGTCAGGTTCGCCGAGGCTTCGGACCTGAAGTAAACTCACTGGGTTTCTTAGCGAATCGGACTCATCACGGGGGACTATCACGACGATGCGTTGGGCTGTGACACTCCTGACGGTGGTTTTTATAGTTGCGCTCATGACGGCCGGCGCCGGGGCTCAACGGCGCGGCGGCGATCCCAAGCTGGCGGCACGGAAAAATCCGGTGGCGGCCAACGCGGCCTCGATTACGGCGGGCCGCGCGCTCTACGCCAAGAACTGCCGCCATTGCCATGGGCTCCGCGGCAAGGGTGACGGACCGCTCGCACCCAAGGACCCGAAACCCGCCGACCTGACCGACGCGAAGTGGGACCACGGCAGCAGCGATGGCGAGATCTTCGCGCTGATCTGGAACGGCGCGCCCGCCCCGAAAAGCGAGATGAAGCCGATGAAGGGGACCCTGACCGAGAAGAACGTCTGGGAGATCGTCAACTACCTGCGCACCATCGGTCCCGCGGCCGCAGCGAAGGCGCCGGCAAAATAACGCGAGTGCGCAGCGCTCTCGTTGTCAGCGCATTGATTCTGGCCGGCAGTCTCGGCTGCCGGATGTTCGACCCCGCCCCGCGACCCAACGCGTCGGTTCCGCCGGTTTTGCCCGGACAGAGCACCGGCGTGTTCACGACGGCACGTTCGACCTTCGGCGAAGCCGTCGAGGACTTCATCGGCCGTCAGGAGCGGAAGCCTGAGCAGCCACTCGAGTTCCCGCACAACGTGCACGCCGGCAAGCAAATCGGTTGCACCGAGTACTGCCACGAGCCGGTGACGACCGGTCCCGTCGCGGGCCTGCCGAGCGTACGGACGTGCATGATCTGCCACAACACGATCGCGACCGACCGGCCGCGCATCCGGCAGCTCACGGCAATGCGCGAACGCGGCGAGGACTTTGTCTGGCGGCGGGTGTTCGACTATACCTCCGAGGCGCACGTCCGCTTCAATCACGCGCCGCACATCCGCGCGAAGGTCGAGTGCGCGACGTGTCATGGGCCGATCGCGCAGGGGACCGTTGCCGAGCGCAACGTCGATATGAACATGGGGTTCTGTGTGAACTGCCATAGCGAGCGCAAGGCGTCTATTGATTGCCTCACCTGTCATTTCTGAGTGAGGCGAATAATGCAGAAGTCAGAATTCAAAATTCAGAAGGCGTCCAGCGAACTGCCTGCATCCTGCATTCTGCATTCTGAATTACACGGGTTTCGCTGATGGATCGCCGTTCCTTCATCAAGCTCACCGCCGTCTCCGGCACCACGGCCGCGCTTGCCAGCTGCGGCAACCCGGATCATCAGCTCGTCCGGTTCGTGCCGGAGGAGGACATCGTCCCCGGGCAGGCGGTGTGGAAGCCGGGCGTCTGCCCACTGTGCCCGTCCGGATGTGGCCTGACGGTGCGCGTGATGGACGCGGACGCGGAGGTTGTGCGTGATGGGAAATCAGGCGTCGTTCAGATCCTGGCAGCCAAGAAGCTGGAGGGGAACCCGAGTCACCCGATCAACCGCGGAGGTCTCTGCGCGCGCGGCCAGGCTGCGATCCAGGTGACCTATCACCCCGATCGCATCACGCAGCCGCTGAAGCGGACCGGCAATCGTGGCGCCGGAACGTATGAGGCGGTGACGTGGGACGCCGCGATCGCGGAGGTTGTCGGCTCGCTGAACACACTCGCCGGCGGCGGGAATGCCCGTTCGCTCGCGTTTCTCGGACGGCCCGGCAACGGTCATCGCCAGGCGCTCATAGCGGAGTTCCTGGCACGGTTCGGCGCGGCGGCGCCCGTCACCTACGAGCTATTCGCGGATGACGTGTTGCGGCGGGCGAACGGAATCAGCTTCGGATCGGCGCAACTGCCGACGTTCGACCTAGCGAACACGCGCTACCTGCTGAGCTTTGGCGCCGATTTCCTCGGCACGTGGAACGCGCCCGTATCGCACGCGCGCGGTTATGGCGACATGCGCCAGGGACGGCCCGGCGTGCGTGGCCATTTCGTGCAGATCGAATCGCGCGTGTCGCAGACGGGTGCGAGCGCGGACGAATGGGTCGCCATCCGGCCGGGGACCGAAGGCACGCTTGCGCTCGGCCTCGCGCACGTCATCATGCGCGACAAGCTGCAGGCTGCAGCGGCAGCCGCATCAATCCCGGGCTGGGGCGACGGGCTGCCGGACTACGCACCGGAGCAAGTCGAGAAGGTCACCGGTGTCGCGGCGGCGAAGGTCGAGCGGCTCGCGCGCGAGTTTGCAGGCCGGGGCCCCGCCGCGGCGGCTGTCGGCGGCGCGGCGCTCGCGCACACGAACGCACTTTTCACAGCCGTCGCGGTAAACGCGTTGAATGCGCTGGCGGGCACAGTCGGGAAGCCGGGCGGGCTGCTCTTTACTCCGCGGATGGACGTGGCGGCCGCAGCTAGGATCGGTCGCGGGCCCTCAGCTGCTGTGTCGTTGCAGCAGTGGTCGGCGGGGCTGCTCAGCGGCGGCGAACCGGCGGCGCAGGCGCTGTTGATAGACGGGATCAATCCAGTCTTCACCGCGCCACGGGCGTGGAACGTGCGCGACGCCATCGCGAAGATTCCGTTCATCGTCAGCTTCGGCAGCTTTCTCGACGAGACAAGCGTGCTGGCGGATCTCATTCTGCCGGACCATTCGTTCCTCGAGTCGTGGACCGAGAGCGTGCCCGAGTCGGGTTCGTCCGTTGCCGTCGTCAGCGCGGCACCCCCGGTGATGAAAGCGCTGCATCAGACGCGAGGGACTCCGGACGTGCTGCTCGAAGTGGGCCGTCAACTCGAGAAGCCGCTCGAGCTGCCCTGGCAGACGTTCGACGAGATGCTCGCGATGACGCTGACGCCGCTGCCGGCCATGACGGAAGGCGTCGATGCGTGGACGGATGCGCAGGAAAAAGGTGGATGGTGGGGAGAGTTGCCCCAGGAGGTGCGCCGGCACGCGGGGACGCACCCCCCCCGGGCGCGGCACGAGAGGAAAGACACCCCAATAGTTGGAGGCCGAGCGCGGGCCCCCCCCCACCAAGCTGGGGGGA
>JAICQE010000112.1 GCA_025938035.1 Vicinamibacteria bacterium
CGCCGCCGTCGAAGAGCAGCTTGGACTCAAACTCGAGCGCAACGCCCGCGGATCTGTCGAGTACGTGATCATCGCGGCGGCTCGCGCGCCGACAGAAGACTGACAGTCAGAGCGTCGCCTCCGCGCACACCGGCGCGACCAGCGATCGACGGCCGGACCCAGCAGAAATTGCACGGCATTTTTTTGTTCGGCGTTCCGAATAGTCCGTACAGCGGGGCGCGTGCCTCGCGACGGTGTCCCTCGAAACCGCTATCACCCACCCGTCCTCAACCCACGGCGCCTCGCGGCCTGTCACCAGGGACTGAGGATTCCTCCCGGGAGTTGTCGCAAGAGTTCTCGGGGGGTGTCAGCGTCGAGTGACATTCTGAGTGACATCGCACCAGAAAAGGCCGCAAAAAAAGGAAAAGGGACGAAGGCGGTCGAAAACAATCGCAAAGCCGAAATTATGCCGCCGATTGGGCTTAACCGATTTCGGCCCATTTCATTGATGTTTCCAGATCGACTTTCAGGACTCCCACCCTCTCCGCCAATCTCAGGTCGTTGATTCCCTCAATGTTTTGGCAAGAGTGCTGAGAATCAGGTTCTCTCAGCCTTCCGCAATGTCTTCCTCGGGTTTGATTCAGTAATCGGCGGCGATCGGGGCGCGTTCCTGTCTGAGCGACATTTCCGGGCGACATTCACGCGACATTTCGACCAGCCAGCCGACTGGGTACATTACGTCCGCACGACGATCGGAATCGTTGTTCGGCGGTGGCTCAACGCTCGCTGGATGCTGTCGAGCACCATGCCCAGCTCCTTACCTACATCCTCAGCGAGAAAGCGGAGCACGAGATACCCCCGCTCCTGCAGCAAGTGGTCCTTGCGCCGGTCCCGTCGATATGCAACTGGATCGGCGAGATGCTGTGCGCCGTCGATCTCCACGGCGACGCGAGCATCGGCGCAGAGCAGGTCCACTTCGAGGCTTCCTATACCATCGAAGGCGATCGGCAAGGAGACGTTGAGTTGGAAACGCCCTTTGGTTTCGCTCAGCGTTTGTAAGCGTGTGTATAAAAATGCTTCCGAGGCACTCCGCGCGCGACTGGCGCCCGCAGCGTCTGCCGGCGTCGGTCTGGCGGACTGAACGAAGAGCTCGGCAAGAGGCACGTCGACGCCGTCGCGTACGAGTCTCCGGACGCTCGCGGCGTAATCGTGCTTCCAAACGGGATCCGACGGGAGGACGACATCGGCCGGCCATCCGGGAATTGCGCTCGCCGGCAGGACGATCTGGTACCCGATGGCTTCGTACCCTCGACACCGCCGATCGAACATGCGAGCGAGCATTGGCACGTTCAGGTCCGCAAAATCGTAAATGCGTACTTCGCTTTTGCCTTCGCAAAGCCGATGCAATCGGCCCGCATACTGGGCGACCGTGCCACGCCACGACACAGGAAGGGTCAGCACAAGTGTGTCGAGACGAGCATCGTCAAAACCCTCGCCAACGTACTTGCCAGTTGCGAGGAGCACACGTGGTTCATTACGAGGAATAGCCGCCAAGCGATCAAGTGTTGCCTGTCTGGCTCTCTTTCCGAGACCCGCCCGGAGTACTACGAGGTGACGGACCTGAGGCGCAATCAACGCCTCAAGGCAATCGAGATGTTCGTTCCGTTCGGTCAGCACTAAGGGCGAACGCCCGCTATTCGCGGCATCGATCACGACGTTGCAGATGCGGTCGTTGCGCGGTGTGTCAGAAACCAGGTCCTGATACAACGACTGGAACTCCACACGCTTGTCCGCATCAGGACTCCGGACCGGCAGGAACGAGGTCGGTTCGACCAGGACAACGTGACTGAACGGTCGGGTAGCCGCCTGGACTCTTGCATTGACTCGGTGGCGAACCGGACCGCACTGCATAAAGATGATCGGATGATGACCATCCTTGCGAGCGACCGTCGCTGACAATCCGAGGACAAACCGAGCACGAGCCTGACGAGCGACGGTCTCGAAGCTATGTGCAGAAAGGTGATGACACTCGTCTACGATCACGTGGCCGTAGCTAGCTACGCGATCGTCGACGGTTCCTTTCTTAACCAGGCTCTGAATAAGGGCTACGTCCAACTGTCCTGTCGGCTTCCTTCGCCCACCACCGATCCTGCCGATGGATTTCGCCGGAATGTCCAGGAATGCCGACAGCCGTTCTACCCACTGATCGAGTAGCTGCTGCCGGTGCACTAATACCAGCGTGTTGACCGCGCGTCTGGCGATAAGCGATGCGGCGACGAGCGTCTTGCCAAACGCCGTCGTAGCTGCGAGCACGCCCACGTCGTGTAACGCAAGCGCATCTGCTGCGGCCGCCTGATCCGCGCGCAGTTCGCCGCGAAATGTCAGATTCAGAGGGTCACCGATGTTGCGCTCGTCGCGAATAGTCGCGTGAACACCCAGATCGCTCAGCATCTCTCGAACGTCGTCAAGACATCCTCTGGGTAGAGCGATGTGCTGGGGGTGATCTTCCGCGCAGGCGATGACGCGCGGCTTTCCGTAGGTTGACAGCCGCATCGCCTGTGTCCTGTAGAACTCCGGATTCTGAAAAGCCGCCAGCCGTAGCAGCTGGTTCCGTAGTCCCGGGTCAAGTCCATGCTTCGCGATGTAGATCTGATTGCCGAGGATGAATTCAAGCGTCCGCGGGAGAGTGGCGACAATCGTCAGATGTCTACGACTGGGTGATGGAGGAGTCCTCCATGGCTCATCACCCTCTGCCTCTTCAGGCGGAAGGCGAACGGCAAGAACACGACCTCGCCGTTCAGCATCCTGCACGATGGACTCGACCCCTGCGCGGCTGACTTTGCGAACGCTCGCGAGGAACGCCCATTGATCGGGCCAAGGCTCGAGGTGGTCATCCAGGAACAGGCTGTGCCCTTGCGCGCGCGGTCCCTTCTGCAGCGGCAGTGCGATCAAATTTCCGAACCCGCCGTGGGGCAGAGTGTCTTGGTTGGGGAACAGACGATCGTACGAATCGAATCCGAGATCAGGTCGACGTTCCATTGTCTCGGTGACAATGTGTGCAGCGAGCCGTCGGCCGAGCGCAGCGGGGAGAGCCTCATCGAAGAAAACCCACACATGGGCGCCTTGTCCTGAGCGTGATCGTTCGAGTGCAGCCGGAAGACTGAGCCGATGACATGTGTCGAGGAACGCCGCTGCATCCTCTCGCCAGCTTCCCTTGTCGAAATCGATCGCCACAAAGAAGCAGGTTTCGTCGAGGAGCAGCGGATACACACCCGCGACGAACGGCTCGCCAGCGTCGTTGCGACCTGACAGGTGCCATCTGATCACGTCGTTGGTCACCGGCAGGAATCGCTGGTGCGGGCATTCCGCGCACTTCACGCGCGGCTTCTCGCAGATGCCGCGGACCCACTCGTTGCCGCAGGCGGGTGCGTAGCCCGTTTTGCCGGTCCTTCGGTTCTCGAACCTGCGCGGGTAGACGTCCTGCCGTCCGCGGAAGAGCGAACGGAACAGCGCAATCTTGGCTTCAGGCGCGGCCGACTGATTTACGTCAGACAGGCCCTGAGTCAGCATGGCAGGCAATTCTACCGACCTGGCAGCGGCGCTCGCCGGCGCTGTGGAGGCAGCGCGCTACCGTCTGGTTCTCACGATCGACCAATCCAGTACGCCGGTCGCCGTTTCAGATTCATCACCGCGAGAATCCGCACGGTGTCACCGTGCAACCGGTAGAGCAACGCATATGGGAAACGGCGCAATAGCCGCCGGCGAATCACGCCGAGGACGGCCGGTGCAGCGTCCGGGTATTCGGTGATCTGCGTGCAGGTGTGTTCGACTTCGGCGAGAAAAGTGGCGCTCAGTGCGGGGCTTTCGCGTTGATAGTATTCAGCCGCCTCGTTGAGTTCTCGTTCGGCCAGCTGGTTGAACGAGACACGCATTTCACTTCAAACGTGTTCGGGCATCCTTGAGAACATCAGCAGCCGGGCGCGCAGTCGCGTCGGTCCACGCGGCATCCCTTCGCTGCGCCTCTTCAGCCCAGAGCTGTGCGTTCTCCTCCTCCGTGAGATTCTCGAGGCTCTCGAGAAGACGTTCCGCGAGCCGTGCACGCTCGTGAGGTGCCAACTTCAGCGCTTCGTGTACGAGTTCTTCAGTGCTCATGGCCGATCACTCTCCAACAATGGTAGCGCAGGCCCCGACGGCGGACCGCCGTGTGCGACATTTCGTGCGACATTCGATCGGCAAGGAACGCAGACAGCGGCGAACAGACGAAAGCAGACGAAACGCGATGAAGACGATAATCGCTTGAGCCGCCTAGCCTAGCGTTGCCTCGAAATCGGGTGAGAACACGCGGATTCACGAAGGAATTCGAAAGACTCCCACCCTCTCCGCCATTCGACTCGGCCGCTGCGCGGCCTCGCTCATGGCAAGCCAGCGGCCGAGTCGAATGCCCTGAGCGAACGAAGTGAGTCGAAGGGCAACCAAGCCCGGCTCACTCGCTCGCGCTCGTTCGTGCCGTCGTCATGCTCGCGGCTATGACTGTGGCGTGGGCATCCGTCACCACGTTTGCGGTCCAAGATCCCGCTCGCGGCCCTGGAGCCGGGATGCGCAAGGTGGCGAGGACGTGCCGGACCGGCGTAGCCGCCGCCGCGACGGTCAACGGGACGACCGTCGAGATCAGCGTGGACGAGCGTGACAGTCTTCCGTGTGTGTACACGTCGCGGATCACGGATGGATTACAGATCGACGAATTCTCCGCGCGGCCGATGTCGCACGTGGCGTTCATTCTTCAGAATAGGGTCGGCCGTCCGGTTGTCGACCAAACCGGTCTGGTGGGACAGTTCGACATTCGAATCGAGTCGTCACCGAATCCGCCATCGACTGCGTCCGATGCCGTGCCGAACGGCGCCTCGTTGTTCACCGCGCTGAAAGAACAGCTCGGCCTCGAGCTGAAGGCGACGAAGGTGTCCGTCGATTTCCTGGTGATCGACAGCATCCAGCGGCCACTGCCGAACTACTAGGCGGGGAGCCTGATCCGGTTCGATGGCCGGTCCGATCGCGCGGCGGATCGGATTAGAGGCGGAAGGTCACACCCTATCGGATCACCGTAACGATCGCATCCGAGACACGTCGGATCATCCCCGCAGCGTCGATATCGTGCTCATCGTCCAGCAATGCCTTCCAGAATTCCGTCCAGCCGGTGATCCCGTCGAGCCGTGACTCCTTCTCGTAATGGCCGTTGACGATGACCTCCAGAATGCGTCCGCGATACTCCCCGCCGGCAAGGCGCGCCATCTCGATCGATCCAATTGCGTGCACTCCGAACGGCTTGGAGGATTGGTTGAACTCGACCACGAATTCCCCGGCGTCCTGGTAGCCGGATTCCGGCTTGAACAGCGGAACGTTCCACAACCCCACCGGTATCTCGGCGTCGAAACCCTGCCCGGCGCCGGCCAGGACGCGGCTGACGAGCAGGTAATAGCGGTACAGGCTTCCAGCCGCGGTGTTCATCAGCACCTTCTGCTCGTTGGCCGCCGGTGTCGCCGCAGGATCCAGGATCAGCCGCAGGTTGTGCAAGGTCGCCGTCCCGCCGTTGATCTCGATGCGCGCCGCCGCCTCCAGACCCTGCGACGAGGCGAGCAGCCGCGCGTCAGGCAGCGTATAGAGCGCGTGCACGTCGGACCAGTCGCTGATCTGCTGGGCCGACGGGCGATCGAGCCGCCGGCGCATCCGCACGAACATCGCCCAATGTGCACGGACGTCCGCGTGCGGATACGCGATGAAGGCGCTCGCGTTGGCGAGCGCTTCCGACGGCGAAAGATCCAGCGAGTAGCCGAACGGTCCGAACAGGTCGAGCGCGATCGGATCGGCCTCGTCCTCGGCCTGCGTCCGCGTTCGGTCGAGGAAGTATTTGCCGGTGGACAGCCAGTGATCGGGCAGCGGCCCGGTGCGATAGGGGACCTTGGAAGAGGCGTCCTCGCTGAAATCGAGGTTCTCGAGCGTCAGGCGCAGCTCGATCCGCTCACCGACGCCGTACTCGCGGAAGAACGACTCGTCGAGCAGCACCAGCAGCGGCGTGACTCCCGGGGCGGTGCCAAACGGGTCGTCGTCGAGGGAGCGCGTCAACGGGACGATGCCCAGCACCTTGGGCGGCTTGATCGCCGCGCCGCGGAAGCCGGTGACGATGCGCCGCAGCGACACAGGCGATGGCGCAGGAGCGGGCAGCACACCCGCATATCGGGATGTGCTGTGGAGAGAGAAGCGCAGATAGTCGGCCGCACTCGTGCCGTCGCGGTTGTCGATCGCCAGCAGGACGTTGTTCGCGGGGCCGCCGGCCGTGCGATCGTCCGCAGCAACGCGCGGCCACACGCCCTCGAGCGGCGGCTGTTCTGCGAACCCGCGGTCGATCGCGGCGATTTCCTCCCACTCGATCACCGTGGGGTCTTCGTCGCGCTTGTCCGTGAAGACCGCCTCGGGAGGACCGCTGGCGGCGCGGCGTCGCCGTTCGTTGTCCGTCAGCGACCGGTTGGTGAGCGTACCGGCCGGCACCACCGGCAGGTTCCGCCACACCCAGCGGTCGCGCGCGATCACGAACCGATCGACGAACGCGAGATGCTGGATGGCGCCGCCGTCGAACCGCACGTGAATATCGCCGTTGTTGCCGGAGGCCAGCGTATCCACCAGCTTCAGGTTGCCGAACAACGCCTGTGCCGACGGCAGCCTGTCGGTTGCCGATTCCAGGAGGACGACGGACGGCTTGAAGGCGACAAAGCCCGCGAAGGGCGCGGAATCCTCGGTCAGGCCGTCGAAACGCGCGAAGCGCGATTCGTAGGTGTCGTGCGGCACGAGCGGAAACACTTCCAGCACGGCAAAGGTGCCTTCCGGCAGCGTGATCGCGAGCGTTGTGCCGGTGCGCACCGCCGTGAGACGGCCGTCGAACCCGGTCCGCGTGACCTGCACGTCAACCGGGCCGCGCTTGAACGGCAGTGAAGTCGAAGGCGGTTCGACGGTCT
The DNA here is from genome assembly GCA_025938035.1 of Vicinamibacteria bacterium. Next base: position 6,984 of record JAICQE010000112.1, read on the forward strand.
CTTTGAAAACATCCACCCGCGTGTTGTCGCCGAGGGCTCCGCGGATGCGAATGCCGATTGCCGTGACCGCGGGATCGTGGAGCGCCTCGACCCGTTCGACCGCGCGCTGTTCGAACAGCGCCGTAAGCGCAGTCTTCAGTTCTTCGATGCGGACTGCTGCGCCCTTATCGTCGAGCTGCGGAATCGCCCAGTGGACGAGCGTGTGCTCGTCGATTGCCGGCGGGAGGAGGGTGAAGCGGGCCGACGTCTGCGCGCCGGTGAGCAGCACGGCCGGAAGGCTGTCGGCGTCACGATGATCGGCAGCCCAGAACTCGCGCGCACGCAGCGTCACATCGTCCGGGATCCGTGCCCACCTGCCGTTCGGAAGCACGTTGATCTCGCCGGGTGGCACCTTCCGGGGGTACAACATCACGTTGCCCGGGGCCGTCGGCGCCACGAGCTTCGCCGGATCGAGCCGCCACGGTTCGTTCTCGTCCGCTATCGAGGGCGCCAGTCCGCCCGCCTGATCCAGCACACCCGCTCGAAACTCGTAGGTATCTCCGTAGCGGAGGGCCGGCGCGCGGCTGGCACGGGCCGCTGCGGGGAGCAGTGTCTCGAAGTTGCCGAGCGGATGGAACGTATAGGCGGCGTCGAAGTCGGCGTCGTCCTCCTCGAGATAGTCCTCGGCGTTGTACGCCCGTTCGAGCGCCGAGTGCGCAAGCATCGGCTGTCCGTGATACGCGACATCCGCCCGCGCGAGTTTCTCGTGAAAAACCGGGCGGATCGGGATTGGGAGCAGCTCGGGCAGGAACTCGTCGGCGCCGACCTGTTCCGGCGTGAACAACCGGTCGCCGAGCTCGCCAACCATTGCGGCACCGGCGGTGAGAGCGCGCCATTGCCGGCTGGCGATATCGTTCGCGTTCTTACCCCGGCGCGCGAGCAGCAGAACGCCGGCCACCTCTCGGTAGGCGGTGTCGGTTCTACCGTCGTCCTCATGGGTCAGACGGCGCGTCTCCGCACCCAGGCGCAGCGGAAGCCCGCGCGCCGGGAGTTCCGGCCCCTCCGGTGCGCCCGTGGGCCAGACGGCGTCGAGATAGCTGGCCGCGAAGTCCTCCGGGAACGTGCCCTTGAATTCGATGAGCTCCGAGGCATCCGCGAACCCCAAGGCAACGAGTGCGGCGCCGAATGCGGCATCCTGCCGCGGCGTCCAGCGTTTCGTGAGCTCGGCGCTCACGGCGGCGCGCAGCGCGATGCCGGTTTTCAGATCGTCGAAGCGCGGCGCCACGTCCTTCCGTTCGCGGATCTGTATCAGAGCGGCGAGCGCGAGCGTCGCGCGGCGTTCGTTGAGCTGCAGCGGCGTGAGCGCTGGGTGATCGGGGGGAAGCTTGTCGTGGAATGCCCATGCCTCACCGAGCTTATCGGGAACCCCGGGCGTCGCCGCGAGGATGTCGTCGAACGCCAGCACGAGCAGACGCGCGATCTCCGCAAAGCCGCAGCGCTCCGCCACGCGCGACAGCGTCGCGCGCGTTGTTGTGGACTCGAGACCGAGCCGGGTGGACAGCCGCGCCGACAGATTCAGGATGTCGGGTACGGCAAGGTCCTCGTCGAGCGCGGCGCCCCATCGCTCGGGAATTGTCAGCGGCGGTTTCGGCAGCCCCTTCGGCAGCAGGAAGTCGACCAGCGCGTGGATGGCGTCGGGAAACTGCGCACGGAGCGCGGCGGCGAACGCGGCCACCCGCCACGCGTCGGTGAGTGCGGCAAACGCCTCGACGCTGACGAGACGTCGTGCGCCGGTCTGCGCCACCAGCTCGGTGAACTGACGCGCGTCGCTGTTCCGCACGTCGTGCAGCTCGGCGAACGGATCGAGCACCTTGAGGAGCAGCGACTCGAGCTCGATGTAGCGCGCATCGCCGGGGTTCACCTCGACGTCGTAGCTCTGAAGATTGAAGACCGTGGACGCCGCGTCGAGATAATCCTTCAGCTTGAATCCCGGACCCTCGGCAACGATCGTCGTCCCGCCGTCCACGGCCTTCAGCGCACGCCGCTCGCCGGTGGTGGGGACAGGATCGCCGGCCAGCGTGACGACCGTTGAACCGTTGACGGCCTTCGGCGCAATCCAGAGTGTCTGCCCTTTCGCCTGCCACACGCCGTTGCCATCCTTGACGAAAAGATCGCCGACCGGAATCTGCACGTAGAGCGTGGCCAGCAGGCGCCGTGACATCTCGCCCGGCAGCGTCGCGAGGTACTGGCTGCGAGCCGCGAAACACGCGCGCTGGTAGGCTTCCGGATCCTTCAGCTTGGCCGCCTCCTCTGGATAGAGCAGCCGCAGATCGAGTCCCTGCCGAAGCCGCTCGTTCTCGTAGCCGTCCTCGATCCGTTTTCTGAGGCTGTCCGTAAACGTGTCCACGGCCGGTGCCGGCACGCTGCGATCGGCAGCGACCATCTGGTTGCCGTCGATCACCCATGTCCGGAGCTCGACCTTGCCGTCGCGGATGACGTGCAACACCCAGGGCCAGAGCTTGTCCAGTTCACTGGCCTCGACTTCTATGTCGAATCCCGCCGAGATCTGCAGCGCAAACCAGAGAGAAGTACGGCCGTCGAGCACCGCGCGTCCGCGCGGCCCGACCGGCAAAACCGTCAATGCGATTCGCAGCTCCATCCGCAGCTCCTACACGTCGAGGTTCTTGAAATGGGCGTCGAGAACCTGTGACATCGGCGGCTTCGCGGCAGCCACCGCGCGCGCCGCCGGCCTGGCGGCCGCCGCCCTCCGGCTGCCGCCGGCGAATGGCAGCCGGATCGGCGCGTCGACCCGCAGCGTAAAGCACCAGCAGATCTTGATCGACACGCTCACCATGCCGTAGCCGGTCATCGATCCATTGCGATACTCGACGCGCAGGATGACCCGGATGTAGGCGGAGACGATGCTGAGGATGCTGAATTCGCCCCAGACGAGGATCCCGATGGAGATGGCGACGTCCTGAGAGCCGCTCTGCAGCCAGTTGCGGTAGAAGTCGAGGCCGACGGTGAACAGGATCCCGGCCGACCCGCGCGCGACACCAAAGTTCAGGGCGACGAACGCGCCGGCGGCGAGGCCAACCGACACGCGCGTCTCGAATTCGTCCGGCGGCCTGTAGCGCACGTCCACGCCGAACCACCCGCCGCCCCCGAGGAAGAGAATCGCCATGCCGAACGGACGCTCGGGGCGGCTGAGCCACGCACCGATGCGAACTTCGAAGCCGGTGGCGACCAGCAGATCGAAGTGGGTGTAGAGCGTGATCCCGGTCAGCGTGAACACGCCGGAACCGATATCCGGCAGCGGGAGGCTGAGCTCGACGCTGATGCCGCCGGGAACGAGCGGCGTCACCGTCACGCCGTCGTCGGGCGAGAAAAGCTCCTTCAGCGCGTCGGTGACGAACTCGAGCGCCGGCGCGAGCCGGATCGCGTCCGGCTCGAAGTCGAAGTGGAAGCCGCCGTCGCTGTCGAAATAGAGGCCTCCATCCTCGATCGACATGATCAGCTGGCCGTTCAGCGTCACCATCCAGTGCGCGGTGAGCTTTGCCTGCGTTCGCTGCGTCCTCACGCCGGTGGCATCGGCTTCGATGCGGCTGGTCGCGGCGAACCGCGGCCGCACCACACTGAGCGCCACCGGCGGCAGCGTGAAGAGCTCCGGTGAATCGTCGAAGCGCTTGTCGATCACGATCTCCGACCACGCCTTCAGACGGTCGCGGTCGAAGCCGTGGCGCATCTTGATCCAGTCGTACTCGCTGCCGTCCGTGGGGATGCGCATCCCCGAGAGCAGGTGCTCGAGCTTCAGCCCCGCGAAGTCGGGGAACAGCCGATTGACGTCGAAGCCGCCGAGCTGAGCGAGGATCCGATCGCGAATGCGATCGAACGGCACCTGCGCCGAGAGCGCATTGAGGACGCTGCCGCCGCGGTCGTTGAAGACGCTGGCCGCGCGTGTGACGTCGAGCGCGTCGCGCCCGGCGTCGTAGTAGTAGCCGAGCCAATCGCGCGTGCACCTCATGCTGTCGGTGATCGGACCTTCCGCAAATGCACGCGTGAGCTCGAGCGCGGCCGCGGTCTTCCCGGTGACGACGTCACGGAGCTCGTTGGCCACCGCCTGCTCGATCTGCTCGCCGATGCGGCGCAGGCCGGCACCGGCGCGGCGGGCGGCTTCGTTCGCCTGGTCCGCCAGCTGGCGGACGTCCTTCGCAGCCCCATCGATGGCTGACTGAAGGTCCGCGGCGGCAATTTCGACCTCCTTTTCAAGGAGCCGGATGCGGTCGATGCCGCCTTCGAGCTGCCTCGCCGCGGGAACGTTCTTGACGAGCTCGTCGAGCCGGGTTTTGGCGTCCTTCGCGAGCGCATCGATCCCGTCGCGGAACGTCGTCTTCCACGCGTCCGCAGTCGTCGCGATCAGCGCCTCGAGCGCGGCGGCACCCTTATCGATGGCGTCGAGAAGGTCTTTTGTGCCTTTCCGACAGAAGCCGTCGAGTTTGTCGAGCTCCGCCGCGAGCGCCTTGTCCCATTTGTCCGTCTCGGCCTTCAGCGGATCCAGCAGTTCCTTGGCGATATCGACAAACGCAGCCGTCGGATCCGGGAAGATGCCGTCGAACAACTCCAGGATTGCCTTGCGATCCGGCGGCACCACGGCGAAAGGCGGAATCTCCTCGATCGCTTCGTCGATACCTTCGACCGCTGCCGCGACGAGCGCCTCGACGGCGGCGGTGAGGCGGCCGACGGCACCGGCGTCGCCCGCGACGTCGCCGAAGAGCGGCCCGAGGCGCGTCTTGATCAGCCGCCCGAACCCGCTGCCGAACGCCACGAGTTGCGCCCGCCCCTCCATGATTCCGGCGAGCAGGTCGGAATAGAGCGCGGCCGCCCCTTCGGCCGGAAGGCGCGCGAACACTTCGTCGAGCCGCACGATCCAGCCACCGCGGATGCGCGCGACTTCCGACGCGACCTCGTTCGCCGTCTGCTGCAGCACTGCGTCGAAGCGCTCGCGTACTTCCGCGCCGAGGAACGGCACGCGTTCGAGGCGCTCCCGCGCCTGACGGCAGGCCGACTCGATCGCCGACAGCGCGCTCACCTTCGCGGCATCGACCGGCTTGCCGCCCTTGAGGTGCGCGACGACTGCCTTCAACTGGTCAGACAACGTCGTGGCAATCGCCGCCCTGGCGGCTTCGCCTTCCTCTGTCGCGCTTTTCAGACGGCGGGCTTGAAGCGTCGTCCAGTTGTCGACGGCGCTCTTCAGTGCGTCATCACTGCCTTTCACGGCGGTCTTGAGGCGGACCGCCTTTTCCTGCACCTCGACGAGCAGCGTGCGCGCCTGCGCCCGCAGGCCGTCCACCTCCGCCACCGCTGCCGCGGAGTTACGGACGGCGACCCGCTCGAGATGCTGCGCCAGTTCCGCAAGGCTGTCCGTGATCTGTGCTTCGGCGGCGGCAAACACCTTTCCGACGGTCGCATCGATCGGCGAGCTCGCGGCCGCGGCGCCGGCGCGCAGCAGCGAGACATTGCGTACGCGCGCCTCGAGGCCCTTGCCCGGGCGGCCGTGGAGGAGGTTGGCGGCTTCTTCGGGCGGGACGACGTCGATCGTGAAACGCCGCTGGCCGTAGTCGTGTTCCGCGGCGTTCGGCTGGTGGCTTGAGCCGGTGAATCCGGGAAGATACGGCACCTTCGGCGGCTCGGCACGGCGCGTCAGCGGAAAATCGACGTCCGGCCAGGCCGGCCATGTGTCGGTGTCGGCGCCCAGCCCGCGCCCGGTCGTCGTGAAGAACAGCAACTGGCTCGGATCCGCCGCCAGGTGGTTGATCGCCCCGCCGCCTTTGGCTTCCGCGCGTGCCAGCTCGAAGAAGATCTTCGGCATCGGATAGAACGGGGCTTCGTCCGGCCGCATCGGCCCGCGCAGCGCCATGACCCAGCCGTCCTTGATGTCGTAGCCCCAGCTCGATCGCACGGGAATGATGTGCGTCTCGAAGGTCACGCCGGTGATCGGCCCGGCCGAGGGACGGTCGTCGTCCACCGGGAAATCCGGGTAGCTGCGCCGCGGCTGCGTGATCTCGACGTACTCCTTGACCTTGCGCAGCGCCGCGAGCCCCTCGAAGTCGCCCGGCTGCTCGTGCACGTAGCGCGGCGCCGTACGGGTTGTCCGCTCGTAGACGATGACGTGACGCGCCTGATGCCAGAGCATCGCAATCCGGCCGATGCGAATGAGCGTCAGCGAGTTGAGCCGCCCGTGCGTGGTCTCGGTGATGAGCATCGAACGCCCCTCGTCGAACCCCGCCTGCTGGCTGCCGCTGCCGCCGAGCGCGCCGAAGACGAGCCCGGCGATCAATCCCTGCGGCTGCCGGATCGCTGCCTTCGTGGGGTTGTCGATGACGCTCTCGTAGATGTTCTGCGATTCGAAGGCGAAGTCCGCGCCGCCGCGCAGCCGAAGGCGCCCGGTGTCCTGCTCCGGCATCGACACCGACGCGTGCGCCGGCTCGTTCAGCCGCAACGGATGCGCCGTCTGGCGCGACGGCCGGAACGCGAACGCCGCGCCGTCGCTGACGACCAGGCGCTCGCGGTTCGCCGCGTCGCGAAACACCGGCAGCTGCGCCGGACGGCGAAAGATGCCGCGGATCCAGGAGACCGCATCGATCGCGTAGTCGATCTCCGCCTTCGTGAAGATGCTGAGCAGCCGTCCAGACGCGCGGTCGCGCAGCGCCGGCGCGATCGGGATGCGGCCGATGAAGGCATCCTGCTCCGCGACGCGCAACCCTTCGGCATCCTGAATCGTCGAAGTCAGTCCGTAGAGCAGCTCGAACCGTGCCGCATCGAGCTTCAATCCGACGACGCCCAGGCGGCGGTCGAGCAGGCGGCGCAGCGACCAGGGGGCCGGGGCGCGCGCCGTCGCCACGTCGGTGCGATCCAGCGTCAGCAGAGCGGGCGGGCTCAGCCGGAAATCGAACGGCCGATCCCTGAACGGTACCGGCGTCGCCTTTTCTTTGAGGAGAACCGTCAGGTTCCCCTTGATCATCTCCTCGCCAATCGCCTGCGGCGCGAGGACGAGCGCCATCGTCCCGGTGTTGGTGTGCAGCTCCCATCCCGCGGGCTGATCGCCGTCGTCGCGATACGCCGCCAGGATCGTCTTCTCCGCCACGAGGGTACCCGTGGTTATCGCGCGCGCGACGAGCAGCGGCGCCGGATCGATCACCACGACGTCGGCGGCGCCGGCGAGGAAGTCGTGCTGGGCGCTGCGCACCGCAATCTCGAGCACGCGCGAACGCTGGCCCGTGGCCTCTTCGCGGACCTCGATCGCCGTCCGGTCGCGGCCGCCCGGCTGCAGGTCGATCACGATGGGACGCTCGCGGTCGAGCAGATCGTTCTCGCTCTCGAACCCGCGCTCCGCGTCGGTCGTGCCGGGACGAGGCGCGCCGCCCTGGAGGTTCAGCCGGATGTCCGCGGCGAGCGACGGCTGACCCAGCTCCGTACGCGCGGGCACCCATTCCAGCCTGATCGAGCCGTTGCCGAGCGCGCCGGCCTCGAGGACCAGGCCGCCAACCATCAACTGGCCCAGGCCGCCGGTTGATGAACTGAGCTGTGCGTGGAGCAGTGGCACCGGAGAAACGTCCGCGGCGTGCAGATCGGCGAGCGGCGCCGAGAGCGGGGCGTCGAACGCGCCGGCTTTGCCGATCGTCTGGAGGACCGCTCCCAGCTCGACGTGGCACACGACGCTGCCGGAACATCCGATCTGCGTCAGGTGCGTACGGAAGCCGCTACCCGTCCGATCGCAGCGGTAGCGGAAGGTCCAGCGCCCGGTGTCGGCGGTGATGTCCGACGGGAAGAACGTCAACGCGTTGCGTGAGCGCAGCGAGCGCAGCCCGAGCGGCCAGTGCCGCGTCAGCTCCTGCCAGAACGTGCGAAGCGAGAACCGGTCCTTGGGCGCCGCTTTGTCGAACGTCGGCACGTCGAGC
>JAICQE010000166.1 GCA_025938035.1 Vicinamibacteria bacterium
GCCGGGTTGTCCTGCGCGAGGATGTCGGCGAAGTCGCCCTCGCTCTTGATGCTGAGCGGCGCGAATTCGGCGATGTCCACGTCGCCGGCCCAGTCGTCGCGGTGCTTGATCAGCAGCCACGAGCGGTCGCCGCCGCTGCCGCCGCTCCAGCCACCTTTGGTGCGAACGAGCACCCACGATCCCTTCAGCTTGTAGCCGTCGAGCGTGAACTTGAGGTCGCCTTTCTTCAGCGCCGCATCGACGTCGTCGGCTTCCGGCGTCCACGTGCCCCGGTCCCAGAGCATTACGATGCCGGCGCCATAACCAGAGGGAATCACGCCTTCGAAGTCGCCGTACTCAATCGGGTGATCCTCGACGTGCATGGCGAGCCGTTTGGTCTTCGGATCGAGAGACGGGCCTTTGGGCACGGCCCACGACAGCAGGACGCCGTTGTGCTCGAGCCGGAAGTCGTAGTGCAGATGGCTGGCGAGGTGCTTCTGTACGCAGAAGAACCTCGGAGTGCGCCCGGACGGCGATTTGTGCCGCGCCTCGCCGGCCGGTTCCGGTGATTCTGAAAAGTTGCGCTTGGCCTTGTACTTCTCGAGTGGCACTGCGTTATTTGACGCCCGCCTGCATCGTTCTCACCGGTCGCGAGAACACCCAGAAAAGCAGGCCCGCGCCGATTGAGAAGGCGGCCACGGCTCCGAAAAGCTGAACGCCGTTCTGCATTGCCTCTTCGACAGTCTCGGTCCGCGGCATATAACGCGTGACCAGGCCGGCCACGAGATTCCCGATGGCAGCTCCCATGAACCAGGTGCCCATCATTTGTCCGACGAGGCGTCCCGGTGCCAACTTCGTCATACTGCTCAACCCGACGGGGCTCAACGCGAGCTCGCCGACGGTGTGAAAAAAGTAGGTGGCCACCAGCCACTGCATGCCGACCTTGCCATCGGCCAGCGACATCGACGCCCACATCATCACCAGGAAGCCGACGCCAAGCAGGACGAGGCCGATCCCGAACTTGATCGGGATGGAGGGGCTGCGATCGCCGAGACGAACCCACAGCATTCCCATGACCGGTGCCAGCAGGATGATGAGAAGGGGATTCACGCTTTGCAGCGCCCCGGCGGTGACTTCGGTGCCAAAGAGGGTTCGGTCCGTGAGATCGCGGGCAAACAGGTTGAGAGCGGAGCCGGCCTGCTCGAATCCTGACCAGAAGAGCGCGGCGCCGATGCAGAGAATGAAACAGACCGACAGACGTTTGCGCTCGACGTTGTTCCGTGCACCGAAGGCGATCACGACGGCGAAATAAACGACGAACAGCGCGGTGACCACGTAAAACACGCTTTCCGCAAAGCCCGCCAAAGAGAACGTACCCGCGGCGCTCAGACCCCAGAACACCAGTACCAGAACCACGGTCACGGCCAGGCCGATATAAAACTGTCGCCAGGCCGCGGCACGACGCTCGGGCTGCGCGGAGTCTTCCTTGAGTTCGCCCGCTCCCGCCAGGTACTTCTGACCGACGACATACTGAATCAGCGCGAACGTCATCCCGACCCCCGCGGCGGCGAAGCCATAGTGCCAATTCACCCAGTCGGCGCCTTCCCGCGGCTCGCCGAGATACGAGCAGAGGAGAGGGCCGAACAGGGCGCCGGTGTTGATCCCCATGTAGAAGAGGGAGAAGCCGGCGTCGCGGCGCACGTCGTTCGGCGCGTACAGATCGCCGACGATGGCGCTGATGTTCGGCTTCAGGAGGCCGGTGCCGAGCACAATCAGCAGCAGGCCGACGAAGAACGTCGTCGTGTTAGGTACGGCCAGGCTGTAGTGGCCGAGGGCGATCAGGATGCCGCCGTACAACACCGCGCGACGCTGTCCAATCAGGCGATCGGCAATCCATCCGCCTGGCAGTGACAGCGCGTAGACACCAAACGTGTAGAGCCCGTAGACCGAACCAGCGCTTCCGGCGTCGTACCCCAGGCCTCCCGCCGCCGCGGGGGCGGTCATGAAAAGAATCAGCAGCGCGCGCATGCCGTAGTAGCTGAACCGCTCCCACATCTCGGTAAAGAAGAGCGTCGAGAGCCCGCGCGGATGACCGAAGAAGCTGGTATCGGCGATCGCGGCCTGCGCGTCCATCTGGCGCGCGGCGCCTGTCACGGTCGGTGGGTTCACGCGTCCTCCCTCAGCCGCGCGCAGCGCGGCCAGCAGATACAGGCAGGCCGGGGGGCCCGAGCCGCCGGCTGGTTGAAGAATATCGTGGAACAATGAAAAGCCGTGCGGGTTCTGCTGATCTCCACCTACGACCTCGGCCGGCAGCCGTTTGGGCTGGCCTCGCCGGCGGCCTGGCTGCGCCGCGAAGGGGTCGGCGTGGACTGCGTCGACACCTCGCGTGACCCGCTTGCCGACGACACGATCGTGGGGGCGTCGATCGTCGCCTTCTACCTCCCGATGCATACGGCGACGCGCCTGGCCGCACCGCTGATCGATCGTGTCCAGGCGGTGAATCCGGCGGCGCAGCTGGTGGCGTACGGGCTGTACGCGCCGCTCAATGCGGACTGGCTGCGCAGCCGCGGCGTCACCACAGTCCTCGGGCCAGAGGCGGAGGAGGATCTGGTTGCTCTCGCGGTCGGCGAGCCTGACAAGGCTCGCCCCACGATCCCACGGTTGCGCTTCATTCAACCCGATCGATCGACGCTGCTTCCGCTGCAGCGATATGCCGCCTTGCAGATGCCCGACGGCACACGGCGAGTGGTCGGCACAACGGAAGCGACGCGCGGGTGCAAACATCTGTGCCGCCACTGCCCGATCGTGCCGGTCTACCGCGGCGCGTTTCGCGTCATTGCAGACGATGTCGTGCTCGCAGACGTGGCGGCACAGGTCGCCGCCGGCGCTCAGCACATCTCTTTTGGCGATCCTGACTTCTTCAACGGCCCGACGCACGCCCGCCGCATCGTCGAACGGATGGCGGCGGCGCATCCGGGACTCAGCTACGACGTCACCATCAAGATTGAGCATCTGTTGAAGCATGCGGACATGCTGCCGCTGCTCGGGGACACCGGCTGCCTGTTCGTCACGAGCGCAGTCGAGTCGATCGATCCGCAGGTCCTGCGGCACCTGAGAAAAGGGCACACACGCGAGGATTTCGTCCGGGCCGTTGCGCTGTGCCGCCAGGCCGGAGTCCGGCTGTCGCCGACCTTCGTGCCGTTCACGCCGTGGACGACGACGGCCGGGTATGTCGAGCTGCTCGATCAACTCGCGCTGCTTGGCCTCGAAGAGGACGTGGCGCCGATACAGCTCGCCATCCGGCTGCTTGTCACCGCAGACTCGGCGCTGCTGGAACTGGACGAGATCCGCGCGGGTGTCGAGCCGTTCGATGCCGCATCGCTGACATGGCCGTGGCGCCATCGCGATGCGGCCGTCGACCAGTTACAGGCGGACGTCATGCGTGTCGTCGGCTCGATGAAGGGCGCGCCGCGGCGTGATGTCTTCGATGCAATCGATGCGCTCGTCCGCGGGGACAGCCATCCCCGCCGACGCTTCAGCGGCGGCGGGGATTCCACGATCCCGCATCTGACCGAAGCCTGGTATTGCTGCGCCGAACCCGGTCCTGACGTTTCCAGCTACGTGTGAAGCGAGTACTTCTTCTCGCCACGACGACCGGCTATCAACTGCGCTCGTTCGGAGACGCGGCGCGCGCCGCAGGCGCGACGCTGACGCTGGCGACTGACCGGTGCGATCAGCTCGAAGACCCGTGGTCCGACCGTGCCATCGCGGTCAGATTCGGCGTTGAGCCCGACGCGGTTGCCGCCGCGGTGGCCGCATGCGCGCGCGCGCGGCCGGACGGTGTCGTTGCCGTCGGCGACAGACCGGCCGTTCTGGCCGCGCATCTCACCGCCGCCCTGGGCCTGGAAGGAAACCCGGCAGCCGCGGCCACGCGCAGCCGCAACAAACTGCAGGCGCGCGAGGCGTTGCGCAGCGCCGGACTGCCGACACCCGAGTTCGAGGCTGTCTCGCTGCATGATGATCCGGTGCGGCTGGCCGGCCACGCCGCGTTCCCGGCGGTTCTCAAACCGCTGGCGCTTTCGGGAAGTCGTGGCGTCATGCGCGTGAACGATGCCGCGGAGTTCATCGAGGCGTTCGGGCGGCTGCGGACGCTCATGATGTCGCCGGACATCCGCATCGAGCGCGATGCCGCGCACGACGCAGCGCTGATTGAATCGTTCGTCGCCGGCGATGAGTTCGCCGTCGAGGGCGCGTTGACGCGCGGCGATTTTCAGCCCTTCGCCATTTTCGACAAGCCCGATCCGCTCGAAGGGCCGTTCTTCGAAGAAAGCATTTACCTGACGCCATCACGGCAGCCGGCGCCGGTGCAGGAAGCGATCGTGTCGGCCGTTGCGCGCGCCGCGCGCGCGCTCGGATTGCGTCACGGCCCGATCCACGCGGAGTGCCGGGTCAACGCGTCAGGCGTCTACGTGCTCGAAGTGGCCGCTCGCCCGATTGGCGGCCTGTGTGCCAGGGCGTTGAGGTTCGAACGCGAATCAGGGCCGGCGGGTCTCGTGTCGTTCGAGGAGGTGCTGCTGCGCCATGCGCTTGGGGAGGACGTCCGACCGTACCGGCGGGAGCCGGCCGCGTCGGGGGTCATGATGATCCCGATCCCACAGCGTGGCGTTTTTCGAGGTGTCGACGGTGTCGAGGCTGCCCGCCGGGTTGCCAACGTGGACGACGTGCGCATCACCGCCAAGGTGGACACCCTCCTTGTGCCGCTGCCGGAGGGGCACAGCTATCTCGGGTTCATCTTCGCGCACGGCGGCGATGCAACGGCGGTCGAACGCGCACTGCGCGAGGCACATGCGCAGCTGCGGTTTCTTATCGAAAGGGAAGTGCCGTTCGTTCAATCCGGCTAAAGCCGGACTCTACTTGGATTGTTGGGGCACGTAACCTGGAGGCAGCGCCGCGCCTTCCCCGAAGAAGAAATCTTCCATCTGCGTGGCCACGAGCTGCTGCGCCTCTTTCTGCCAGGGCATCAGGCGGTACTCGTTGAGGATCATCTTCTGCCGCTCTTCCCACATCTTCCACGCCTGCGCGGAGACGTTCTCGAAGACGCGCTTCCCGAGCTCGCCCGGCCAGGGCTGAGCGTCGAGGCCGGGAAGTTCCTTGCCGAACTTCACGCACTTGACGGTGCGACCACTCTTGTTGCTTACGGGGACTTCGGCGGGAGAAGGTGCGCAGTCGTCAGCCATGTCGCCATGTTAACGGAGTTTGAAATTGCTACGCACCGGGAACCTCATCTGTAGTGATATGCTTCAGACGGCCGCCCCTCCCTTCCTAGGACCGCTCGTAAATCGTTGATAAATCGGTTCTTTTTTATCGTGCACTTAATGCTGCGGTGGCATACGGCTTGTAGCCTCGACCCCTCGCAAAACCGTGTGGGATGCACGGTAACGAACGAGCAACCCGGCCGTGAGGTCACGGCGTAGACGAGGAGGAGTGCTGTGGACGGAATTCGAAAAGAGCGCCGTGGCTTTGCGTCGATGTCGCCGGAGAAACAGCGTGAAATCGCCAGCAAGGGTGGACGCGCTGCGCATGAGAAAGGCACCGCCCACGAGTGGACCGCCGACGAGGCCCGTGCTGCAGGGCGCAAGGGCGGGCAGATCAGCCGCGGTGGTCGCGGACGACTGGCGCCGCCAGCCAATCCAGCCGATGTGAGTACCGTAGGCGTAGTTTCCACATCCGGAATGGAGCCTGGGCGAGTAGACTAACACTGGCCCGTTTTTCGACATCGAGCCGGAGAAGAGAGGCACTAGTGTTCGTGCGGATTTTGTCTACTGCGTTCCTGGTGAGCGCGCTCGCGGCCACGCCCGCCGCGGCGCAGGCACAGCAAGGCGGCGGCAAAAGCACTACAACCACCACCACATCAGGCCCGGTCGTCACGTCGGACGAGGTTGTCCTGGAAGGGGACACGACTCCGCGTCCCGCCCTTCCGACGATCAACGGCGACACGGGTCTGTGGTTCGTTCCCACGGCGGAAACGATGCCGGCGGGAAAGTGGTCCTTCAGCGTGTTTCGCGCCAACTACGATCGCAAGCAGGGGTTGACCGACGTCAATCAGATCGGCGTGACAGGCGCGATCGGCATCGCTGACCGGTTCGAGTTGTTCGGATCGTGGCGAATGGTTCGCTTGGACCGTGACGTACAGCCGGTGTTCGGGGCCGACCCGACATTCGGAGGCGTGTCGCAGGAATTCCCGTACATGCGGCGGGGCTGGTCGAAAAATCTCGGCGGTCCGCTCATCGTCGGCGGCAAGTGGAGCGCCCTGCAGCAGGGGCGCGGCGACGCGATGAGTCTCGCGCCGCGTGTCATGGTGAAGTTCCCGACCGGTGCGAGCTGGTCGAGCACCAACGACTGGGACGGTCACGTCGAGCTCGTCGGCAGCCGTGAATTCGCTCGCTCCACCGAGCTGACCGGTGTCGTCGGCGGCGTCCTACGTGGCGACCCCGAGGGCTTCAGGGTCTCGGATGGCATCTCGTGGGGCCTCGGCGCCACATTCCCCTCGCGCTCGCAGTTCCGGGCGCTGCTCGAGTGGAACGGCGAGTTCGTCATCAAGGACAACACGCAGGTCCTGAACCCGCCATACGTGGCCGAAGACAACAGCATCGCGCCGGTCCTCAGCCCGATTCACGACTGGACGACGTTCAAGTTCGGCGGCGTCTGGCAGGCGAAGAGCGGCTGGTTCGTGCACGCCGGTGGCAACTACAGCCCGGGCACTCAGGGGCGTATCGTTGCCGGCAACGACATCGAGCACAGCCCGTGGGGGCTCGACCTCCGGGTCGGCTTCCATCCCGGTGTCACGCCGCCGCGCCAGCGCGTGCGCCGCATAAGGGAGACGACCACGATCACCAACACCGTGACCGTGACGCAGCCCGCACCACCGGCACCCGCACCGAACCGCCCGCCGACCGCGCGGATTCAGTGCGACCCGAGTGTGCTGGAACCGGGCCAGACGGCGAAGTGCGCCGCGCAGGCGACGGATCCGGAAGGCGGCCCGCTGACCTATCGCTGGACTGCGACGGCTGGGAACGTCAGCCCCAACGACGCGCCGAACACGACGTTCACCGCGCCGCAGAACGAAGGTCCGGTCACCGTGACGGTCACCGTGACCGACAACGCGAAGAACGAGACCACGGCGACGGCGGGTTTGCTCGTCCAGCGGCGGACGGTAATCGAGTTCGAAGACGTCCACTTCGACTTCGACAGGTTCAACCTGCGGCCGGACGCGCTGAAGATCCTCGACGACGCGATCGCCAAGCTGCAGGCGAACCCGAGCATCAACGTGACCATCGAAGGTCACGCCGACAGCGTCGGGACGCAGCAGTACAACCTCGCGCTGGGTGAGCGCCGCGCCAACTCCGCGCGCGACTACCTGGTGATGCGGGGAATCAGTCCGGCGCGTCTGCGGACGGTGAGCTACGGCGAAGATCGTCCGATCGACACGAACGAGACCGCGGCGGGCCGCGCACGCAACCGGCGCGCGCATCTCGCGATCATCATGCAGTAGGGGCAGGCCTCAGGAATCAGGCCACAGGCCTCAGACTGGTCAAGGCCCAAGGCGTCAACGCCTTGGGCCGTTTTTTTGTACTCGCCTGATTCCGGCTGAGGCCTGAGCCCTCCGGCCTGATTCCTGCTTCTTGAGTCAGGCATGAAGTACTTGAAACTCTACCTCGTCGGTTACTTCGTCCTGTTGATCGGCGCTGGTCTCGCGTTGTGGCAGGCCGGCGTCCTCGATGACATCCCGGGAATCTGGCTCGCCATCGGCGCCATTGTCGCGATCGGCTTCGGGATCATGCTCGCGGTGGCGTCAACGCCACGCGCCGTGACCACGACCACTACGCGCGATGTCTAGCCGCTGACTCATCCCTTGCTCGGGCCTCTGATTCCTGAGGCCTGAGCCCTGAAGCCGGCTTGGCACGGCCTGTGTTTCTGCACAGGTCGGCATGACCCGGTACCGCGCCGCCTTCCTCTTATTGGTCCTCGTGGGTGTCACCTGTGTCGCGGGCTGCCGCGAGGAAGGGGACATCCAGATCTCCGGGCTCCACTTCAATGGCGTCGACCAAGTCGACAAGGGCGCGCTGACCAGCGCGCTGCAGACAAAGCAAGGATCGTGGATCCCGTGGAGCCGCAAGCGGTACTTCGATCGGCGCGCCTTCGAAGCGGATCTCAAACGGATTGAGGCCTTCTACCGCGACCGTGGTTTCCCGGACGCGCGCGTCCGTTCATTCGACGTCCGTCTCAACGAGGCGCAGGACAAGGTCGACGTCACCGTCGACATCGTCGAAGGTGAACCGATTCGCGTCGACGCGATCGAGATCCGTGGATTCGACGTGCTGCCGGCGGATCGGCAAGGCGAACTGCGGGACACGCTGCCGCTCCAGCCTGGCCGTCCGCTCGATCGGCAGCTCACCACCGCGTCGCGCGAGCGCGTGCTCAATGCCCTGCGCGACGACGGGTATCCGTATGCCGAAGTGACGGTGGAGGAAGCCGAGGCCGGCCCGCGGCTGCGCCGGCTGACGTTCGCGGCGACACCGGGCGTGCTCGCGCGGTTCGGCGAAATCGATATCAGAGGATTCGCGAGCGTGAGCGAGCACGTCATCCGCAGGCAGCTGACGTTCAAGCCCGGGGATCGATTCACGCGGCGCGAACTGCGCGAGAGCCAGCGGAAGCTCTACGGGCTCGAACTGTTCGAGTTCGTCAACGTGGAGCCGCTCGAGGAACCGGTGCTGATGAACGAGGACGTGCCGGTCCGAATCACCGTCGCGGAAGGCAAGCATCAGAAGGTCACGACCGGCGTCGGCTACGGCACCGAGGAACAGGCGCGCGCGCGCGTCCGCTGGGACCATCGCAACGTGTTCGGCGGCGCGCAGCAGGCCGGCGTGGAAGCGAAATGGTCGTCGCTCGACCGAGGCGTCCGCGTCGATTACCGCGAGCCATTCTTCCTGTCCTCGCGTCTCTCTCTCAACTTCGACGGCCAGGCGTGGCAGGCCAGGGAGCCGGTCTACGACAGCAAGCAGTTGGGCGGTCGCGTCATCCTGCGCTACCAGCCCAACCAGCAGAGCTTCTGGACGATCAGTTTCGTCAACGAGCGGCAGGAGAGCACCATCGATCCCGCGGCGCTCGAGGATCCGACGATTCGCGATGACTTGATCGCGCTCGGCCTCGATCCGACCACGGGCGGATCACGAGGCACGCTGTCGGGCGTCGCGTTCGACATCTCACGCAACACGACCGACAGCCTGCTCAATGCAACCAGCGGCTACGTCCTGACCGGGCACCTCGAACAGGCCGGCAGACTGATGTGGGGCAGTTACAACTTCTGGTCCGCGTCGGCCGAGGCGCGCCATTTTCTGACCCTCCGGCGACGGGTGACTGTCGCGAACCGCTTACGCATCGGCTCCATCGTCCCGACGGCGAACGACGAGGCGAACGTGCCGTTCTACCGCCGCTTCTTCCTGGGGGGATCGTCGAGCATTCGCGGCTGGGGGCGCTTCGACGTCAGTCCGCTGTCCGAGGGGTTCCCGATCGGTGGACTGTCGATGCTCGAGGGCTCGGCGGAGACGCGTTTTCAGCTGAAAGGAAAGTTCGGCGCCGTCGCGTTCTTTGATTTCGGCAACGTCTGGCGCGAGGCGAAGAACTTCGACCTTGGCGATCTGCGCTTCGCCGTCGGCCCCGGTCTCCGCTATCAGACGCCGATCGGACCGGCGCGTTTCGACGTCGGCTACCAGCTCAATCCGATCGAAGGACTGCTGATCGACGGCGAA
>JAICQE010000139.1 GCA_025938035.1 Vicinamibacteria bacterium
CGCCACCCGACGGGCGGAGGCGGACATCAGCGGCGAAGGAGACGGAGGGTGACGTCCCGCGACTGCCCCTCACCGAGCGTGACCCGCAGCGCGCGCGCGGCAAGCGCGTCCAGCACACCGGGCGACTGCAGGTCGCCCGCGACGTCAGTGCCGTCAAGTCGATCGACCGCCGCAACCCAGTACTCTCCAGGGACCAGCCCGGTCAGATGGAACGTGCCCTCCTGATTCGACGCGGCGGTTCGCATCCACCGCGAACGAATGGTCCACTTGTTCCGATCGGTCGGGAACATCACGACAGCGAAGTCGCGAATGGCCGCGGCGCGGTCGTCGATCGCCCGGCCGCGTAACGCGGCCCCGGCGGCCGAGACCACCACCTCGACGTCGCGAAATGTTTCAGAAGACCCGAAGTCGAACGCCGAGTCGATGAGGTCCTGACCTTGATAGGTGATCGACTTGACGAACCAATCGGGGTTCTTCGGCTGCGCGATCAGGAAGTTTGGACCGAACACTCCCCTGTACTCGAACGTCTGATCCGGGGCCAGGATGAAGCCGGTCGAGCTGGAGTTCATCGGACTGCGATCGAAATCGGCAGAAACGGTTCGAAGTTCTACGCCGAGGCGGGGTGGTTCGGCGATTCCCTCGTAGACGACGCGGCCCGTCAGCGTCGCGCCGAGCGAGAGCCTGAGTTGCAGCGGCGGCGGATCATCCCCGGCGACCGTGACCGGCGCGGCCACGAAGTGTCGCGCCACCGCCACCACCGCACTTTTCCCTGTCCTGCCGGTGGCCGTGGCCTGCACGACATATTCACCGGGCGAAACGTTGTTGAACGCGAACGTACCATCCGCGTCCGTGACGGCGTTGACTGGCTCCAGTTGAACCGCATTCGAACGTTCGCTGGCCTTCAGCGTCATCAGCGCAGTTCTCGCCGATTTTCCATCGGGATCGAGCACCGTTCCTCGAATGCGACGCACCGGTGCCGGCTGCAGCGTCACGTCCACAGCCGTCGCGGTCGAATCTGCGGCGAGCCTCGTCGGCGCCGCCAGATCGATGAGCGGTGTCCCGGGATGGAACTGCGGCACGTAGCCGCTGGTGCCCGTGAGCAGATCTCGCGCAGCGGCCTGAACGAGATACGTCCCGGCCGGGAGTCCGAACAAGCGGTACTGGCCACGATCATCCGTTCGGCCGGAGGCACTGGTGGGGGTCGCAACGCGAAACGCACGCATGCGTCCGGCCATGGCACGCAGCTCGAACGCGCTGACGGCAACGCCCTGCATCGGCTCCCCGAATTCATCGACGATCGTTCCGGTAATCGCCGACCCGCGCACCATCGTCACGTCTACTCCGTCCGCAGTCTGGCCGGGGCGCAGCGTGACCGTCGCATCCGCCGTGTCGCCGTCCAGAAGCATCAACTCCACTGCGCTCCGGGGCTGTCCGGATCTGCTGCCGATGAATCCGCGCTTGAATGCACGGACTCTGTAATCGTCCCCCTCCAATCGCTCGATCGCATAGCGGCCGCGAGCGTCGGTTTCAACCGCTGGGGAGGGCCGGCCGGCCGAGCCGTAGGCCTGCACAGTCGCGCCGGCCACAGGCATCCCCTGCGGACTGACGACGCGCCCGCGTACTGAGGCAGTTGCACCAGCGCGGACAGGCGCCGGTGTGCCGGTCACTCCAGCGGGCACGTTGACGGTGAGGTTGAGGCCGGTGATTTCCGATCCAAGGGCAACGTTCACCGTGCGCTCTTCGGGCTCCGGATCCGGCGCGCGAACAGGTCCGGACGATGAGGCGCTGAAAGCTGCTCGTGGACGGGCGCTGACCACGTACGCCCCAGCCACAAGATTGCCGAAACGGAATTCGCCGAGATCGTTGGTCGTCGTCGTCAAGATCTGCGTTGCTGCGTCGGGCGGCGTGGAGCGGCGCGCAGTGATGACCGCGTCATCCACGGGAGCACCGGATCGATCGCGAACCTGACCGTTGATCGCCGTACCAAGCGGCATCCGGATGCGCAGTGCGGCCGCCTTCTGCGCGTTCAGTTCCCTGCGGCCGAAATCCTGCGAGACGACGGCGTATCGTGCCTTCGTGAACGTCAGCCGAACCGACTGCGCGTCGGGCAGGCCGATACTGAACTGCCCACGCTCATCCGTCAGGACCGGTGGATCGGGAACGGCAACACCGACAACAGCGACGCGAACGCGTGCGAGCGGCGCATCGTTGGTGGTCGTCACCACACCCCGAAGCGTAAGGGCCGGTCCGCTCGCCGCCGGTTGCTGAGCCGTTGCAGGGGGTGCGACAAGTGCGACAAGTACAAGCGCGACCGGCAGCCTCATCGCATCCTCCAACGGCGGGCCGGGCGATCGTTACCGCTTCTTGCCTGCCTTTTTGCGCGTGCCCTTTCGCTTCCGCGGGACCTGCGCGCCCTTCTCACGAGCCTCGGAAAGGCCAATCGCGATCGCCTGCTTACGGCTCTTGACCTTGCGGCCGGATCCGCTTTTCAGCGTTCCCTTCTTCCGCCGCCGCATCGCGCTCTCGACACGCTTGCCCGCACTCTTGCCGTACTTGGCCATGGAATCCTCCAGACGCCGGGTCCGCCTCTAAGCGGACACTACGCCGGCTGGAGGTCTCTCCCAAAAGCGGTGCCATTGTACGGATCATCGAGGCCGTACGTGGTAATAGCCCCCGCTCCTTTCGACGACGACCGCGCCGCCAAAGACGGTTTCAAGCCGCTCGGACGTCAGCGCCTCTTCGGCGGGACCGTCGAATGCGACGCAGCCACCCTTCAACAGCACGACGCGCGTGATTTCAGGAATGATCTCGTCGATGTGATGCGTCACGAGGATCAGCGTCGTCCCTTCCCGCGCGAGGCGGCGAATCGACTCCATGAATCGATGGCGTGCGACCGGATCGAGCCCGGCGGTAGGCTCGTCGAGAACGAGAGCGTCCGGTTTCGTGATGAGCGCGCGCGCGATCAAGACGCGGCGCCGCTCGCCCGCTGACAACTCGTTGAGCGGCCGCCCGCCAAGATGCAGTGCCCCTACGCGCTCGAGTGCCTCGCGTGCACGGTCGCGCATCGCGTCCGTTACCTCGTGATGCGCAAACACGCCGTGGCTGCCGAGCAGACCCGACAGCGCGACGTCGAGGCCGCACACGCGGCCGCCCGACGTGCCAAGGCCGAATCCGGCATCGAGGTCGCCGGTCACCACGCCGAGACGCGCGCGAAGTTCCGACAGATCCCACGTCGATCTGCCGAAGAGCCTGAGCGGCGGCGTGCCGTTGTCGGTTGCCCGCGGCCGATCGTCCAGCGTCAGCATGCGGATGAACGAGGACTTCCCGGCGCCGTTCGGGCCGAGCACGGCGGTATGCTGGCGAGGCTCGACGATCAGCGACAGATTCTCGAACACCCGCGTCCGGCCACGGACGAGCGTCGCGTTTCTTAACTCGAGCACGGGTTCCATGGAGCTCGTCTATTTAAGTGGAAAAGTTGAAGAAGTGGAAAAGTTGAAGAAGTGGAAAAATTGAAGAAGTGCCGTGCTTGCGAGAGGGCCATTCCGACCCCTAATATAGGTGTCCCAATCTCCCGACATTTGAAGGCTAACCAGCGTTGAACAGACGGGCTGTCAGCATACTCATCGGCGTTGTGTGCCTCATCGGCGTCGTTCCCGCAGCCATTTCCGGCCCTGCAGCGCCAGGAGCGGTTCGCGCCGCCGGCAAGGCTGTGAAGGCGCGAACCGTGATGACGCTACCCACGGACGACACGTCCGGCATCTCGCCCTCCGTACTGCAGCTCGCCCTCGCGGCGGTGTCCTGCGCGGTGAATTCCGGTGCGATCGAGACGCCGCGAACGCTGACCGTCATCGACTACTCGCTGCCATCCACGAAACCGCGGCTATGGGTCTTCGATGTTCCGAGCGGACGCATCCTGTTCAAGGAGCTCGTGGCGCACGGGAAGAACACCGGCGAGAACCTGGCCACCAGCTTTTCTGATGTGATGAACAGCCGCCAGTCGAGCCTCGGGCTGTTCGTGACGCGCGACACCTACGTCGGCAGTAACGGCTACTCGCTCCGGATGAAGGGCCTCGAGCCCGGCTTCAACGCTAACGCGCTCGACCGCGCGATCGTGATGCACGGTGCCCCATATGTCGATGCAGCGCTGGCAAAACAGCAGGGACGAATCGGGCGCAGCTGGGGCTGCCCGGCACTTCGCGAAGCCATTGCGCGCGACGTCATCGACACGGTCCGCGGCGGCGGCGTGATCTTCTCTTACTACCCGGACAAGGAGTGGTTGACCAACTCGCGGTTCCTGAACTGCGACCGGCCGGCCACGAAGGACGCCGGGGTTGTAGCCACAAAGGACACCAAGATCACGAAGAAGACTTTGTAATCTTTCGGCGCTTCAGTCACGTCACGTCCCGCTTTGGGCGGACCTCCTCCGTAACATCCACCACACGGGCGGCCCCAGGATCAGCGCCCACAGGAGCAGCGCGGGTCCCCGTCGCAGAAGCAACAGGGTGACGGCGAGCATGCTCGTCGCGGCTGATGCAATCCCATCGGCGACCGCAAGGCGAAGCCGGGTCGGAATTGGAACCGGACCGAGATTCACCGCGGCAGCGCGCTCCTCGACAATCTCCAGCGTCAGCGTTGCATATTCGATTCGGCGATCGAGCTGCTTGCGTTCCGCTTCCATCTGCTCGATTTCGCCGCGGACGCGCGCGATCTCCCGTTCGACCTCGAGGACGTCACCCACGTCGCCCGTACGGCTCTGAAGCACCTCGGTCAGCCGCTTCTCGATCACCCGTGAGTTGGACAGCCGGGCATCCAGATCGGCAACCGTCGCCGTCACGTCTTCGGCGTTCTGCGACTCCTCGGTGACGCGACCGAGCTGGCGGAGCTCAGCGAGCGCAGTGTCGAACCGCGAGCTGGGGATCCGCAGCGTGCCGTTGATCGAGCGAGGCTGTCCGGGCCTGTTTGAAGCAGTGAGGGCACCCGCGAATCCGCCGATGTTCTGGAGAATTCGATCGACGGCAGGCCGGATGCGGTCGAAGTTTGCTGCCACCAGGCGAAGTGTTGCCGTGCGTACGATGCGCGGCCGATCCGGCGTTTCTGCGCGACTCGCCGGGTCGATTTGTCCGCCAGCTCTCATGGGGGCGGCATTGGCATTCCCGCCGGCGAAGCCTCGAGCTCTGAGCCGATCCCCGGGAGAGTCGACGATGGTCTCGGGCATCTCCCGCGAACCAGCGACTACGACCGGCTTTGGCGTCGGTCGCAGGAGCGGTATCGCCGCGATCACCACGACGGCAGCCGCGCCGGCAAGCAGCCGCGGTCTGGTGGCCCAGGTCCAGACGCGGAGGCGCGAGGGCGCTGGACGTTCCGGGGGGAGCGGGCGTCGAAACGGCGGAGAGACGAGCGAATGCGGCGGCCCATCAACGTGCCATTCGCGCATCCGGATCGAGCCTTCCCGCAGTTCGGAAAGGAGCTCGCGACAGCCGTCGCAGCCAGCGAGATGGGCTTCGATGTCTCGTGCCTGAGCGGCGGGCAGTTCGCCGTCGAGATACGCCATCACATTTTCGGGCGTAACCGGGTGCACGGCGTTCATCGTTTCATCCTCCGTGAATCAACGGTGGGCACGAGTGCCGCCTTCAGCGCCATCCGCGCACGGAACAGCCGCGAGCGCACGGTATTCAGCGGCAGCCGCCGGAGATCCGCTATCTCCTGGTAACTCAGCTCGTGGTACTCGCGCAGCATGAGGATCTCGCGGTCGTCCTCTGCGAGTTGAGCCAGCGCATGACGCACCCACAGTCCGGCATCCGGATCACCTGGTGAACTGGCCGGGGGATCGAATTCGAGCGGATCGGTGGACCGGTGCGCGGCTTTGCGCCGATAGGCGCTCAGCACGTGATACGCGATGCCGAAGACGTACGCACGAAACGTGGTCCGCGCCTCGAATCGGTTCAGGCCCTCGAGCAGTGCAACGAAGGTGTCCTGTGCCAGGTCCTCGGCGTGGGCCGCCTCGGGCACTCGCCGCCTGAAGAACTGCCAGACGGGCCCGCGATAACGCTCGAACAAGGCCTCGAACGCCTGGCCCGAACCGTACCGTGCGTCCCGCACGAGTTCGTCGTCCGTCACACGCCCCTCAGTGACTGTAGTGTCCTGAGAAGCGGGAAAGTTCCAGATCCGGTTCTACCGCGACGCCAGGAACGAATCGATCAGGGTGAGGACCTCGGCAGGCTTGTCCTCGCTCGGGTAATGACCGGTATCGGGAATGGTGACGATGCGGACCCGCGGCAGCGTCGCCCGCAGCTTCTCCTGCGTTTCCGCGGGAACGATGTTGCTGCGGCCGCCGATGATGTAGAGCGCAGGCGCCGTGATCCTGCTGACAGCAGCCCACAGATCGGTGACGACGAATCCCTTCGCGATGTTGGGGTCGCGCCTC
This sequence comes from Vicinamibacteria bacterium, assembly GCA_025938035.1. The sequence goes on from JAICQE010000139.1 coordinate 6,425, forward strand.
CAGACGAGGCGGCCGTCCGCCCGTCTCGTCGTTCCGTACCGAACGTAGGTCGCCACGTTGACCTCCGGCATCCCGGGATTCGCCTTCCGGACCTGCGCGGCAACCTCCGCTTCCGACGCCCATCCGGCTTGTTCCTCGGTCACCCGCCGCTGGTAGTTGTCGGCAATCTGCCTTGGCCGCTCCGGTCCGACGTCCTCCGAAATCACGTGCGAGACGCGCTCGGGATGCAGGCCCGCATAGACCTGCGCCACACGCCCGCCCGTCGAATTGCCCCAGATGACGATGTCACGGAGCTGCAGCTGATCGACGACGCCTTCCATGTCGCGCACGTAGTCTTCGACCGTGTATCGCGCCTCGGGATCCCACGCCGATTCGCCATGGCCACGCATGTCCACGGCAATGACGCGAAAGCGTGACCGGAAATGCGGCGCGACGTGATCGAAGGTGTGCGCGTGCCGATCGAGGCCGTGGACGAGAATCAGCGGCCGTCCGGTGCCACCCCAATCCAGATAGTGGAGACGCAGACCGTTGACGGTGATGAACCGATCGACGGGTGCCGTCGCCGACGCGACGGAAGGAGCCTGTCCGGAAACCACGACTACGGCGGCGAACACCCCTGCTGCGGCCATGAGAATTTTCGCCATAACCACCAACCACCAACTATCAACTATCAACTATCCAACTATCAAACCGAGAGCTATAGTGTGCCGTTTCCAGGAGGACACATGGCGAAGTATCTGATCAAGGCGTCGTACACGGCGGAAGGGATCAAAGGGGTCATGAAGGACGGCGGCACGAAGCGGCGCCAGGCGGCCGAAGCGGCGGTCAAGAGCACGGGGGGAAAACTCGAAGGGTTCTACTTTGCGTTTGGTGAGTCCGACGCGTATGTCATCGTCGACGCTCCGGACAATGCGTCCGTCGCCGCGTCCACGTTGGCCATCGGCGCCAGCGGCCTGGTCAAGGCGACGACCGTCGTGCTGCTGACGCCCGAGGAAATCGATCAGGCGATAACGAAAGGAGCCACCTACACCCCGCCAGGCCGCTGAACGTCAGTACGTGATGCGGTACGTCAGCCAGTCCTTCATCCACGTCGCCTGGCGGCGGTGATAGAACTCGCGGGCCAGCGTATTCCATTCGAGCACCTGCCACTCCATCCGCCCGCAGCCGCGCTGGGCGCCCAGGGTGCGCACGTGCTCGAAGAGCGCTGACCCCGCGCCCGACTCCCGCGAATCATCGCGAACGAAGAGGTCTTCGAGGTACATCGTCGGTCTAGCGAGGAACGTCGAATACGTCTGGAACCACGTGGCGTATCCGACCGCCTTGCCCTTGCTGTTGAGGGCGAGGGCCGCCTCGAACCGCGGCGGCTTGCCGTAGGGCGCCCCTTCAGGCGTGCCATCCCCGAACGCGTCGCGACGCAGACGTTCGACCGCCGCCGCATCGGGGGCTTCCAGGCGCTCGTAGTCGGCGAGTGCCCTGAGCAGATCGACGAACTCGTCGAACCGGTTTGACGTCAACGGAACGACGGTCATCGCAGTAGAACGATTCGAACGATTCGAACGATCCGAACGGTCCGAACGATCCGAACGATCCGAACGGCCCGAACGGCCCGAACGGTCCGAACGGTCATGCTACAGCGTCGAAATCGAGGTTTTCGGTGATCCGACGGCCGTCCGCCTTGAACGCGTCGCGCAGCAGCACGATACGGCGCTTCGCCTCGGCCAGATCCTGCACGCCGAGCGTGATGTTCAGCAGATCGATGTACCACGGCAGCTTCATGGGATCCGTCACGTATGTCTCGGCGATCTCGCGCGCGACGGGCAGCGTGGTCTTCTTCGAATTGTCGTGGACGTCGCGGTTGCTCGCGTTCTGCAGCTTGGCGTACTCCTCGCGCAGCAGACGATCGAACAGCGCGCGCGAGAACACGTCGCCGGCACTCGCGCCGGTCTCTGCGTCCGCGTCCGTCAGCTTCGCCCCCTTGTGCAGCCACTCCCAGAGGATGCTCAAGCGGATCTCGCCGGTCGCCATGTCCTCCATCAGGTAGAGGACATCCTCGTTGCCGAAAAAGTCGCCGGGCTTGAGCGCCGCCGCCTGGAATCCCTGCAGGAACGCGTTGCCGTACTGAAGCGCGACGCTGAGCAGGTCGCGGGCGCCGCGCACCGTTCGCGGGGCCGGCTCCAGCAGCGTCAGCCCGGCGGCATCGTCTGCCGTGTATGTGAGCGGTGGGAACGTGCGCCCGAGCTGATTCGCCTGGCCCACCTTCTCCCACACCGGCCGGACGATGTGGACCATCTTCCAGTGAGCGACCCACTTGCCGCTGGCGCCCTCGCGCTGCTCCCGTTCGGCGCCGGCCACCGCGCGCTCCATCGCGCGCGAGACGCCGGTCTGCGAGCCGACGGGAATGTTCGGCTCCATGCCGCCCTGCCACAGCGCGTAGTTGCCGTTCTGATCGGGTGTGTTCATCGCCCGGCGGACGCGATCCTCGTAGTTGCGCATGTAGCCGTAGGTCATGGTGATCGCGTCGATGTTCGGGTTGATGAACGCCGGATCCCATGCCATCGCGTCGGCAACGCTGTTGATGTAATCCCAGCGGCCGGTGTTGAAGCCGATGAAGTGCGGGGTCAGCGCCGCGCGAATCTCCATCAGCTGATAGACCGCTTCGAGCTGTTCGACGAGGACGTAGACCTTGACCGTCCCCACCGGCAGACCGAGGTGCCGCTCCAGCGCGGTAATCATGTCGTTCCAGAGCGCGGCCTCCTCGGCAGTCTGGATCTTCGGCAGGTAGAGCACGATCGACGCGCCGGTCTCGCGAAGCCGCTTCTGGTTGTTCGTGACGAAGAGCGCCATGTCGGTGATCGAGGCCGAGAAGCCGGCGCCGTCGGCGCGGCGGACGTGCCGATCGTCGAGGTGGAGGCCGCGCGCGCGGAAGATCTTGGTGGTGAAGTCGAGCTGCTTCCGCCAGTCGGCGATGGTTTCGCGGCCGAAGAACCCTTTCGCCCACTGGTTCATTTCCCGCGACACTTCCTCGGCCACCTTGAGGAACAGCGGGTCGCGATGAATGGCGAGCTTCAGGCTCCGCTGGTTGTCGAGCGACATCGTCGCCACCTGGCCGAGCGCGTCCTCGCCGTCGAACATCCAGCCGTCGGCGCCCGACAGCAGCGCATAGGCAACGTTGCGGATGCTCTTGTCGATCGGCGCGCCCGGCTTGGCGCCAGGGCCGGTGCCCTGAATCCATTGGCGCTGCAGGTCAGCCGGGATCTCGCTCCCCGCGAACTTGCCGTCGCGCGCGTCCTGTACGCGGATGTTCGTGCGCGCGATCGTCGTCTGCGGATCGAGAAAGGCGATGCGCTGCCCGCCGGCGGCCCTGGCGCGGCGGCGGGCGATGCGCGACGCCATGACGGCACGACGGTCGTCGTCGAGCGGGGCCAGCGCGCGCAGCGCCTCGACCGCCTCGGGCGTGTAGACATCGGAGTAGGCGGCCTGCGCCGCATGACGAATCTCAATCATCGAGTTCCCCTGTCCGCTATCGTGGGGCGGACCCTGTCGGGTCCGCCATGCGCGCCCGACAAGGCGCGCCCCACGTTCAGGACGCAACTCGCGATTATAGTCACCTCCCTATTCAGGTGATGCGCGACGACGGGGCGGGGCGCGACGATCGACCATGGCCCTCGAACATCCCGTCAGCGGCGGCGACGACCAGGCGCTGCTCGACGCTTATTCCGCTGCCGTCATACACGCCGTCGAGCAGGTCGGGCCTGCCGTGGTCCGCGTGGAAGGCAAGCGCGGCGGCGGCTCCGGCGTCGTCTTTACGCCCGACGGCTTCATCCTGACGAACAGCCACGTGGCAGGTCCGCCGCAAGGCGGACGCTACGACAGACACAGCCACGCGGACGAACGCGGTCCGCTGACGGTTACGCTGCCGGACGGACGATCGCTGGCGGCCGACGTCGTCGGCAGCGACGTGGACACCGATCTCGCGGTACTTCGCATCGACGGCTCCCGCCTGCCCTGGGCGCGGCTCGGCGACTCGAAGGCCGTGCGTGTCGGTCAGGTCGCCATCGCGATCGGCAACCCGTACGGGTTCGACCATTCGGTCACCTCGGGCGTCGTCAGCGCGCTCGGGCGATCGCTGCGGTCACGGTCCGGCCGTCTCATGGATGACATCGTCCAGACGGACGCATCGCTCAACCCCGGCAACTCGGGCGGACCGCTCGTCACGACGGCCGGCGACGTCATCGGCATCAACACGGCGATGATTCTGCCGGCGCAGGGGATCTGCTTTGCCATCGCCAGCAATACGGTGAGGTTCGTTGCGTCGCGCCTGATGCGGGACGGACGGATCCGCAGGAGTCACATCGGCATCGCCGGGCAACAGACGGCGGTCCCGCGGGCGCTCGCGCGGGCAAATCAGATGGCGGTCACGTCAGGCGTGCTCGTCGCGTCCGTCGAGGACAACAGTCCGGCCGCGCGCGCCGGACTGATGACGGGCGACGTCGTCCTGAGCTTCGCGGACTCAGCCGTCAGCGGTATCGACGATCTGCACCGGCTGCTCACCGGGGAGCGCATCGGCACGCCATCGCCGATGATCGTGCTGCGACGCGGGGAGCGCCGTCGCCTGACGATCGTGCCAGCGGAGTCTCGTCGCACGTAGGGCACCCCTTCCACGGGTGCCACCTCACAGCGTAATTAGTCCCCTCCGCACCGCGCGGCGCACCGCGTCGGTCCGGTTGAGTGCGCCCAGCTTCCCGGAAATGGAGGTGAGGTGGAACTTGACGGTCTGGTCCGAGATGCCGAGCCGCGCCGCGATGGTTTTGTTCGAGAGACCCTCGGCGACGAGCTCGAGCACCGCGATCTCGCGCGGTGTCAGCGATTCGAGCGCAGCGGCGTCATCGAGATCAACCGGCGGCGCGGGAGCAGCAGAGAGAAACGCATCTGCGTCGATGCCGGCGTGCCGCGCTTCCCGCAGCGAGCCGAACTCGGCGACGACATCCGGCGTCGTTGTCTCGAGCGCCTCGCGCAGATCGCGGCGCTGTTGGGAGTTGCCGATGACGATCACTCGCATTCGTTTGTGGGGCCTGAAGGTTACGGGGGAAACGGTTTCACAGGAGGAACGAAAGAACGGAGGGCCGTTCGATTGTCGGCGTGCGAAAGCACGCCGACAGCCGTGATGTGAGAGGCAGGCCGCCTTCGGCGGCCAATCGAACGGCCTCCTTCGTGGTCTTCGTGTCCTTCGTGGTTCAAAAATTCCGTTCCTTCGTTCCTCCTGTGAAATCCGTTCTCTCCGTCGCTTCCGTTAACTCCTCGGGGCAACGGTGACAGAGACATCGACCGGCGCACCGCCGCGCAGCACTTTGACCGCAACGCTCTTCCCCACTCTGTCCCCGACGAGCAGATCGAACAGCTCGTCCGGTGACGCCAGCGCGTGCCCATCGAGCGACAGCAGCAGGTCGCCGACGAACAGACCCGCCTCGTCCGCCGGCGTCCCCGGCTTCACGTCCACGACGAGCAGGGCCTGCTCGGTGGCCGCAGCACTCTTCTGCTTCTCTGAGACGCGCGCCGGCTGCGCGGCGATCCCGAGATAGCCGCGCCTCAACGTCCCGCGCTGCAGCAGATCGGCCGCCGCATTCCACGCGATTCCGGCGGGAATGACCACTCCCAGGCCACGAATGGAAGCTGCCGTGGTGACGCCAAGCAGCCGGCCGTCCGCGCCGACCAGGGCGCCGCCGGCAAATCCTTCATGCATCGGAGCCGAGGTACGGATCACCTGTGCGATCGAGCGGCGGCGGCCTGTCGGCAGCGGTCCTCCGATCACGGATACGACGCCCGCCGAGGCAGTGATCGCGTTGCTCCAGGACCGGGCGAGCGCGATGGCGATCTCGCCGACGCGCGGCAGCTCGCCCGCAGAGAGTGCCGGCAGTTCCAGCCCCGGCGCTCTGAGGACCACCACGCGCGTGGCCGGATCCCATCCCGCGATCTCGGCGTTCACGACTTCACCATCGGCACGGCGTACCCGCGGATGCTCGTCGCGTCCGACGGCACGTGCGGTCGTGACGACGGTGTCCGCGGCATAGACGAGCCCCGATGCGGGCCGGCCCTGGCCGTCGACCTGGACGACGGACGGCGCGACTCGCGTGACGATTTC
>JAICQE010000129.1 GCA_025938035.1 Vicinamibacteria bacterium
GTCGTCCGTGCCGGCGCGTGGCGGCACCCGTGTGGAACTGCTGAAGGGCGGTGAGTTCGTGCGGATCTCTGTCAGACGCGGAGAGGAGCGATACCTCATTTATCTGCCCGTCGTTCCCTCACGCGCTCGCGGTTCGGCGGCCCGCGTGCCCTATCCCGCCTGACACATCCTCGCGGTGATCTTGTCCCCACCGCGCGGAAAATTCCGCATGGCCCATCAGATCGTGCGGTCACTGCCGGCGCTTCTCCGCCTCGCGGGGCGAATCGTCTTCGATCATTGTGGAGGCATGTTCGTTGCCTGTACCCCGGAACATCCGGAGGGCATCCGAGGCCATGTGGGCAGACGAACTTGACCTTCCGCCGGGAAAGCTCACCGAGGCGGTGCAGCGAGTGATCGAACGTGCCACCCTCGAATCGCGCCGGCGTGGACATGCAGGCGTAACCGGCGACCATTTGTTCCTCGCGCTGGCACAGATCGAGTGGCAGGTGTTCGTCGACGTGGCGCGTGAAGTCGGGCTGAACCCTCGCGTGATACTCGCCGAGATCGAGGAGGGCGTCAGCGCGGGCCCGCTCGACGGCGCACTCGTTGCGCCGGATGTTCGCCTGCTGGCGAGGCTCGCGTTGCATCATGCGACGCGTGCCGGCCGCGAGGCCATCGCGCCGGCCGACTTGTTTGCCGCGCTGCTGGACGATACGCACGGTGCGCTCGCATCGGCCTTTCGCCGCCACGCCGTCGACGCGGCCGAGGTGGGCCGCCGGTTTGCGGTGGTCCTGCGGGAACGCGCGATGCGCGAGGAGCAGTACCTCAAGCGCTTCGAGCTCCCCGCTCACTTGAAGCAGTTCGCCACGAACCTGAACCTGCTCGCCCGGCAGGACAAGCTGCCACCCGTCTTCGGCCGCGACCAGGAGATTCAGCAGGTCCTCGAAGTCCTCTGCCACCGTGAACGGGCCAATTCGGTGATGCTCCTCGGCGAGGCGGGCGTGGGCAAGACGGCCATTGTGGACGGGCTGGCGCGTCTGCTCGAATACCAGCCCGAGCGCGTGCCGATCCGTCTGCGCGACTGCCAGATCGTCAGCCTGCCGATGCAGGCGCTCGTCGCCGGCACGATGCTCCGCGGCATGTTCGAGGAGCGACTGCAGCACGTAATCCGCGAATTGAAAGAGCGGCCGAACCTGATCCTCTTCGTCGATGAGGCGCACACGCTGATTGGCGCCGGTTCGGCGCTCGGCGCCCCGTCCGATGCCGCCAACATGCTGAAAGCGGTGCTCGCCCGCGGCGAAATCAAGATGATCGCGGCGACCACGCTTGGCGAGTACAAGGAGCATTTCCTCGAGGACGAGGCGCTGGCGCGGCGTTTCCGCTGCGTCTACGTTCCGGAGCCGACGATCGAGGAGACGCGCCGGATCCTCGTCAACCTCCGTCCCCGTCTCGAACGGAATTATGGAGTGCGCATCCTCGACGAAGCGCTCGACACGGCGCTCGAGATGTCGCCGCGCTACGTGCGCCACCTCCGGCTGCCGGACAAGGTGATCGGATGGATCGATACCGCCGCCGTGCGGACGGAAATCGATCGGCGGTGGGAAGTGCGACGCGACGACGTGGTGTCGGTGATCTCGCATGCCGCGCAGATCCCCGAGGACATGGTGTTCCGCGATGTCTCCGCGCGTTTCCGCGACATCGAGTCGCGCATCCGCCGCCGCGTTGTCGGCCAGGAGGCTGCGGTCTCGGCGGTGGCGAGGCGGCTGGTGCTGAACAAAGGGCCGCTCAAAGACGGATTCGATCGACCCGACGGCGTTCTTCTGTTCCTGGGCCCGACGGGAGTCGGCAAGACGGAGCTGGCAAAGGCGGTCGCCGAGACGCTGTTCGGCGACGAGAAGCGGATGATTCGCGTCGACATGTCCGAGTATCAGGACCCGACCGCTGCCGACAAGCTCATTGGGATGCCGCGCGGCATCGTCGGCAGCCAGCGCGGCGGGCTGCTGACGAACCAGCTCGCGGATAACCCCTACACTGTCGTGCTGCTCGACGAAGTTGAAAAGGCCAATCCGAGCGTGTTGAACCTGTTCCTGCAGGCGTTCGACGAGGGATGGCTCACCGACGGCCGCGGCAAGCGCATCTATCTCAGCGACGCCATCATCATCATGACGTCCAACGTCGGTTCAGAGCATTTCCGGAAGTTGAGAAACCCGCTCGGGTTCCTGGCGCGCGAGGTGGCGGTCGCGCAGGTGCAGGCGGACGTGCGGACCGAGATGGAGCGCCGCTTTTCACCGGAGTTTCTCAATCGCGTTGATGATGTCGTGATCTTTTCGCCCTTGAATCCGGATGAGGCGCGCCGCATCGCTGCGCAGTATCTGGACACCGTGGCCGCCGCGATGAACCGCGCGGGCAAGACCGTCTCGATCGACGCCGACGCGCTCGACCGCCTGGTCAGTGAAGGGCACAGTCCGGCCTACGGCGCGCGGTTCCTCAAGCGCGTCATCGACGAGCGGGTCAAGCTGCCGATCAGCGCGCGCTGGCAGGAGGGCACTCACTATCAGATCGCCGTCCAGGACGGACGGGTGATCGTCGAAGCGTCGTCACCCTCCGTGATGGGCGGCGAACAGGCTGTCGCCTAGGGTCTGGACGTGGATGCGCGAAACGGCCTGGCCGAGCCCGAACCACGCGATAGCGGCGCCGCCGTGTGAGGACGGACTCAGCCTAGGTCGGCCTGCAGTTCGAGATGCCCGCCGCCGCGAATGCCACTGCGTCGTTCAGGTCCGCCGTTCGAGAGGCTGTATGACGCTCCTCCTCAGGCGGCATGCGCCTGTCTCGGAAGGTTCCGCATGTAGACGCCGCCACACGTGCGCGCCAGAACGTGGGCCTCCACCAATGCGCCGAGCACTGCGTGGCACGTGAAGGCGTCGATGCCGAACGCGCGCTGCGCCTGCGGCAACGTGACCTGCAGTGTCGGTGAATCAAGAAATGCGTCCTGCACGCGCAGGACAAGGGATCCAATCTGGCGGGTGGTGAATGTCATCGGGGCACTCTCCATACGTGGTTTCCAGACCCCGGAGCAACTCATGTGCCGATGACGTGACCTGCGTTTCGCCGTCCATCACAGAGGCGATCGCATTGAGCCGCGGATTTCTCCGCAGCCGTGCTGAATCTTCAAGCCTATGCGGCGGCCGGGTGTGGTGTCTCCGCTTCGACCTGCGCCACCAGCTTCGTCGCCGCCAGCACGGCATCAGGATTCAACGACATGCTGTCGATGCCGCACTCGACGAGGAAGCGCGCGAACTCCGGATAATCGCTCGGCGCCTGACCGCACAGGCCAATCTTGCGGTTCAGCCGGGGTGCTTCCCGGATCGCCTGCGCAACGAGCGTGTAGACAGCCTGATTCCGTTCGTCGAAGAGGTGCGCCACGAGCGACGAATCGCGATCGACGCCAAGCGTCAACTGCGTCAGGTCGTTGGAGCCGATGGAGAAGCCATCGAAATACTCGGCGAAGGCCGGCAGAAGCAGCACGTTGCTCGGGATCTCGACCATCATGTAAAGCTCGAGTCCGTGCTCGTGCCGGCGCAGACCGTTGCGCGCCAGCTCCTCGGTCACCAGCCTGGCCTCGTCCACCGTCCGGCAGAACGGCACCATGACGAGCACATTCAGCAGGCCCATCTCTTCACGCACCTTCTTCAATGCGCGGCATTCAAGCGCGAATCCTTCCCGGTACCGCTCGTCGTAGTAGCGGGATGCGCCGCGGAAGCCGAGCATCGGATTCTCTTCGGTCGGCTCGAACGCCGATCCGCCGGCCAGCCGCGCATACTCGTTGGTCTTGAAGTCGCTCAGGCGGACGATGACACGCTTGGGATAGAACGCCGCCGCGATCGTGCCGACGCCCTCGGCCAGCTTGTCGACGAAATAGGCAGGCTTGTCGCCATAGCCGGCGGTGAGACGATCCACCGCTGCGCGCGCGTCGCCGCTCAGCTGCGAATACCTGACCAGCGCCATCGGGTGCACGCCGATGCTCGTGTTGATGATGAATTCGAGCCGCGCCAGGCCGACGCCGTCGTTGGGGATGAACGAGAGGGCAAACGCTTCGTCGGGGTTGCCCACGTTCATCATGATGTCCGTCCGCGTCGGCAGCAGCTCTGCCAGGGAGGTGCGCTCCACGTCGAACGGCAGCGTCCCGTCATAGACGAAGCCGGTGTCGCCCTCCGCACACGACACGGTGACCCGCTGGCCGTCGGCGAGCGCCGTTGTCGCCGTCTCGGTGCCGACAATGGCCGGCACGCCGAGCTCCCGGCTGACGATTGCGGCGTGGCATGTGCGCCCGCCGCGATTCGTGACGATCGCGGCGGCCTTCTTCATGATCGGCTCCCAATCAGGATCCGTTTTGTCGGTGACGAGCACCTCGCCGGGCTGGAACAACCGCAGATCTGACGCATTCGGAATGACGCGGACCGGGCCGGCGGCAATCTTCGCGCCGATGCTGCGGCCGGAGACGAGGACGCGGCCGCGCCCGCGCAACGAATACTGTTCGAGCTGCTGCAGCGCCGCGTGCGCGTGAACGGTTTCCGGTCTCGCCTGGACGATGAAGAGCTCGCCGGTCTGGCCATCCTTGGCCCACTCGATGTCCATGGGCGTCGCCGTGCCGCGGGCCATGCTGTAGTGCCGTTCGATCGCGCAACCCCAGCGTGCCAGCGTCAGGACCTCGTCGTCGGTGAGTGCGAGCCGCGCGCGATCACCCGCCGCGACGGGGACCGGCTTGACGCCGCGGCTTCCGCCCTCGTCGTAGACCAGCTTGAACTCCTTGCTGCCGATCGACCTGCGGATAATCGGTCGCAGATCCTGCTCGAGCGGCGGCTTGAAGACGTAGTATTCGTCGGGCGTCACGGAACCCTGCACGATCGGCTCGCCGAGGCCGTATGACGCGTTGATCAGCACCACGTCGGGAAAGCCGCTCTCCGTATCGAGCGTGAACATGACACCCGACACGGCGAGGTCGGAGCGCACCATGCGCTGGACGCCGATCGACAGCGCAATGTCGGTCTGACCGAATCCCTTGTCAGCACGGTACGAGATTGCGCGGTCGGTGAACAGCGACGCGAAGGAGCGGCGGCACGCATCGAGAAGCGCCGCGCGTCCGCGCACGTTCAGGTAGGTTTCCTGCTGTCCGGCGAAGCTCGCGTCGGGCAGATCCTCGGCCGTGGCGCTACTGCGCACGGCCACATCAACTGATGACCCGCCACCGAGCTGGTCGTACGCGGAGAAAATCGCTGCCTGCAGGTCCGCCGGCAGGTCTGCGGCCATGATCGCGTGGCGTATCGCGAGACCTCGTTCTGAGAGGTCCGCCAGGTCGCCCGCTCGCAATTCACCCAGGATCGACGAAACGCTGTCGGCGAGGCCGGACACGCGCATGAAGTGGCGGTAGGCGTCGGCGGTGACCGCAAAACCGTTCGGCACACGCACCCCCGCGCCAGAGAGCTGCTGGTACAGCTCGCCAAGCGACGCGTTCTTGCCACCGACCTGAGGGACGTCGGCAAGCCCCAGCTCGCCGAACCACCGGATGAAGATTGCTTCAGGCGGCACGTTCGACTCCCCCGCGAGGCCGCGCCGCTGCACGTGTTGTTGGTCGGCCGATCGGCGGCGCAATTGCCCAGCCGCGGGTCTGCCGGCCGCAGTGCGTGCATTCCAGGCAAATCCGGCCCGGTTCGCGATGGATCAGGAAATCGTGACCGGTCAGGGCACAGAGTGCCTGGTGCACCCAGTGCTCGGCCGCACTCAGGCGACGGAACCACGTCACGAGAGTCCACGCCGGGTACCGGTGCAACGGTCCGGGGATCGAGATTGTTGTCATGCGTGCTGCCTTTCGTGACATCGCGACGCAAGCTCGATTCCAGCGACGATCGCACGCGTGACTGCGAGTGCCGTGTTCCCTCGCCCGGGACGCGCGAAATAGTCCGCAGCAGCGGGGAGGAGTTCCGTGGCCGTCACGGCGGGCCGTGACCGTCGTGCAAAGTACGGTGCGCCGAGACGTGGCACAGGCCATGCCTGATGACAGTTGAGGGATTCCGCCATGTCACGCTTCACGCACGTCCTCTGTCCGGTCGATTTCTCCGACACCTCGCAGCACGCGCTCGACCACGCGGCCGCCATCGCGCACCGGGACCAGGCACGGCTGACCGTGCTGTACGTCTTCGCGAATCTGCCGTCGATGGATGTTCCGCCGCTGGTGCTTTCCCCCGCCGACCGGGAGCGCATACGGGTCGATCTGCAGAGGATGTGCGCGAACGTGCCGAAAGCGGTCTCTGTCGATCTTGTCGTGCGGGAAGCGGAACGCGTCTACCGGACGATTCTCGAGGAGCAGAACGGGCTCGGCGCCGATCTCCTGGTTCTTGGCACGCACGGCCGTTCTGGGTTCCAGCACATGGTCCTCGGCTCCATCACCGAAAAGGTCATCCGCGCCGTGAAGTGCCCGACGCTCGTCGTTCCGCCGCGCGCACCGGACATTGCGCCGGACGCGACGCCACGCCTGAGGCGCATTCTGTGTCCGATCGATTTTTCAGCCAGCTCGATGAACGCCTTCGCGGACGCGCGCAGGATGGCCGAAGAGACGGGTGCCCGGCTGACCGCACTCGCCGTCGTCGACATCGAGTATGAGCTGCGCGACAGCGCGATGCTTGCCAATGTCGACGTGCAGGGCATCGCGCGCGCGACCGAGTCCGAAACGCGCCGGCGGCTCGCCGCGCTGGTTGGCCATGGCGCTCAGACGATCGAGGCTGTTGTCGACTGTGGCTCACCGGCCGGGAAGGTGCTTGAACGCGCCGCGCGCGACGGCACCGACCTCATCGTGATGGGTGTGCACGGCCGCGGGGCGCTCGATTTGAGACTCTTTGGGTCCACGACGCATCACGTGATCCGGCACGCGGCCTGCCCGGTACTTGTAATCCCGTCGTAAGCGCAAGAGAACGAGGCAATGGGAACTGCCTTGGCACGCCACGCTGCGATCAGTACGGAATTTCACGATAGCACGGGGAAATTTCCATACATGGCCGCCGGGCGGCCCGCCACGTATTCGAGAATGGAGGCTCATTTGTTCCGGAAGGTGTCCGGCACAGAACGTGACCTCGTGCGCCGCGTCCGTTTGCAAACGGCATTTCGAGGAGCACCGATATGAAGATCAAGGACATCATGACCCGTGAGCCGGCCATTTGCTCGCGGGGCACCAACCTGGCGGCGGCGGCGAAGCTCATGCTCGACGCCGACTGCGGCATCCTCCCAGTCGTCGACGACGAGAGCAAGCTTGTTGGCGTTGTCACCGACCGCGACATGTACATCGCCCTTGCCACGAGGAACAGGCTGGCGTCGCAGGTCACGGTGGGAGAAGTGGCGCGCACGACCGTCTTCACCTGTGCCCCGGACGACGATGTGGAGTCCGCGCTTCAGACGATGCGCCAGCACCGGGTCCGCCGGCTGCCGGTCGCAGGGTTCGGCGGTGCCGTCGCGGGCATCGTCTCGATGAACGACATCGTGCTTGCGGCCGGAGCACGCAAGCCGGTTCGCAACGAGGCGGTCGTCGAGACCCTGCAGGCGATCTGCGCACACCATCTGCCCGTGCCGCACATTACGGCGGCGTGACAGCTGGATTGGTAGTTCGCTCGTTGGATAGTTGGTAGTCAATCAGGCCAGTGGCCTCCTTTGTCGACGTCTTTCGTGCGGCCGATCCAGTGGCGCAGGCCTTCGTGGCGACGCTTGGCACCTATGCGCTGACGGCCATCGGCACGCTGCCGGTATTCCTTTTCCGCAGCGCACCGCGCCGCCTGATGGACGCGATGATGGGGTTCGCGGGCGGCGTGATGGTGGCCGCCTCGTGCTGGTCGCTGTTGGTCCCTTCCATCGAAACCGGCGGGGTGTTCGCGGCTGTGGCCGGTCTGCTGGCAGGTGGCGGGTTCATCTATGTAGCTGACCAGCTGTTGCCGCATCTCCACAGTGAGTTTCCCGACGAAGCGACGACGGAGGGACCGCGTGTCGCCTGGCAGCGATCGACGCTGCTGATGCTGGCGATCACGCTCCACAATTTTCCGGAAGGTCTGGCCGTGGGTGTGCGGTTCGGAGGCGGGGACATCGGTGCGGCGACGGCGCTGGCCATCGGCATCGGTCTTCAGAACGTGCCCGAAGGGCTCGCGATCGCGCTGCCGCTGCATCGCGGCGGGATGAGCCGCGGATGGGCGTTCTTCTGGGGCCAGCTGTCTGCGATTGTCGAGCCTGTCGCCGGTGTGCTGGGAGCGGGGGTCGTGTTGTTCTCGAGCACCGCGCTCCCATACGGGATGGCCTTCGCCGCCGGCGCCATGCTCTACGTCGTGATCGAGGAGCTGATACCTGAAACCGTTCGCAGCGGCACGACCGACGTTGCCACGCTCGGATTCATCGGCGGTTTCGCCGTGATGATGGCGCTCGACAACCTCCTGGGCTAGTTGGCTCGTTGGCCAACTACTTAACGCCGCGCTGCGACTAATTCGCATCGGCGCGGCCGGGCGCGTGTGTCGCCTGGCCGGTCACGTCCTTTCGCCCCGACGGGGTGCCGGTACGGCACGTGCGTCAACGTCTGGCGTGAAGAAACAACTGGTCTGGCCGGTCGTCGTCTTCGCTGTCGCCGCCGCCGCCATCGCCGTGCAATCAGGTTCTGGTGGGAGAGCGGGCGACATCTGTTTGCTGGTATGGCAATTGCCCCTCGAGGAGATCGATCACCGGAGGAGGGGGAGTGATGCAGACCAAGCTACGCACGATCGGATGGAGCGCGTGGACACTCATCTTCGCGCTGCTGATCCTGCTGCTCGCCATGGTGTACCTCGCGTATTAGCTCGCGGGAGACTGGAATTCTGCGATGCGATTGAAGAATCGCAATGACGCGGCGACGCAGCTGGCCGGCAGGCTGGCCGCCTACCGGGGACAGAACCCCCTGGTCCTCGGAGTACCGCGGGGTGCCGTGCCGATGGCGCAGACCATCGCCGAGGCGCTCGGCGGCGAGCTCGACGTGGTGCTGGTGCGGAAGCTCCGGGCGCCCGGCGGGACCGTGTGTCGCATCGTTCGGAGGGAGCATGCAGCCTTCAGCGGCCGGCGCGCTGGATGATACGGGAGCCGTCATGCAGCAAGTCGCCAGGGTGAACGATGACCATCGCGCCTTCGGATAACCCCGACGTGACCTCAGCCTCCTGACCGGTCTGGTGGCCCAGTTCGACGACCGTCAGCCGCGCACGACCTTCGGCGGCGACGTAGACTGCCCAACGCGTGTCGTGGCGGAACAATGCGTTCGTCGGGACCTTCAATACCTTTTCCGCTTCCCAGAGGACGATGCGTGTTTCCACGCGATACGCGTCCCCCAGGACCGCGCAGTCCTCGCCGTGGGCGTTCAGGTCCAGCACGACGTTCACGCGCTGCTCCTCGACGCCGAGCGCCGACACCTTGGTGAAACCGCCTGGTTCGACGCGCCTGACGGTCGCGGAGAGCACCCCGTCACCGCCCCACTCCTCGACCGTCGCGCGGGCGCCTGGTCGGACGCGGACCGCATCGGTTGACAACAGGTCGGCGACGATTTCCATCTGCCGCGGATCGCCGATCTCGATGAGCGGTTCTCCGGCCGGAACGACGCTCTCGCTCTCGCGGAGCCGCTTGAGCACGACGCCAGCGACCGGCGCCCTGACCGCGACGATCTCCTCCGCCCGTCGCTCCACCGGCGCGGCGGCTCGGGCCCGTGCCCGCTCAACCTCGGCGGACGCGGTGCGAACGGCAAACACCGCCGCGTCGACGGCCTCGGCGGCAAGCGCGGCATCCGTCTCGCGTGCCTCGAGATCCTGCGTGGCGGTGGCGCCGGCTGCGGTCAGTGTGCGAACGCGAGTGAGTTCGCGCTGTGCCTGAATGAGCGCGGTACGCGCCCGTTGTTCCTCGGCGCGAGCCCGTCCGACCGAGGCCTCGGCGATCTGCACGGCGGCGACGGCCTCGGCTCGTGTCCTCGCGTCGAGCAGCGATGGTGCCTCAGGCCGCAACCGTGCGACGACGTCACCCGCGGCGACGCGGTCGCCGGGTTCGAGCTCGATGCGCAGCACGCGTCCGGCGACAGGCGCGGCGATGACGAAGCGATCGCGGACACGGGTGCGGCCTTCCTCGTCGATCGTGACGACGAGCGGACCGCGCGTGACGCCGGCCAGGTCGACGGGCACTGGCGTCGGCCACAGGGCGACCAGTACGAGGCCGCCGATGACGGCGGTCGAGAGCAGCACGCGGCGGTCCGTCAGTACTCGCAGCATCACAATCACTCCGGCGCCTTGAGAACGCCCACAAGATCGAGCCGATCGAGGCGGCGCCGCACCAGCAGCCCCGACACCATCGTGGCGGCGATGACCGTGAGCCACGTCCACGCCATCGTTGCGGGCGCCGCGACGAAGGAGAGGCGGTACACCTCGTTCGTGAAGACCGCCATGATGAGCTCGCCGAACAGGTACCCGATGCCAATGCCGACCGGCAGCGCCACGACCGTCAGGATGGCAATCTCGCCCAGCAGAATCAGTGAGATCTCCGCGCGCGTAAATCCAAGGACGCGCAGGCTGGCCAGATCGCGGCTCCGCTCCGACAGTGACACCCGCGCCGAGTTGTAGACGACGCCGAAGGCGATGATCGCGGCGAAGGCAACGTTGATGAAAATCGACAGGTTCATGTGCTCGGCCATCGTGTCCCGGAAGTTCTGCAGCGCCGTATCGCGCATCGCGACCCCGGCGATCGCCGGCCTCGTCTTGACCGCCGCATAGAAGCGACCGCGCGCAGCGGGGTCCAGGGTCAGCGCGACGCTCGAGACGGTGTTCCCTTCGCGTAGCATCCGATGTAGCGGCTCGAGCCGCATGTACGCCTGAAGACCGAGACTGTCGTCCACCAGTCCGGCGACGGTTACCGCGCGCACCGGACGGCGGCCCTCCAGGATTTCGACATACAGGGTGTCTCCGGCGCGCACCGACAGGATGTCGCCGAGCATTTGCGAGAGGAGCACACCCTGTACGGGCAGCTCGATCGCGCCGCGCCGGCGGTCGATCACGCGCGTCAGGTGCGGCGCCGGCGCCAGTCCGGTAACCGCCAGCGTCCGCGACCGTGTACCTGCGCGAAGCCGCGCCGGGACGATTCGCGCGGTCTCGATGTCCAGGACGCCCGGCAGGCGGGCGACCTCGTGCGAGACCCGCGCGGCCAGCGGCTCAACGAAGGTGAGAGTCGCGTCCTGCCGCATGGTCATGCTGAACTGCTCCTCGATGAGCGTATTCATCACGTCGATGAAGGCCAGGCCGACGAAGAGGACCGCGACCGCGAACGCGATGCCGGTCACAGACGCCAGCGCCTTGACCGGTTGCCGCTCGATCGCGCGCACGACCATGCGCATCGTGAACGACAGCCGAAGCGGGCGCCATCGCGCCTCGAGCAGGCTCCGGCGATACCGCGCCGGCGGTTCCGGTCGCATTGCCTCGGCGGGCGGGATGCGTACGGCCCGGCGCACGGCCGCCTGCGCGCCCAGGCCGGCGATGAGCAGGCTGCCGGCGATTGCCAGCAGCGCGAGCGCGGGGGAAAGGTGATACGTGAGCGTCGGAAAGCGAAAGAACTCGTTGTAGAGGATGATCAGATTCGACCCGAGCCATGCGCCAGTCGCGACGCCGGTGATCGCCGCCACACTCGCGATGACGAGCGCCCACTTGACGTAATGCCAGCCGACCGCAGGATTGGAGTAGCCAAGCGCCTTGAGCGCCGCGATCTGCGTCCGCTGCAGCCCGAGCGCGCGCGTCAGCGCCACATGCAGCACGAACGCCGCGACGCCAAGGAAGATGGCCGGAATCAGAAGTCCGAAGGTCTGGAGCTGGGTGAGCTCGTTGTCGAGCGTCCACGCCGACATCTGCAGCGATTGGGGGATCGCGCCGCGGCCGCCGTAGGGCTCCAACAGCCGATCGACCCCCGCCAGAACGTCGGCCTCTGATGCGTCCCCCGAGAGGCTCAGCGAGACCTCGTTGAAGCCTCCTTCCATGTCGAAGGCGGCGCCAAGGCTGCGGCGGTTCATCCAGAAAACGCCAAATCGCCGGGTATCGGGAAACATCTCTCCCGGCGCGATCGCGTAGACGTATTCCGGAGACAGCGCTACGCCGACAATGGTCAGTTCACGACGGCGCCCATTGATCAGCGCGCCGACGCGATCGCCGGGACGGAGATTGTGCGACTCGCAGAACAGCTCGCTGGCGAGGACTTCGTCGGGCCGCGACGCGTCGGGCCAGCGGCCCCGGCGCAGGAAGACGTCATTGAGAGGCGGGCGGCCCCGGTCTGGAATCGAAATCAGCCGGCCTGTTGCCGGTTCGGGCATGCCGGCGACATCGAGCGTGACGTCCACGACGACGCGGGTGGCGACGTCGTGAACCCCCGGAAGGGCCCTGAGCCGCCCGTCGAGGTGAGACGGTGCGCGCTTGAGGGACGCGAACACGTGCGCGAAGCGCGCCTCCTCGTAGTACGTCGCCCGCGCTCGCTGCAGCGACTCGAAGTTCGAGAAGTAGGCGACGAACATCGTCACGCCCGCGGCCATGACCGCAGCAATCGCCGCCGCCTGTCCTTTCATGCTCCACAGATCGCGCAGCAGCTTGCGGTTGAGCATATCGATCCATGCAGGCATCGTCACCATTGCAGATCCCTTGCTCCGGCCTTGTGTGCGTGCGTCTCGATGCCGACCACCCGTCCGTCGGCCAGCCGAACCACGCGATCGGCCATGCCGGCGATCGCTGCGTTGTGCGTAATGACGACGGTGGCGGTCCCAAGCTCCCGGTTGACGCGCTCGAGCGCCTCCAGGACCACCACTCCTGTGGTGATGTCGAGCGCGCCTGTGGGTTCGTCGCAGAGGAGCACGGATGGCTGCTTGGCGATGGCCCGTGCGATCGCGACGCGCTGCTGCTCACCGCCCGACAACTGCGCAGGGAAGTGATTCAGGCGGTGGCCGAGGCCGACCAGCGCCAGTGCGTCTTCGGGCGGCATGGGACGGTCGACGAGCTCCGTCACCAGCGCGACGTTCTCACGAGCCGTCAGGCTGGGAATCAGGTTGTAGAACTGGAAGACGAACCCGACATGGAATCGCCGGTACTCGGTGAGGGCGGCCTCCGTCGCTGTGGTGAGGTTCTGGTCGGCGTAGATCACCTCGCCGGTGGTCGGCAGGTCGAGTCCGCCGAGGATGTTGAGCAGCGTCGACTTGCCGGAGCCGGAAGGTCCAAGGAGCACCACCAGTTCACCGGGCGCGAGGTCGAAGTCGACGCCACGGAGCGCCTCAATGCGAACCTCGCCCACTTGGTACACCTTGGTGAGCGCCCGGGCCGTGAAAACGGGCATCGCCCGGACGATCGGGTCGTGTAATGTCGCGGGCGCGCTCGCAGGCATGGACGGATCTCCATGACTTCTTCAGCAGGTGCGATGCCACAGGGTATTGGCCTGCCTGTCGGCCACAGCACCGGCGGAGGTGGGAAAACTTTCGTGGATCCGCGAAATCGTTCGCGCCTCGATGTCAACCGGCAGGCACGATGCGCACGCGTGCGTCAACGGCCGTTGCCCCGGCCGCCGACACGATGACGGGGTTGAGGTCGAGCTCCTGAATCTCGGGGCACAGTTCGAGCAGGGCCGAGACGCGGAGGACGACGTCCCGCAGAGCGGCTTCGTCGGCCATCGGCGCCCCACGGAAGCCACGCAGCAGTGCGATGCCCCGCAGCTCGTCGAGCA
>JAICQE010000221.1 GCA_025938035.1 Vicinamibacteria bacterium
CGGCGCCCGCGCCGGTGGCAAGGATGTCCCAGCGTTCGGTCTCCAGCCACTCCGGCCCACCGGCCAGCTGTGAGTACTGCACGCGGTAGACGTTCCGAATCAGCGTGGCGAGTCCGATCACGACGCCCCCGAACCCATTGAACCTCTTGAACCTCTTGAACCTATTGAACCTCCTGAACCTACTCATAACGCAAAGCCTCGATCGGATCCAGACGTGCCGCGCGCAGCGCCGGCAGGAACGAGCTGATCATGCCGACGAAGATCAGGATGCCCGCGCAGATTCCCACGAGCTCGGCTGTCAGCAGTAGATAAATGTCCGCGGTCCGTGTGGCATCGTCGAGGAGCTCAGAGAGGAACGGGCGCGGGCTGATCAGCCAGACCAGCGCATAGGAGATCGCCACTCCGGCCGCGCCGCCGGCGAACGTCGTCGCCAGTCCTTCGAGCATGAACTGCAGCAGAATCGATCCCTTTCGCGCGCCAAGCGCCTTGCGCAGTCCGATTTCGCGCGTCCGCTCGGTCACCGAAACGAACATGATGTTCATCACGCCGACGCCGCCAATCGCCAGCGTCAGCACGCCAATGAACGTCAGCACCAGCTTCAGGCCGAGCACGATACCGCCGGCGATCTCCTGCGATTCCGCCGAGCCGGAGACCCTGAGGGCCCGTTCGTCGGCGGGGTTGAAGCGCAAACGCTTGGCAAGCGCTTCACGCACCTGCTGCGTCGCCCTGCTGTCCAGCGTCGCATCGACGGCCTGATACACCAGCACGTTGACGAACTCGGTGTTCCACAGCTGCCCGGCGGTCGTGTACGGGATGAACACGCTTTCCTTGTCCGGGCGCCCGTAACTCGAGAGCTGCACCTTCTCTTTCTGGACGCCGATGACCTCGAACGCCATCCCCTGGATGCGTACCGTCTCGCCGACCGCCGGCACGTTGCCGAACAACTTGAGGGCCACTGTGCTGCCGAGAAAGACTACGCGCCGCTGCAGCCGCACGTCCTCGGCATCGATGAACCGGCCAGCTGCGGCCGGCTGCGTCCGCATCTTTTCGTACGCCGGTGCGACACCTCGGACGCGGTAACTGGCAAGCCTGGTGCCCCATGAGACTGGAAGGTCCCGCATGTATTCGGGGCTCCAGTCCTTGATGAGCGGCATCTCGTCGAGGATCTCGAGATCGGTCAATCGAAAACGGACCGGCCTGCCCGCCCGTTCGCCGCCCGCCTGCATGCTGGTCTGACCGGCGAAGACGATGCTGACGCCGTCGCCGAACGCACCCTGAAATCCACGCTGGAGCGCCTGATTGAACCCTTCGCCGTAGGCCAGGAGAACGACGACGGAAACGATGCCCCACGAGATGCCGAGCATCGAGAGCCCGGCGCGCACGCGATTGCGCACGAGGCCGACGACGGCCTCGCGCCCGATCTCGCGGACGACCCGAAACCGTCCGCTCACGCTTCGAACCTCAGCGCCTCGACGGGCGGAAGCAGCGCCGCTCGACGCGCTGGATATGTCGACGTCGCCACGCCGATGAACGTGAGCACGGCCACCGCCCATGTGCCCGCCTGCCAGGTCAGGATCATTCCCTCGAACCTCGTCGGCATCGGCAGCAGATTGACCGCCGCGCATAATGCAAGCGCCGCGGCGAATCCGATCGCACCGCTGAACATCGTCAGCAGAAAGCCCTCGAGAAAGAACTGCCGCTGCACGTGGCGCGTCGTCGCGCCCAACGCCTTGCGCACGCCGATCTCGCGCGTCCGCTCGCGCACGGCGACGAGCATGATGTTCATGACGCCGATTCCTCCGAGCGCCAGCGTGACGAATCCCACCGCGCGGAAGAACTGCTTCATCGTCTGAATCATTCGCCCGAACAGCAACGTCTCGAGCGTCGTGTCCCAGAC
This sequence comes from Vicinamibacteria bacterium, assembly GCA_025938035.1. The sequence goes on from JAICQE010000221.1 coordinate 1,898, forward strand.
CGCGATGGCGTTCCGGTCCTCCGCGTCGAAGCGATGACGCGGCGCCAGAATGCGCCGAATCTCCCGTTCGAGCGGCCAGTCGATGTCCTCGATCCGGCCAGTTCGGCTTTCGAGCACGCGCGGCAGCTGGTCGATCACCTTCTGCTGCGGCGCCACGATGATCTGGGACAGCGTGCCCGCCGGAGCTCCCACACGAGGCAGGTCGCGCGACATCGCGGAGAACGGCACGAACACCTTGTCGTTGTCCGGGCCGCTGTAACTGCTGTCCTGGTCTTTCTTCCGGATCCTGCCGATCACGGTATATGGAATGCCGTTGAGCCTGATGATCTCGCCGAGGCTCTCGCGGCTCCCGAACAACTGCCTGCTGGCGTCGGCGCCGATGACGGCGACTCGCAGCGCCTGTTCCTCGTCCGAGAACCGGAGCCCGCGGCCGCGCTCGATGTCGATGGTCCTGATTTCCTGGTATTGCGGCTCGACGCCATGAACCGACAGGGACGCGGCGTTATAAGCGCTCTTGATCGACGCCGAGCGATTGATTTCCGGGCTGGCGACGCGAATCATGCTCGTCTCGCGCTGGAGCGCCCGCACGTCGTCGATGGTGAACATGATGCGGCGGCCGGCACGTTCGCCGCCGGCCTGAATGGACGTCCGGCCCGGCCAGACGATGGCGACGTTCCGGCCCAGCTCCTCGAGCACGTGCTGATTGCCGCGCTGGAATCCCTCGCCCGTGGCGGAAAGGACTACTACCGAGATCACGCCCCACAGGATCCCGAACATCGTCAGGAAGCTGCGGAGCTTGTTGGCGCGGAGGTTCTGAAAGACCTGCGTGATGGCTTCGCGCACGCGCTCGACCCCTACCCGGGGAGAACGACCTTGTCGCCTTCCTCGAGGCCCTCGAGAATCTGGATGCGCGTGCCGTTGCCGACTCCAACCTTGACCGGCACACGGCGCCGGCCCGTCGGTTCCGCGGCATCGACGATGTCCACAAAAGCCCGGCGTTGGGCGTCGTAGACGACCGCGCCCTCTGCCAGCAGCAGGGAGTTCGGCAATTCCTCGAGGACGATCTCGGCGTTGGCGGTCATATTCGCCTTGAGTTCCTTGCTGGCGTTGTCGATCGACACGTCCACTTCGAACGTGGTGACGTTGTCCTTCTCGACGCCAATCGGCGAAATCTGCGTGACCCGTCCCTCGAAGGCCCGATCGCGGAACGTCTCCGTCGAGATCCGCGCGCGCTGTCCGAGCCGGACGCGGCCGATGTCCGCTTCGTCGACTTTGCCGCGGACGAACACCTCGTCGATGTCGCCGAGCGTCATCACCAGCGTCGCGTTGGCGCCGAGATTGAGGATGGACGAGACGGGGCTGCCGATTTCCACGTCGCGCGTCAGCACGGTGGCGCGGATCGGCGCCCGGATGGTGGCATTGGCGAGCTCTTCCTCGGCACGCTCCACGGCGGCGCGAGCCTGCGCGACGTTTGCCGACGCCTCCGTCACGCGCGCCTGAGCGACGGCGAGCTGCCCCGCGGCGGCGCGCTGACGGTTCTCCGCCTGCTCGAGCGCGCTGAGCGCCTCGTCGAGCGTCGATGCGGCAACGAGCTTCTGAGCCGCCAGTTGCTTCGCGCGTTCGAAGTTGCGGCGCGCGAACGCGACGTCGGGCGCCTCGGCTTCGACTTCGTTCTTCTTCAGCTGGGCCACCGCGGCGGTGTGCGCCGCTTCCGCGGCCTGCAGGTTCGCCCGCGCCTCACGTACGCGTGCGGTAAGATTCTCCCGGTCGAGCTCGGCGAGCACCTGTCCCGGCATCACCACCTGATCGACGTCCACGAACAGCTTCTCGATGATGCCGTTCGCCTTGGATTTGATTTCGACTTTGGTAATGGGCTCGATCTTGCCGGTGGCGACAACAGAGCGCGTCATCGTGGCGCGCTCGACCGTGGCCAGCCGCGCCGGATCGATCGTCGATGAGGCGCCGCGCAGCGTCGAAAATCCCCAGGCGGCGGCGACGGCGAGGATCACGACAATGGCGGCGATCAGGCTTCGTTTTTTCGATTTCTTCATCACGGGTTGTTGACGACCAGGGCGGCGGGAAAGTTGCCGCGGCGGACGTCTCCAGAGGGTATATACGGACGGAAGAGCCATGTGGGTGCTGCGAACGGTTACCGAGGGTATTCCTGAAAAAACGTTTCGAATCATGCCCGGCACGGTCCGCACGCTGGGACGCGCCACGGGCGCGGACTTCATCGTCGACGCGGCGCTGGTCTCGCGCGTCCATTGCCGATTTACGTCGATGCCGGACGGCGGGCTCGAGGTCCGCGACCTCGAGAGTACGAACGGAACGTTCGTCAACGGTCAGCGGACGGACGTGGCGCGGCTGGCGTCCGGAGACAAGGTGCAGATCGGCCGCGTCGAGGTCGTCGCGCTGCGCGACACCGAATAACGTACGTAGTGTCCGCCTTTAGGCGGACCTCAAGTACTCCAGCACAAACGGGTTCGTCGCGCGCTCGCGGCCGATGGTCGTATCCGGGCCGTGCCCCGGGTGCACGATCGCGTCGTCTCCGAGCGGGAAGAGCACTCCGGTGATCGACCGCATCAGCACGCCATAGTCGCCCCCCGGCAGATCCGTACGGCCAATGGAGCCGGCAAACAGCGTGTCGCCGACGAACAGGTGCCGACCTTCCCCGGCTTTGCCGACATCGAGGCACACACCGCCGGGGCAGTGGCCGGGCGTGTGATGGACTCGCGCCTCGTAGTCGCCGAATGAAACCGCGGTCGAATCGTAATAGGTATCCACGGGCGGCGGCTGCCGGACTTTGAAGCCGAACATCGCGCCCTGCTGGACCGCCATGTCGTACAGCAACTGAACGTCGCGATGCAGATCCACCGGGACGTCGAAGGCCTCCTTCGCCGCCGCCACGCCGGGGATGTGATCGACGTGGGCGTGCGTCAGCAGAATCGTCTGAACCTGAACGTCGAGATCGCGCACTGCACCCAGCAGCTGATCGACTTCATCGCCAGGGTCGATGACCACCGCTTCGCGCGTTCGCCCGCAGGCGACGACGAATCCGTTCTTGTA
>JAICQE010000210.1 GCA_025938035.1 Vicinamibacteria bacterium
CGCCATCAGCATCATGGTCGGAGACACGAGGAGGATCGCCAGCCGGGACTCCGTCCGCTGGGCGACGGACTGGCGGCGCCCCGTCAAGGGGCGCCCCGCTGACGGATGGGTGGCGTTCACGGCGCGGCCCCTGCGGCAAGGCCGGAGCGTTCGAACAGTGCTTCGATCTCACGGGCGGCATCGCGAAGGGCGTCGGCGGGCTCCTGCTGCCTGGTGAGCGCCCGGTGCAGCCGCACCTGCAGCAGCTCGGAGAGTTCGGTATACACCGGCGTGACCGGACGCGGGACCGCTGACTCGAGGACTCGCCGCACGTCGGCGACCGGAATCGGGAGCGCGGCAGCCAGCTCCGCTGAGTCGTAGACCGATCGTCGAGCCGGGAGCTGCGACGCGATCTGCGCCCGCTCGAGCATCTGTGCCGGTTCCGTCAGAAACCGGGCGAGCGCCTCGGCGAGCTCGGGCTCGGTCGTGTGCCGGTTGACTGCGAGCTGCGCGCCTCCCAGCGCGGCGGCCTGGGTGCCTCCCTCCGCCGCGGGAAAACGCGAGACGGCGATCCGTCCCGCGACCGCCGACGTCTCCGGATCCTGCAGCAGCGCCCATGCGTACGGCCAGTTGCGCATGAACGGCGCCTGGCCGTTCTGGAATGCGAAGCGCACCTGTTCTTCCTGCCAGCTGAGCACCGCCTCGGGCACGATGCCGTCGATATGGATCGCGTCGCGCATGAACCTCAGGGCGCGGACCGCCGGCGGAGCATCGACCACCACACGTCCGGTGGCGTCGAGGATGGCGCCGCCGAACGCGGTGAGATGCTCGAGGAATACGGTAACGAGACCTTCATAGCGCGCACCTTGCCACAGAATGCCGGAGCGAGCGCCGCCGGATGCCAGCGCCATGAGGGCGTCGCGCCGAAGGTCGTCGAGCGTCGCCGGCTCGCGCTCCACGAGATCGGTGCGCCGGTACAACAGGCCGGCGTCCATGAACCAGGGCAACGCGTATAACCGTCCCCGCCAGCGGCTTGCCTCGAGCGCGGCGGAGAAGAAGTCCCCGGCATCCGCCTCGGCAACCGTGAGCGGCCTGATCCAGTCCGCGGCGGCGAACTCCGCGGTCCAGATGATGTCCAGCTGGACGACGTCCGGTTCGGGGGCGCGGGCGTTCAGCCACTGGACGTAGAGCTGATGCCGCTGATCGGCCGCATCCGGTGTGACGCGGAGCTCCACGCGCACGTCCGGGTGGCTCGTGGCGAAGCGCGCAAGCTGCGTGCGGATGACATCGCCCTCCGCCCCGACGGCGCTGCCCGAGAACGTCAGCACCGGGCGCGGATCGCTGCCGCACGCCAGTGCGGCCGCGACGACCGCCACGGCGAGAACTGCCGGCCGGAGATTCATGGGCCGCCCCAGTCTACGGCGGTACGATTGAAGGTTGTAGCTCACAGCCGGTAGCTTGTAGCCTGTAGCCTGTGGCTGGCTGACTGACGTGCGTGTCTCCGCAATCCTTGCCGCTGGCGGACGCGGCGTCCGGCTCGGCGCCGATCGTCCGAAGCAGCTCCTCGAGCTGGCCGGCCGGCCGATCCTCCAGCGCAGTCTCGACGCATTCCTCGAGAGCCCCCTCGTTCACGAGGTCGTCGTCGCCCTGCCCGGGGAGCTGATCGCGGCGCCGCCGGAGTACCTGCGCGCGGCTCGCAAGCCCGTCCACCTCGTCGAAGGTGGGGCGCGCCGTCAGGATTCCGTGGCGCGCGCGTTCGCCCGCGTCGAGGGAAGCGCGGACGTCGTGGTGATTCACGACGCTGCGCGCCCGCTCGTGAGCGGTGCGTTGATTCAGCGGGCCGTCGAAGCCGCCGTCGAGACCGGCGCGGCGATTGCCGCCGTGCGCGCGCGCGATACGATCAAGCGCGGTGATGCCAGGGGCCTCATCGCGGAGACGCTGCCGCGGGAAGAGATTTACTTGGCACAGACGCCACAGGCGTTTCGAGTCGCGGTGTTGCGCGACGCGCTTCTGCGCGGCGATGCGGCATCCGGCGGCGATGCGACGGACGAAGCGATGCTGGCCGAGCGTGCCGGGCACCAGGTCCGCCTCGTGGAAGGCGATCCCCGCAATCTGAAGATCACGACGGCCGAGGATCTCGCCATGGCGGAGCATCTCCTCGGTGGATTGACGGTGTCCTCGCTGCGCATCGGGAACGGCTACGACCTGCATCGGCTGGTCGACGGACGCCCGCTCGTGCTCGGCGGCGTCACGATTCCCTTTCCGAAGGGGCTGCTCGGGCACTCGGATGCCGATGCCGTCTGCCATGCCGTGACGGACGCCGTGCTCGGGGCGGCCGGCGCCGGCGACATCGGCCGTCACTTCCCCGATACCGATGCGGCCTGGAAGAACGCGAACAGCATCGACCTGCTTCGCAGGGCGGCCGGCGTGGTCCGCGACACGGGCTACGTGGTCGTCAACGTCGACGTCACGGTCGTCGCCCAGCAGCCCAGACTGGCGCCTCACGTGGACGCCATGCGGGCGAACGTGGCTGCGGCGCTCGGCTGCGCGGTGTCACAAGTCAGTGTGAAGGGAAAAACAAATGAAGGCGTGGACTCCATCGGCGCCGGCGAGTCGATTGCCGCGTATGCGTCGGCCCTGCTTCAACGTATCGCTAACCCCTGACTTCTGACTTCTGACTTCTGACTTCTGACGTGAGACTCCGATTCGCCCCCAGCCCCACCGGCCAACTCCACGTCGGCAACGCGCGAACGGCGCTCTTCAACTGGCTGCTCGCCCGCGGCAGCGGCGGGACGTTCATCGTGCGGATCGAGGATACGGATGCCGAGCGTTCGACGCGCGAGTCGGAGCGGGCGATTCTCGAGGATCTGCGATGGATGGGGCTGACGTGGACCGAAGGGGTGGAGGCCGGTGGGGATCGTGGCCCCTACCGTCAGTCGGAGCGGCTTCACATCTATCGCGCGCATGCGGGGGAGCTCATGGCCGCTGGCCATGCGTATCACTGCTTCTGTTCGACCGAGCAGCTCGAAGCCGACCGGCGGGCCGCGCTGGGCGCAGGCCGTCCTCCGAAGTACGCAGGACGCTGCCGGGACATCCCAAGGGACGTTGCACGCCGCCGCGTGGACGGCGGCGAGAAGGCCGTCATCCGCCTGCGGGTCCCCGAGGATCGCACGGTTCTCTTCGAGGACATCGTGCGCGGTGAGGTCGCGTTCGACACCGACGTCATCGGCGACCCGGTGCTGCTGCGTTCCGACGGCATCCCCGCGTACAACTTCGCGGTGGTCGTCGACGATGCCCTGATGCAGATCACGCACGTGATCCGGGGAGAGGATCACATCTCGAACACGCCGCGGCAGATTCTGCTCTACGAGGCGTTCGGCTGGCGGCCGCCGACGTTTGCCCACGTCTCGCTGGTGATGGGACCCGATCACGCACCGTTGTCGAAGCGGCACGGCGCGACGTCGGTCGCCGAGTTCCGCGCGCGCGGGTACCTGCCCGAAGCGCTCACGAACTATCTGGCGCTAATCGGCTGGTCACCGGGCGGGAACGAAGAGCTGCTGCCGATTGAGGAGCTGGCGAGGCGATTCCGGCTCGAGGACGTCGGTCACAGCGCGGGCGTCTTCGACGTCGAGAAGCTCGCGTGGGTGAATCGTCACTATCTGAAGGCAGCGGCTCCGGCCCGGCTTGCCAGCCTCGCCGTGCCGTACCTGCAGCGGGAGGGCTGGATTGCCGGGCTCACTGGCGCGGATCTCGAGTTCCTGGCGTTCGCCGTCGCTCCCGCTGCGGCATCGGTCGATCGGCTGGAGCAGATCCCCGGCCGGCTTCGATTCCTTTTCGACTATTCGGCCCAGCGTGCCCTCGCGCAGCCGCACGTTCGCGCTGAAGCGGCCGCCTCGTCGGCCGTCGTCGAGGCGCTTGCCGCTGAACTCGAGAGTGCGGCGCCGATGCTCGACCGCGATGCCTTTCGAGCGGTCGCCGCGAGGGTCCGAGAGCGCAGCGGCCAGAAGGGGAAGGCGCTCCTTCACCCGATTCGGGTCGTGCTCACCGGCGAACCCGAAGGGCTGGAGCTCGACGTAGCGGTGCCGGCCATCGAGCGCGGCGCGCGGCTGGCGGAATCCGGCCTTCGACGGATCATCGCCGCGCGCGAGCGCGCGGCTGAGTTCGCGTCGCGTCTGCGCACTCCGATAAACTGAATGAACCCCCTGCTCGTGCGGCCCGCTTCTCCTCCTGGCCTGCGCGGTCAACTGAACGATCCGGACCGGCGTCTGGGCGGCAGGCCGTGATCGTCTACGGCATCAACCCCGTGCTCGAAGCGCTCCGCGCCGGGCGGGTCAAGGTGTTGCGCGTCGGCGATCGAGGCGGAGATCGGCTGCGCGAGCTGCTGGCCCTTGCGTCGCAGCGGGGTGTGCGCGTCGAGCGGGTTCCGGCGAACGTGCTCGCGCGGATGGCGCCGGGCGGCGTTCATCAAGGCGTCGTCGCCGACGTCGACGATGCGTCAAGGGATTTCAGTGTCGCCGAGCTGGTGCACGGCGCGGCGGACGTTCCTCTGATCGTCGTGCTCGACGGGATCGAGGATCCGCACAACCTTGGCGCGATCCTCCGGACGGCGGACGCGGCGGGGGCCGACGGCGTCGTGGTGCAGAGCCGGCGTTCCGCGTCGTTTGGCGGCGCAGCCGCGAAGGCGTCGGCGGGCGCGGTGGCCCACGTGAGGATCGCGGAGGTCGTCAACATCGCGCGCGCGATCGAGGAACTGAAGGACGGCGGCGTCTGGACGATTGGTCTGGCCGGCGAGGGGACGACGGCTTACGACGCGATCGATTTCACCATGCCGTGCGCGATTGTGCTCGGCGCGGAAGGGACAGGGCTTCGCCGGCTGGTACGGGAACGGTGCGACTACCTGGCCGCGATTCCGATGCGCGGGCACGTCGGGAGTCTGAACGTATCGGTGGCGGCTGGAATCGTGCTGTTCGAAGTGGTCCGGCAGCGGCGCCGAAGGGAAACTCGGGTCACGCCTGTGGAGGGATCGCCCTAGACGACAGCGTTAAATGGTTGAGGTGACGGGGTTTTGGGCATGTCGGCCGCCTCGCGGGCCGGCCCGGGATACGACGCGCCGCTCTCCTTGCTCCGGTGGCACGGGAAGTGCTATTATCTGCTCTTTGTCTGGCTGGCGTAGCTCAGTCCGGTAGAGCAGCTGATTTGTAATCAGCCGGTCGGGGGTTCAAATCCCTCCGCCAGCTCCATCGGGCGACATCCGGAGGCGCCCCGAAACGGCGATTCCGGAACCCGGTCGACAGGTTCTCGCGCAGGATACGCGTCGAACACACTGATTCCAATACAGCCAACTGACGCTCGGGGAAGGGGTAGCAGGGACGGCTGTCCGCGTCCGTGCACAAGTGAATCACGAGCGGCCAGAGCGTGAAGAGATTCGGGGAGGTGGCGGAGCGGTCAATCGCAGCAGACTGTAAATCTGCCGCCCTAGTGGCTACGGAGGTTCGAACCCTCCCCTCCCCACCAAAACCTCTCAGCCGCGTGGCATGACAGGGGCTGCGCCGGTTTTGGTGGTTTTGTCTGTTTTGGCGGCAAGCCGCCCGTCGCGCGGTGCGGTAGTTCCTGGGCGTTGGCTTGTTGCCGCGGCGTGAGAGAGCGTTGCTGAGTGCTTTTCGGGGGGCTTGCCCGCCGGAGCGCGAAGCGCGAAGGCGGGAGTAACTCAGTGGTAGAGTCACAGCCTTCCAAGCTGTTGGTCGCGGGTTCGATCCCCGTCTCCCGCTCCATCCTTCGCCCACCGGAGCGCGCGGCATTCAGGCGCGGCGGTGGGCTTCGGATGGCAAGCCACTGAACGACGACGAGAATGACGCCGCTCGGCGAGCCTCCAGGCGAGAACGCCGATTCGGGAAGGCCGACTTGTCGGCCGTAGCGGCGAGTCGGCGAAGAGGCAAGCCGCGAAGGCCGATGTAGCTCAGTTGGCAGAGCGCGTCCTTGGTAAGGACGAGGTCACCAGTTCGATTCTGGTCATCGGCTCCACCCTTCGCTCGGCGGGGAAGAGGCGAGCCGAGCTTCGGGTGGCGAGCCAGCGAGCGAAGGTGGACTGATCGGCACAGAGGAACTCCCAGCGGAACTCAGGCTTTCACGAGAGCGAGCGCAGACGCACATGGCGAAAGAAAAATTTGATCGTTCGAAACCGCACGTGAACGTGGGGACGATCGGGCACATCGACCACGGCAAGACGACGCTGACGGCGGCGCTGACGAAGGTGGCGGCCGACAAGGGGTGGGCGAAGTTCGTGCCGTATGACGAGGTGGCGAAGGCGTCGGAGTCGCAGGGGCGCCGGGACGAGACGAAGATTCTGACGATCGCGTCGAGCCACGTGGAGTATGCGACGGCGAACCGGCACTACGCGCACGTGGACTGCCCGGGGCACGCGGACTACATCAAGAACATGATCAC
>JAICQE010000182.1 GCA_025938035.1 Vicinamibacteria bacterium
CAAATCTCGGTATTGATGGCGATGCAAAACGTCACGCCGCAGGTGACCAAGGCGATTGCGAGCGTACCGGCGGCGCAGACGGTCGCTGCGCGCAACAGGATACTGACGGAGCTCGAGAGCGAATGCGAAGCGGCGTCACAGAAATCCGGCGCGCCGCTCAGCTGCGAGGCCGTGACGCTCTATCAGGGTGGTCAGTACTGGATCTACAAGTACAAACGCTATGACGACGTGCGGATCGTCTTCGCGCCGGAGGCGGCGGTGGCCGCGTTCGGCGGCGATCCCGACAATTTCCAGTTTCCGCGGTGGTGCCTCGACATGTCGCTGTTGCGCGCCTACGAAAACGGCAAGCCGGCGGCGGTGCCGGCGCACCTGACGATCGCCTGGTCGGGCGCGGCCGCGGGCGAGCCGGTTTTCGTCGCCGGGCACCCGGGCACGACGCAGCGGCTGATGACGGTCGCACAACTCAAAACGCAGCGCGACGTCTTTCTGCCCTTCTGGCTGCTGCGCTTCTCCGAGCTGCGCGGGCGTCTGATCCAGTACTCGAAGACGTCGGCGGAGGCGCAGCGCACGGCCAAGGACTACCTCGACTCGATCGAGAACTCGCATAAGGTGCGGCGGATGCAGCTCAACTCGCTTCTCGACGACCGGATGATGGACCAGCGCATCGCGGAGGAGCGCGAGCTGCGCGCAGCCGTGCAGCGCGCCAGCAAGGGAAGCACCAGAGCCTCGGATCCGTGGGACGCGATCGCCAGAGCGGAGCAGCGCCAGCGCGAGATCCTGATTCCGTACACGTGGCTCGAAGGAAGCGCCGGGTTCAGCAGTCAGCTGTTCACCTATGCGCGGCTGCTGGTGCGCGCCGCCGACGAGCGTGCGAAGCCGAATGCGAGTCGGATGCGCGAATATACCGATGCCGCGCTCCCCCAATTGCGCGCCCAACTCGAGGCACAGACCCCGATTGCGGCGGAGCTGGAACAGGTCAGGTTGTCGTTCTCGCTCGAACGCATGCGGGAGTACCTCGGTCCGGATCACGCGATTATCAAGGCGGTACTCGGAAGCGCCAGTCCCGACGAGCGCGCCCGGCAGCTGGTCTCAGGCTCGACGCTGGCTGATCCGGCGGCGCGGCTGAAGCTGTATGAGGGTGGACAGGCGGCACTCGCCGCGAGTAACGACTCGATGATCGTGCTGGCTCGCGCCGTGGACGCCGAGTCGCGGCGGCTGCGCACGATTTTCGAGAACGAGGTCGAAGGTCCCGTACGGCGCGCCCAGCAGGTGATTGCCGAAGCGCGCTTCACGGCGTACGGCACCACACTGTATCCCGACGCGACCTTTACGCTTCGTCTGACCTACGGCGCGGTCGACGGATGGGCGGAAGGGGGTACCCGGGTCGAACCGTTCACCAGACTCGATCGCCTGTACGAGCGCGCGACCGGCGCTCCGCCATTTGCGCTGCCGAAAAGCTGGCTGGACGCGAAGCCGCGGCTCGATCTCTCTCGCCGCGCCAATTTCGTCGCCACCACGGACATCGTCGGCGGCAATTCCGGCAGTCCTATGGTCAATGCGCGGGGCGAGATCGTCGGCCTGGCGTTCGACGGCAACATTCACTCGATATCCGGATCCTACTGGTTCGATGCGGAGAAGAACCGTACCGTCGCCGTGCACCCGGAGTACATGCGCACGGCGCTCGAGCAGGTCTATCGCGTCGAGGCGATCGCGCGCGAGCTTGGGATTCGGAACTGAACCAATTCTGAATTCAGAATTCTGAATTCAGAATTACTGCGGTAGCCGAAACGCGACCAGCTCTCCGCTGTAGCTTCCGCCACTGATCGCCACGACCAGATACTGACGGCCGTTCAGCATGTACGTCATCGGCGATCCGGTCTGTGGCGCGGGCATGTAGACCGCGCCCGCATCCGCGCCCGTTCGCTTGTCGTACGCGCGCAGCATCGATCCGCGCTGCCCGGACGGCGTGGGTCCGAATCCCGGCTCGCCGGCGATGACCAATGTCCTGGTGACGAGCGTACCCACCTGCCCGGGGCGGCCGGTGCGCGGAACGTTCAGCCCCTTCAGCGCTGGATGATTGCGGATGGCCTCCGGCGTCTCCCCGTGAGGCACCTGCCACAGGATGTCCCCCGAGTCGAGGTTGATCGCGTTGATCCGCCCGTACGGCGGCTTGATGAGCGGCAGCCCCTGCACCGTCGGAGCAGTGGCCGCTCCGCCGGCCTGTGCTGTTGCGGATCCCGATCCGCCGGTCCGCCGTGCCCCCGTCAACACCGTGCCCTGGTGGTAGCGCACGCCGTCGGCAGTGCCTTCGGCCGGCGGAACGAGCCCGAGCGTGGCGACGGCGCTCTGCGAATACACGTACAGGATGTGCGTCTCGGGATCGTAGGCACCGCCGGGCCAGTTCGTGGCCGGCGCCTGCGTGGCCATTGCCAAGGTTGCGATCGGCCCCTCGGCGCGGCTGACGGCCGGCGGCGTGAAGAGCGGCCCGATGCGGTACTGCGCGACCGCCTTCACCGCTTCGGCGCGCAGCTCCGGCGTGAAGTCGATCAGATCGTCGATTGTGAGTCCCTGCCGGTCGTACGCGCGCGGGCGCGTCGGGAAGGGTTGCGTCGGTGAATACTTCTCGCCCGGCGTATCGCCCTGGGGAACCGGGCGCTCCTCGATCGGCCAAATCGGCTGGCCGGTGACGCGATCGAAGACGTAGAGGAACGCCTGCTTCGACGGCTGGGCAACCGCCTTGACGGTCCGCCCGTTGACGCGGATGTCCACCAGGATCGGCGCGCACGGGATGTCCATGTCCCAGAGGCCGTGGTGGACGAGCTGGTAATGCCACTTGCGCTCGCCGGTCCGGTAGTCGATGGCAACGAGCGACTCGCCGAACAATCCGTTCCCCGGCCGCGCCCCGCCGTAGTAGTCGTGCGTCGGGAGCTCGACAGGCAGATAGGCCATGCCGAGCTCCTCGTCTACCGAGATCTGCGCCCACACGCCCGTGTTGCCGGTGTAGGCCCACGAGTCGTTCTCCCACGTCTCGTGGCCGACTTCACCGGGCTCGGGAATGGTCTTGAACATCCACAGACGCTTTCCGGTTCGTACGTCGAAGCCCCTGACGGCTCCCTTGATGTTGCGACGGCTCTTCGGATTGGCGCCGGTCTCGAACGCCGCGCCGACGATGACGACGTTGCCGGCGACGATCGGCGTCGCGTGAAGACCGATGGGTGCGTTGGTGAGGTCGATTGCCGGGTCGAGATCGGCCTTCAGATCGACGGCGCCGCCTCGTCCGAAGCCGGGCATCGGGTTTCCGGTTCGAGCGTCGAGCGCGATCAGCCGGTACCCGGGCGTCACGTAGAGGATGCGTTCGTCCTTCCCGTCGCTCCAGTACGCGAGGCCGCGGCCCGAGAGCTGCCGCGGGGAGGCGGCGCCGCGAGCGCCTTCGTCCTCGCTGTGTACCCAGAGCAGCTCGCCGGTGCCGGCATCGAGCGCGACCACCGCGCGCCGCGTGCCGCCGGTGGAGTAGAGGCGCCCTCGCACCATCAGCGGCGTTGACTGCAGGTTGAATTCAGGACGAGGGCCGAGATTGTCGGTCTTGAAACGCCACGCGACTTCGAGGTCGTTGAAGTTCGCCGCGGAGATCTGGTCGAGCGCGGCATAGCGCGTGTGCCCGAGATCGCCACCGTAGGTGGGCCACTCACCACGCGGCGCTCCGGACTGCCCGCGAGGCCCCGCCGTCAGCAGCGCGACGACGATCGCCGCGAGGCATCCGCGTCGCTTCCAGTTGTTCATTTCGGAGTCGGACGATACATCAGAATCTTCACGCGTGTCAGCGCTCCGCCCTGTGCGTCGAGCGTCATCTTGCCCGCCGGATATGCCGCGGTGCTGAGCATGTAGGCGAGGATGTCGGCGTTCTCCGCGCGGGTGAGCGAACCGGGCCGATCCTGCGGCATCGACGTCCGCATGCGCTCGAACAGCGCGTCGAGCGTCTCGCCCTCCCAATTGTTGTAGAAGGTCGATCCGACCAGCGCCGGGGCCGCCTCGACGCCTTGCAGCGTGTCACCATGACAGCGCGCGCAGCGGTCCGCATAGAGCTTGTCGCCGCGTTCGGCCTGTTCGCGCGTAAAAACGCCGTCCCAGACCGTCACCTGCTGCGCCGCAAACAAGGCGAGAACGGCCGCCGTGAACCAGGTGAGCACTGTCGCAGTCCGGCGAGATTCTACATCCGGAGGGTCCGCCTGGAGGCGGACACTACGTCGTACAATCCCCGCGTGACCCGTTCGAAGCTGTCGATTGCCATCCCCGCCCTTGTCATCTGGCTCTCGCTGACCGGCAGCGCCCAGCGCGGCCAGTTCTCGGCGGACGAGATGAAGCAGTGGCTCGGCTACATCGCCTCCGACGCGCTGCAGGGACGCCAGATGCTGACGGAAGGCCTCGGCCTGGCCGGTGCCTACGTGGCCGATCATCTGAAGACCTGGGGCGTAGTGCCGGCGGGCGACGCAGGCACGTACTTCCAGACCGTGCCGATCTACGGCATGCGCACGCGCAGCAACTCGAGCGTGGCGGTCACCGCCAACGGCGAGACGCGGATCTTCAAGGACGGCGACGGGGTCACGTTTCCGCGCAACCAGGGAGGAAAGCAGACGATCACGGCCGATGTCGAGTTCGTCGGGTATGGACTCCGTCTCGCCGAGCTGAATCACGACGACTACGCGCAGCGGAGCGCAAAAGGAAAGGTCGCGCTCTTCATCGGCCGCGGCGTACGCGGCATGACTGCTGCGCAGAACCGCCTGATCACCGGTCGCGCCAGGGACGCGGTGGAGCTGCACCGCGCGGTAGGGACGATAAGTCCGGTCGTCATGAATGCCGGGCGCGGCCGCGGCGCGGGACCCGCCGCCGCCACCAACCCGGCGCAGCGGACCGATTTTCAGACGTCGCGCAATCTCGATCTGCCGATTCCGCCGCAACTGACCGCGAGCGACGCGTTCTTCGAGTTCGTGTTCGCCGGGACGGGACACAGCTACGCGACGCTGAGAGATCTCGCCGCGAAGCAGGAGCCGCTGCCGGACATCGCACTTCGTGACGTGCGCATCACGATTAGCGTCGACGCCGAGTACGACCGCGTGCAAACGCGTTTCACCCGCAATGTCGTCGGTCTGGTTCGCGGGACGGATGCCAGACTGCGGGACACCTACGTGGCGATCGGCGCACACCTCGACCACGTCGGTTACCAGGAGTTCGCGCCGGCGGGCGCCGGAGGGGGCGCGTTCGCGGCGTGTCCCGGCCAGTCGCGTCCGACCGCCCGGCCCGGCGACAACATCAGCAACGGCGCCGACGACGATGGCTCGGGGATCGTGTCGTTGATGGCCATCGCGAAGGCGTTTGCGACCGGACAGAAGCCGAAGCGGTCGATCCTCTTCGTCTGGCACAGCGGCGAGGAAGTCGGGCTGTTCGGCTCGCGCTATATGGCCGACTATCCGGTGATGCCCGTCGACCGCATGGTCGCGATGCTGAACGTCGACATGGTGGGCAGGAACCGCTGCGACGATCCGGCGCAGGCCAACACCGTCTACGTGGTCGGCTCCGAGCGCATCAGTACCGAGCTGCACAACCTCAATGAGGCCGCCAACGCCTCGCTCGCACGGCCGATGACGCTCGACTACGAGTACAACGACATCGCCGATCCGGAGTCGATTTACACGCGCAGCGACCACTACAGCTACGCCTCCAAGGGAGTGCCGGTGATTTTCTTCACCACCGGACTTCATCGCGACTACCACTACGTGACGGACGAGGCCGAGAGGATCGAGTTCGCCAAGATGGCGCGGATCGCGGAGCTGATCCACGCGACAGCGCTGCGCGCCGGTAACCTCGAGCGTCCGCCGGCGCGCGACTTTGCCGGCCCGCGGGTCGGCAAAGGGAAGACCGGCCCGATACGCTAGTCCACGATGTCCTATGCATAGACAGCTCGCGCAAGTCACAATCGTTGCCTCACTGCTATCCGCAGCCGCGCTGGCCACCGCCAGGCCCTTCGACTCGCGGGCGCTCGCTCAGGGCAAGCCCTTCGAGTCGCTGGCGCTCGCTCAGGGCAAGCAGCTTCAGCCGACGCTCACGTTTGCGTTCGAGGTGCGAGCCACCGTGGGGCCGCCGCTGGACGTGGGCGCCGTCGCTCAGGGAAGACGCCGGATCGTGCCGATCACCGGCGGCACATTCGAAGGAGCGAACTTCCGCGGCAAGGTGATGGCGGGCGGCGCCGACTGGCAGATCATCCGCCCGGACGGATTCACCGAGCTGGACACGCGCTACACCCTCGAAACCGACAAGGGGCAGATCGTCTACGTCCAGAATGCGGGCATGCGGCACGCCGCGCCCGATGTGATGAAGCGCCTGCTGGCCGGTGAATCTGTGGATCCCACGTCGGTGTACTTCCGGACCGTCCCGAAGTTCGAGACGGCGAGCCCGGACCTGCAGTGGTTGACGCGCGCCGTGTTCGTCGGGCTGGGCGAGCGGTATCCCAACGACGTTCGGATTCGATTCTTCAGGCTCGAATAGCGCCGGTTGTTCCCACTTCCGGGTTCCCGCTTCCTGGTTCGTGTTCTGGTGTTCGGTTCACGAACATCGAACGCGAACACGGAACCGGGCACACGGAAGTTGGAACGGCGTAATATCGCGTCGTGGACTTCCACCTCAGCGACGTTCAGCGGTCGTGGCGCGAGAAGGCACACGCGCTCTCGGCTGATCTGCCGCCCGCAGCCACGGCCGCCGACGTCATCATGGGCGCCGCCCGCGTCGGCCTGATTGATCCAGGCGGTGATCTGCTGGCGGCTGCGCTTGCCGTGGAGTCGCTCGCGTACGACGCGGCAGCCGCAGGCGTCTCGCTGGCGCTGCACACGGGCGTGCTGCTGGCGCTGGGCTCGGACGATCGGTTCACGGCGCTGGCGCGCGGCGAGATCGTCGGCGCGATCGCGCTGTCGACCGAGAACGTGCCCGCACACGAGGGTCCGGTTCTGCGCGGCCGCGCGTCGCTCGTCGGCCCGCTCACGGATCATGGCGTGGCGATCATCGGCGTGCGCGAGAGCGCCGGCACCGTGGCCGCCGCCGTTGCGCTGGACACACCCGGCGTGGCCGTGGAAGACATCGAGACGTCCGCCCTCGATGGGTTCGTGTGCGGGAACGTCGCGCTCGATGGCGCGACGGCCATACTGCTTGGCGCGACACTTCCGTTCATGACGCGTGTGCGCGTGCTGCTCGCCGCCGCGGGGCTGGGCATGGGAAGGCGCGCGCTGAACGAAGCGTTACACGCGGCTCACGCGCTTCGCGGCCGTGGCGCGGGAGGCGAGCAGACGGTGCAGGGCCTTCTGGCCGATGCCGCAACGGAACTCGATGCCGCCATGCTTCTGGTGTGGAAGGCGGCGTCATCCGCACGGGTGTCGCTGGCTGACGCGTCGATGGCAAAGCTGGCGGCGACCGAAGCCACGCTGCGAGCAGTCGCCCGCGCAACGCAGGTCATCGGCGTCGACTCCTTCCGCCGCGGACACATCGTCGAAAGCCTCGCCCAGGACGTGCGCGCACTCGAGCTGTTTGCGGGCCGGACCGAGGCGTTGCGCGAAGCCGTCGCCAGCGAAACGCTTCCACAACTTTCAAGTGACAACTAGCCAGTCGCACGTAAGTTGCAACTTGCGACTTACTTGTTACTTGCGACTTGCCACTTGTCACTCAGCTCAATAGCTGCTTGGCGATCGTCTGCAGCTGCAGATTGGAAGTGCCTTCGTAGATCTGGCCGATCTTCGCGTCGCGGTACAACTTTTCGACCGGGTAGTCCTTGACGAACCCGTACCCGCCGAACAGGTTGACCGCCAGCGACGCCACGCGTTCAGCGGTTTCCGACGCCAGCAGCTTGCACATGGCCGCTTCGGTGAGAAACGGCCGACCGGCCTCGCGCAGGCGCGCGGCGTTGTAGACGAGCAGCCGCGACGCCTCGATTTCCGCGGCGGCGCGCGCGATCTGAAACTGCACGCCCTGAAACTCGGCGATCGTCTTGCCGAACTGCGTCCGCTCCCTGACATACGCGATCGTGTGATCGACGGCTCCCTGCGCCAGGCCAACCATCTGTGCGCCAATGCCGATGCGCCCTTCGTTCAGCGTTTCGATGGCGACCTTGTATCCCTTTCCGGGCTCGCCCAGAACGTTCGCCTGAGGAACCCTGCAGTCCTCGAACACCAGCTCACACGTGCTGCTGGCCCGAATGCCGAGCTTGTCTTCCTTCTTGCCGACGGTGAAGCCCGGCG
>JAICQE010000042.1 GCA_025938035.1 Vicinamibacteria bacterium
CAAGAAGACCTACAACCTGCTGATCGGCGAGCGCACGGCCGAGCACATCAAGATGGAGATCGGCTCCGCCTATCCGCTGGAAGAGCGGATGACGATGGAGATCAAGGGCCGGCATCTGATCGAAGGCGTGCCGAAGACCATCACCATCACCGACGAGGAGATTCGCGAGGCGCTGGCGGAAACGGTCAACGTGATCGTCGACGCGGTGCGCGTGGCGCTGGAGCGCACGCCGCCGGAACTGTCGGCCGACATCGTCGATCGCGGGATCGTGCTCACGGGCGGCGGCTCGCTGCTGAAGAATCTCGACAAGCGTCTCCGCGAGGAAACCGGGTTGCCGCTGGCGATGGCCGAGGATCCACTGTCGTCGGTCGTGCTCGGCGCCGGGAAGATGCTGTCGGACTTCAACCTGCTGCGGAAAATCTCCATCGACTAGCGCCATGCGCGCCCACGCAGGCCACGGAGCCACGGAGACACAGAGGATCAGCGTTCACCGCTCCGTGCCTTCGCGCCTCCGTGGCCCGTGGCAGTGAGCGCGGTTTGTTCAGGCAATGGCCCTTCTCGATATTCGACAGCGCACCGGCTGGTTATTCGGCGCGATTGTCGTGTCCCACATCATTCTGATTTCCGCCCAGGTCACCACCAAGCGCGGCGTGCCGGTGCTGCAGGAAGTGACGTTTGGCGCGTTTGCGGAGATGCAGCGGGGGGCGACGTCGGCATTCGGCAGCGCCCGTGAGGGCTGGCAGAACTACTTTGCGCTGCAGGAGATCCGGCGCGAGAACGACCAGTTGAAGCAGGAGGTGACCAAGCTGCGTGTCTCGCTCGAACAGGAGCGGAGCGTCGCGCAGCAGACGCGGACGCTGCAGCAGCTGCTCGACCTGAGGTCGGCCACCAGTTTCGAGACCGCTGCCGCGATGGTGATCGGCAGCGGAGCCGATCCCGAGTTCCGCACGATTACCATCGACAAGGGGACGCAGGACGGCTTACGTCCCGACATGGCCGTGATCTCTCCCGCGGGGATCGTCGGACGGATTCTGATGCCGACCGCGCGCGCGGCGAAGGTGCAGCTGATCATCGACCGCGACGCTGCCGCCGGCGTCCTGATCGAACGGTCGCGCGTCAACGGCGTTGTCGAAGGGCTGGGAAGCGGGGAAGAACTCGGGTTCAAGGCCGGCATGATCAGCCTCAACTACGTTCCGAGCAGCGCCGACGTGAAGCCTGGCGACCGCGTCGTGACATCCGGAATTGACGGCATCTACCCTAAAGGTGTGCCGGTCGGGGAGATACAATCGGTGGAACGCCCCGGCGGCGAATGGCGCATCCGGGTGAAGCCGGCCGTGGATTTTGCCGCCCTGGAAGCAGTGCTGGTGGTGCTGAAGGCGCCGGACCCTCCGTCGGAGACGGCCGACGACGGTAAGCGGTGAAAGCGCTCGCGGTTTTCATCGCGATCGCGCTCGCGCTGGGGCTGCAGACCACGCTGGCGCGGTTCGTCGTGGGCGGCTCGGCGGCAGTCGACCTCGTGCTTGTCGCGGTCGTTGCCGTGGCGTTGACGATTGGCCCGGTTGGCGGGATGCTGGCAGGGAGCGCGGCGGGCCTGATCCAGGACGCGCTGTCGAGCGGCGTCATCGGGATCGGCGGGCTGGCGAAGACGATCGTCGGTTTCCTGGCCGGAGCGTTCGGACAGCAGTTCATCGTCACTGCCGCGTTGCCGCGGCTGGTGATCTTCGTCGCGGCGACGGTGCTGCACGGGGCGGTGTTCATGGGGCTGTATTACGTCCTGGACCTGCGCGCGTTTCCGTCGCCGTGGAAGCCGCTGGCGGCGCAGGCGCTGGGCAACGCGCTGGTTGGAATCGTGGCGTTTGGCATCATCGAGTCGCTTCCGGGCATCGTCGAACGACGGCGGTCGCGGCGGGGGCGACGATAGGGTGACACTGGATAACCTCCAAGTCTCAATTCCCAACTCCCAAGACTTGGAGTTGGTCGTTGGGAGTTGGCGGTTGGGAGTTGGGAGTTTCTAGCGGTGGCCGCACCAACAGAAGATCGACGGCGGATATCGTCGCGCGTGTCCGTACTGCAGGTCGGAGCCATCATCTGGTTCGCCGCGCTGGCGATCTGTTTCTGGGTGCTCCAGGTCGTCCAGACCGACAAGTACGTCGAGATGGCGAACAGCAACTACCAGCGGACGCTGTCGTTGCGGGCGCCGCGCGGCGTGCTGTTCGATCGCGAGGGCCGCGTGCTCGTCGAGAATCGCGACTCGTTCACCATTTCGATCGATCGCGAGCTGACGAAAGACATCGCGGAGACCATTCGCACGGCATCCGCACTGCTCGGCCTGGACGCCGAGCAGGTGAAGCAAGCCGTCGATCGCCACGTCAAGTCCGAGCCCGTGTATCGGCCCGTTGTGATCGTCCAGGACGCGTCGCTCGAGCAGGCGGTGCGGGTCCTGTCGCGGCAACGCGAGTTGCCGGAGCTGTCGGTGGAACAGGTTCCCACACGGAAGTACCCGGCCGACGCAATGGCGGCGCACCTTTTCGGCTACGTCGGGCAGGCCGACGAGGACCAGGTGAAAGCCGAAGGGCTCTCGCAAAACGCCATTGTCGGCAAGTTCGGCGTCGAGAAGGTCTACAACGCGGTGCTGATGGGGCAGGACGGCGCCAAGAGCGTTGTCGTCAACAGCGTGGGGCGCGAGATCCGCGAGCTGGACAAGATTCCGCCGACCGAAGGCCGCCGCGTTCAGCTGACGATCGACTACGACCTGCAGAAGGCGGCGGAAGACGGATTCCGCCATGCGGGCTTCAACGGTGCCGCGCTCATCATGGATCCGCGCACCGGCGAAGTGCTGGTCCACGCCAGCACTCCGTCCTACGACCCGAACGATTTCGCCGCCGGCGTCAAGAGCGCCACGTGGTCGGCCCTGACCACCGACAAGCTGCGCCCATTGACGAACCGCGTGCTGCAGGGCCGCTACTCGCCAGGGTCGACGTTCAAGATCGTCGTGGCGACGGCGGCCATGGAAGAAGGGCTCGTCGACTCGAACTTCCGCGTGAACTGCGCCGGGGGCGCCAACTTCTACGGGCGCTTCTACAAGTGCCATCTGCGAGGCGGTCACGGCAGCGTGGACATGCGCCACGCGATGGAGAAGTCGTGCAACACCTACTTCTACACGCTCGGCAACATGCTCGGCGTGGACCGCATCTACAAGTGGGCGGAGAAGCTCGGCCTCGCCGGCAAGACCGGGATCGACCTGCCGAACGAGCAGGAGAGCCTCGTTCCGAACACGGAGTGGAAACTGAAGCGCACCGGGGAGCGCTGGTATCCCGGTGAAACGATTTCGGTCGCCATCGGCCAGGGGCAGGTGTCGGTCACTCCGGCTGGCCTCGCGAACATGATTGCCACCGTGGCCAACGGCGGTACGCGCATCACGCCGCACGTCGTAAAGGCGATCGACCAGGGGAATGGGTGGACGCCTGTGCCGCTGAAGGCGGTCGCGGACCGCGTGGCGTTCCGGCCCGACACGCTCGCCGCGCTGCACGATGGACTGTGGATGGTCGTCAACGCTGCCGGCACCGGCCGCCGCGGTCGCGTCGACGGTCGCGACGTCGCGGGAAAGACCGGAACCGCGCAGGTGATCTCGAATGAGGGCCGGGCGCGGGCGCGCAACAGCGGCCGCGACCTGCGGGACCACGGCTGGTTCGTGTTCTTCGCCCCGAAGGACAACCCGCAGATCGCTGGCGTGATCTTCGGGGAGCATAACGAGCACGGCTACCTCGGTGCACCTATCGCCAGGCACGTGATCGAAACGTATTTCGCCAAGAAGGAAGGCAAGCCGCTTCCGGTGCTGGGAGAGAAGCCGTCCAATGAGCCGCCGGTCGACGATCCTGATTCGCCGCCGGCGCTTCCGGCGGTGGAAGTCGCCGACGCGCGACCGCTGCATTCACGGACGGCGGCACAGTAGATGTTCGAACGACGGTTGTATCACCACGTGGACTGGGCGATGGTCGGCGCGATTCTCGCGCTCTGCCTGATCGGTCTGATGCAGATCTACAGCGCCACGTACAACCAGCAGTCCGGCGTGAGCAGCATCTTCTATACGCAGATCTGGGCGATCCTGATCGGATTCGTTGCGCTGTTGATTGCGCTGACCATCGACTACCGTTCGCTCGCCGACAAGTCCCACTTTCTGTATATCGCCATCGTTGCGCTGTTGATCGGCGTGCTCGTGTTCGGCGTCGTCCGCGGCGGGTCGCGGCGATGGATCGATCTGGGTCCGATGAATCTGCAGCCGTCGGAATTCGCCAAGGCGACGCTGGCGCTGGTGCTCGCAAAGTTCTTCGGAGAAAGCCGGCGCGGCGCCGTCACACGCGGCGACTTTCTCATCGCCGGGGCGATCACGGCCGTGCCGCTGCTGCTGATTACGCAGCAGCCCGACCTTGGCACCGCGGTGACGCTGGTGCCGGTGCTGTTTGCAGCGGCCTACGTGGCCGGCATGCCCATGCGTATCTTCGGGATTCTGGCGATCGCCGCATTGCTGGCGGCGCCCGTCGCGTGGAAGTTCGCGCTCAAGGATTATCAGAAAGAACGGATTTCGACGTTCATCAACCCGTCGCAGGACGCGCGCGGCGCCGGGTATCAGCAGATTCAGGCCCGCATCACGGTCGGGTCCGGCGGGCCGTTCGGCAAGGGATTCCAGGGCGGAACGCAGGGTCAGCTGCGGTTTCTGCCCGTGGCACACAACGACTTCATCTTCTCGGTATGGGCCGAGGAGCGTGGATTCGTGGGCGTCGTCGCGGCGCTCGGGTTATATCTGTTCGTGATTTTGCGTTCGCTCGAGGCGGCCAGGTTGGCCAAAGACCGCCTCGGCGCCTACCTGGTGCTCGGAGTGCTCGCCACTTTCACGTTCCAGGTGGTTTACAACATTGCGATGTCGGCCGGCCTGCTGCCGGTCAAGGGTTTGACGCTACCGCTCATGAGCTACGGCGGCTCTTCGATGATCGCGACGCTCGCGGGATTCGGCCTGATTCTCAACGTGCGGATGCGGCGGTTTACGAATTGATTTGTCAGGGGCTGATTTGCTGATGCCTGCGCTCTTCTGGATCCTGCTGTCGGTCGTGCTCGTGCACGCAGCAGGGACTGGTGCGCCTCGGCGGCGGCTCCCGGAGAGCTACGGGCATGACCAAGGAGATGATCATCTCCTCGAGCGCCCACGAAACACGGGTCGCCATCCTCGAGGAAGATCAGGTCGCGGAAATTTTCATCGAGCGGGAGCGCTCGCGCGGCGTTGTCGGGAACTTGTACAAGGGCCGGGTATCGAAGGTCTTACCCGGCATGCAGTCGGCGTTCGTTGACCTCGGCCTCGAGCGCGACGGCTTCCTCTACGTTACCGACGTCGTCGCGACGTTCGAAGAGTTCGATCGCCTCGAGACGGACGAGGAGGAACCTGCCAACGGGTCCCGTGGGGCGAACCCTTCGGGTTCGCCTGGCGGGCCCGACCCCGGGGCCCCCAACGCGCCGGCGCGTTGGGGTGGCGTGGCCCGCCCCACTGGCGGCGGCAGCCGGCGCGATCGTGAGCGCGACAAGGGGCCCGAGCCGAAGATCGAAGATCTCCTGAAGGAAGGCCAGGAGATCATCGTCCAGGTGGCGAAGGAGCCGCTCGGCACCAAAGGCGCGCGCCTGACGTCGCACGCGACGATGCCGGGACGCTTCCTGGTGTTCATGCCGACCGTGGACCACGTCGGCGTCTCCCGCAAAATCGAGTCGCGTGACGAACGCAGCCGCCTGCGCGGGATCGTCCGCGAGTTCCGCGAGCAGCACGGGTTCACGGGCGGTGTCATCATCCGGACCGCCGCCGGCGGCCGCGCCAAAGAGGACATCGTGTCGGATCTCAGCTACTTCCACCGGGTGTGGACGGAGATCCGGCAGAAGGCCGAAACGTCGCGCGCGCCCGCCGTCGTCTACCAGGAGCAAAGCCTCGTCGCCAAGCTGCTGCGCGATCTCCTCACGGAAGAGTTCTCCGCCATCCGCATCGACAACGCGACCGAGCACCGCCGCGTCCTCGAGCTGATCGAGCGGATCATGCCGTCGCTGGCGTCGAAGGTGAGGCTGTTCGAGAAGGAGTACCCCATCTTCGAGGAGTACGGCGTTCAGGCCGAAATCGACCGCGCGCTCCGCAGCAAGGTCTGGCTGAAGTCCGGCGGATCGATCGTCATCAATCAGACCGAGGCGCTCGTCGCCATCGACGTCAATACCGGGCGCTACGTCGGCAAAAAAACGGCCGGCCGCCTGGAGGACACCATCCTCAAAACCAACCTCGAAGCGGTGAAGGAGATCGTCCGCCAGATCCGGCTGCGCGACCTGGGCGGGATCATCGTGCTGGACTTCATCGACATGGAGGAGAAGAAGAACCGGCAGAAGGTGTTCCAGACCGTCGAGCAGGAACTTCGGAAGGATCGCGCGCCGTCGAAGGCGATTCAGGTCTCGGATTTCGGCCTCGTCATCATCACCCGTAAACGGGTGAAGCAGAGCCTCGAGCGCGTCCTGACCGACCCCTGCCCGTACTGCGCGGGCAGCTCCGTCATCAAGTCCAGCTCGACCATCTGCTACGAGATCCTGGCTGAAGTGAAAAAGATTTCCGCCGATCTGAACGGCCAAAGCCTCGTCCTGCGCGTCAATCCGGATATCGCGCGCGCCCTCCGGGACGAGGAGCGGGCCGTGTTCCGCGATCTGAAGCAGTCACTGGGCCGCGAGATTTCAGTCAAGCCGGACGTCCAGCTCCATCACGAGCAGTTCGACCTGATGGCTGTGGGATAGAAGGTTCAAGGGGTTCAAGGGTTCAAAAGGTTCAAGAGGTTCAAGAGGTTCAAGAGGTTCAAGAGGTTCAAGAGGTCGCTGGAGGGACGCATGCGCGCTGTTGGCCTGTGGCTGGTGTGCATGTCCGCCATCGCGTTCGCGCAGTCGCCGGCGGACGGCCCCCGCTTTGAGGTGGTCTCGATCAAACGAAATACCTCCAACGCGCTCGTGTCCAACGGCAGCAGCGAGCGGCCGGATGGCGGGTTCACGCTCCTCAATGTTCCGATGATGACGCTGGTCGCGCGCGCGCAGTTTCCGCTGATCGCGCCGGTCGACATGGTCGGGCTGCCGGAATGGGCGCGCAGCGAGCGCTACGACGTCAGCGCCACATCGCCGCTCGGGCGCCCGGCCACGCCGCAGGAGCGCGCCGTGATGGTGCGCGCGATGCTCGCCGACCGCGTCAAGCTCGCAACGCACGTCGAGAAACGGCAGCTGCCGGTTTACGACCTGGTGCTCGCCCGCACCGACGGACGCCTTGGCCCCGGGATCAAGCCCTCTGAAATTGATTGTGTCGCCAAGGCCGCGGCCGACCGCGCCGCTGCCGAAGCCGCTGCGGCAGCGGGAACGCCACCGGCTCGTCCGACGATTCCGGATTTCAACGCTCCGCCGCCGACGTGCGGCTCCATCCGCGTAGGCACCGGCATGGAAGGTGACATGACGATGGAGACCCTTGCCCGCATGCTGCGGGCGAGCGCCGGCCGGCCGATTGTCGACAAGACGGGCCTGAAGGGGAGCTTTCGGGTGAAGGTCGAGTTCGACCGCTTCCTGGGTGGCGGCCCGGACGTCACGCCTTCATCCACTGGTCTGCCAACCGTTTTTTCCGCGCTGCCCGCGCAGCTTGGGCTGAAGCTCGAAGCGTCGAAAGCGGAGCAGGAGGTGCTCGTGATCGACCGCCTGGAGCGTCCGAGCGAAAACTGACCGCGAATAGGGCTTGACGAGAGTGCCCCGACGGATCTACTAATTACTTAGTATTTAGTTTTTGAGGGGGATTGGAGACAAGCAGGTCCGCCTGAAGGCGGACACTACGAATCGACATGAGAACACCGCACCCGACGCTGACCCCGCAGGAGCTGGCCATCATGAAGGTCGTCTGGCGCAAGGACGAGGCAACGGTCCGCGACGTCTACGAGGCGCTGCGCGAGACACGGCCGATTGCCTACACCACCGTCATGACGATGATGCGCATCCTGCAGGAGAAGGGATATCTGACCAAGGCCACCGAGGACCGCGCGCATGTCTATCGCCCGGCGAAGCCGCGCCAGCAGGTCATCGGCGGCATGGTCCGCGACTTCCTCGACCGCGTGTTCGACGGCGCGTCCGACCCGCTGCTCGTGCACCTCGCCCGCGACAACAAGCTCACGCCGAAGCAGCGGCGTCTCGTGAAGCAGCTGCTCGACGAGAAGGACGGTGAGCAATGACGGCAGCTTCCTTCTTCCGCGATCTGACGGCGTTTTCCGTGCAGATCGCGATAGTGGTCCTCGTCGTCGCCGCACTGCTGAAGGTCGTGCGGATTCCCGCCCGCGCCCGCTACGTCTGCCTGCGGCTGACGCTGCTTGCCTGTCTGGTCGTTCCATGGATGCTTCGGTCAGTGGTCGTTGTCACGCACGCACCGGACGGCGCACCACGGCCAGCCGTGAATTCCCCGACGCCAGGTCCAGTCGCCACCGGGCTGCCGCTGGCCACGCCATCGTCCACCGCCACCGGACAGCCGCAGCTGGTTCCTGATGTGCCCTGGACCACCGTCGGCATTTTCACCCTGATCGCCGGCGTGGCCGCCAGGGCGATCTGGCTCGCGATCGGCTTCTTCCGCCTTGGCCGGTTGACCCGGCGCGCCGTACCGATCGAGTCGGCCGAGTACGCGACGGTCCAGGAACAGCTCGGCACGTCGGCAACCATCTCGGAGGTCGATCGGCTGGCCCAGCCCGTAACGTTTGGATTCCGGCGTCCGACGGTGCTGCTGCCGGACGTGCTGGCGGTTGCGCCCGCTCCGCTGCGCCGCGCGGTTGTCACCCATGAGCTGTTTCACGTCCGTCGCGGCGATTGGCTATCGCTGCTCGGAGAGGAAGCGGTTCGAACGGCGCTCTGGTTCCACCCGGCCATTCACTGGCTGACGTCGAGCATCCAGCTCGCCAGAGAAGAGATGGTCGACGAACTGACGGTCCGGGCGACAGGAGACCGGCGTGCCTACATGCAGGCGCTGCTCGCCTTTGCCGATACCGGCGGGCTCCGGCCGGCGTCGGCCTTTGCGCATCGCCGGCAGCTGTTCCACCGCATTTTGAGCGTGTCAAAGGAGAGGGTGATGTCTGCGCCACGAATCGTGATGTCGGTTGTTGCGCTCGCCGTCGGCGTTTCCGCTTCCAGCTGGTATGCGAGCAGCGCGTTTCCGATCCTCATCGCGAGCCGCATCGAGCCGCCTGCGGTCGGGGCACCGCCGATCGACGATGGCCGGCTCATCGCAGAACCCCAATCCGTTACGGTCGCTGCCGCGGGTCAGGGGGGCGCGGCATCCGGCGACCGTGATGAGCCGAACGAGGTTACACCCGAAAATCCGATTCCACGCCGCACACGCGGCGGTTCGCCGGCGTGGCCGTCGCAATTCGCCGGGCGCCAGGTGGAGGTTGTCGTCACTACGTTGGTCAGGATTGGTCGCGACGGCGCGGTGACGAATGTTTTCGACAAAGGATGTTCCGTTCGCCGCGGCGACGCGGCGTGCGGTCCATTTTTCGAGGCAGCGGCCGCAGCCATCAGGCAGTGGCGATACGAGCGGCCCGTTCGCGCGCCGCTCCAGTTCAGCGTCGCGATGACGTTCCGTCCGGGAGTCGAGGCGGCCGTCGTGCAATCGCCATCGTCATTCGTACAACAAGGGCTCCTCGGCGTCTCCGTTGACGCTTCGGAATGGGAGAGGTACGTGCGCGAGACGCAAGAGAGTCTCCGATTGCTGGCACAGGAAACGGATCGCGTTGCCATCGTCAATCAAAGGGACTTGGAGCGGGGGCTTCGGGCGATCGAGGAACAAGCCTCGGCCGACACGACGAGGCAGCAGCTTGAAGAGTTACGGAATGGGTTGCGTGAACTGGAGCGGGCACTGCGGCAGGGTCTCGAGCGCGGTCCTGGGAGCGAAGACCTGGCGAGATATCGCGAGAAACTTGCTGCCATGAACGACGAATTGGCGTCCTTGCTGCGCAACCACGCGCGTGCGCGCTCCTCCGAACTCGCCGAGGCGGCCGCCCGGCGGGAGCAGGCGGAAGCAGCGTTGCGTGCGTCCCGCGCTGCGGAGGAACTCGCCCGTGAGCAGGAGGCCGAACGGGCCGTGCGTGACGCTCGCGTCCGGGCTCTTGCCGAACGAGGCTTGATCGCCCCTTCAGCCGCGCAGGCGGCGAACCAGCGGCCGCTCGTGTCGCTCAACGGAAAGACGCCCGTTCGGAGCGATACGCCAGGCCTGCAGATGCCGATAGTGACGAGAAAGGTCGATCCCCAGCATCCGCTGGTGGCCATGGAGGCGCGCGTCAGCGGCACCGTCGTGCTCGAAGCGCTTGTCGACGAACGGGGCAACGTGGCGGACGCACGTGTCGCCCGCTCGATTCCTCTCCTGGATCAGGCGGCGTTGGACGCCGTGAAACAGTGGCAGTTCAAGCCGGCGATGCTGAAGGGCGAAGCCGTGCCGGTCATCGTGCAGATCGAGATGACTTTCACGCTGAAGTAGCTTTCGCTTTTAAGGTCCGCCTGAAGGCGGACACTACGTGGAGGCGGACACTACGAACAATCCGGCTGAAGCCGGACTCCCCGGCTACTTGAGAGCTTCGGCGAGGACGCGGCCCTCGGCTTTTCCCATCTTGATGCCGGCGACACGCGCGAGCGTAGGTGCGATGTCCGCCGGAGTGGCCGGCTGCTCGTACCGTCCCGGCTTGATGCCGGCACCGAACAGGACGACAGGGACGCGCTGATCGTAGTCGTAGGGCGCGCCATGCGATCCGGCTTCTGCCGCGGCGCGTCCGCCGATCGGCCAGTTCGGCTTGGCGACGACGATCAGATCGCCGCTGCGCCCTTCGAAGTTCGTCAGCGCGGCAGCGCGAACGATTGGATCCGCCGAGCGATCCGATAATCGATCCTTTCGCAGCACACGTTCGACGCCTGGAATCGTCATCACCGCTTTTTCGATTGCCGTCATCAATCCCGCATCGGCGCGAACGCGCTCGAAGATCCCGTCGGCAAACCGGATGAAATCGCCCGCGGCGACGACGTAGCGTGTATTCGCCGGCGGCGGGCCGAACCGGTTGTTCAGGATCTCTTCGATACGCTCCCGCAGATCCTCAGATGCAACCCGGCTCGCGCCGCGGGTGACCGGAACGTCGGACACGCCGTGATCCGAGGACAGCGCGAGCACATATCGCTGACGCCCCACCCTGGCGTCGAGGTGTCTGATCAACGCGCCGAGGAGGTCGTCCTGACGCGCGACGGTGTCCTCCAGCTCGCGGCTCGCCGGCCCGAACGGGTGACCGACCGTGTCGCTGGACGAAAAGCCGACGCCGAGAAAATCGGTCGCCTCGCGCGAACCGAGCTTGAACGCGTCGACGAGCTCGGCAGCCATGCGCCCCAGATACGCGTCGCTGAACGGGCTGGCCCTCCACAGCGCCACGGCGTCATCGCGGCTGTTCGTAGCCCCTTTGATCTCATGGGGGAAGAGTCCCGTCCACGGCTGCCGCGGACGCTCGCCGACGCCGGCGTCGGGGTTGCGGTACGTGTCGCGCGGATCGCGCAGCGTCCAGGATTTTCCGAAGTCGTTCTCGAACGACTCGCGGGCCAGAAATGCGCGGACGGCTGGAACGGTGTCGGGCGCAAAGGCCCGCGAGGTCACGAACGAGCCGACGCCTGCGGTCTCCTCGAACCAGGTGACCGCGTCACCATCGCGCCCGGCGAGCCCGATGGCGCTCCGGGCCTTCATCGACAGCGTCACCACGCGCGTGCCGGGCTTCTGTCCGCGCAGTTCGTCGGCGAGCGTCGGCACGAGCGATCGCCGCGCGCTCTTGCCGAGCTTCGATGCACGTCCATAGGTCACGATCGACGACTGGTCGTCGTCGGTGCACTCGACCGATCGTCGCGCGTCGCGATCCCACCACAGGTCCGAGACCATCCCATGCGTGCGCGGAAACGCGCCCGTGCTGATCGTGAAATGGCCGGCGCAGGTGTCGGTGTGGAGGTAGGGATACGCCGCGCGCGTGAAGACCGCTCCCTCCGCGAGCAGCGTGCGGAAGCCGTCGCGCCAATGGGAGGCAAAGGTCGTCAGGTAGTCGGCACGAAATTGATCCAGAACGACAATGACGACCAGGCGGATTGGCTGCTGGCCGCTCACGGCGGCGGTGACGAGAACGACCGCCGCAAGGGCGGTCAGCAGTCGAAGCATACGGGGATGTTAGCAGGGAAGCGTAACGGCCCTGACCTGGAGGCGCCGCTCGAGCGGCGCCCACGTCGGACCCGTCGCGGTTATTCCGGCTTGACGATCACCACATTTCCGCTGAACGTCGACGCCGTCACCAGGGCGCCGGCGTTGCCGACCGTGCCGCGCAGCATCTTCAACGGCCGGCGTCCCTGGCGCCTGGCCAGCGGCTCCGGCATGTTCAGCACGAAGTCGGTTCGCAGATCGCCGCTGTAGGTCATGGCTTCGAGATCGAAGCCGGGCTCGCCGGACGGCACGAAGCGGATGTTGCCGCGATGCGTCTGCAGCTGATACCGACCGGTCGGCAGCAGGCGGCCCGCGTACTCCAGGTTTCCCGACGTCGACTGCACGAACGCGCGTCGCGCTTCGATGTCGTGCAGCAGCATGTCGCCCATCACGGAGTGCAAGTCGAGCATCCGGCTCGTGAGGTCGCGCAGTGTGATGCGGCCGCTGATCGTGTTGGCGCTCAATTCGTCGCCGGCCATGTTCTGTACGTGAAGGTTGCCGGATGTCGAGCGCAGAATCAGATTGGTGTTGTCCGGCACCCTGATCCGGTACTCGACCGTGACGCGGGATGGGCCGCGTGGCTGAATTGTGCGTACCTCGACGTTGCCGCCGCGTTCGGCGACGTCAATCCGGACCTCGTTGATGGCCGTGCGGGCCCGCCCGGCGACGGTGTCGCGCACGCGTTTGATCGCCTCGATTCGCGCTTCCTGGCCGCCGCCGCCACTGACGGTGACGTCGCCGGTGCCGCTCAACAGGTCCAACGTACCGCCGGGAACCAGCCGTACCGTCTGGGAGAAGGCCTCGCTGATATCGGCCTGGCCGCGGCCCCGTGCCGCACTCCGGCGCTGCGCGGATTCAGCCTTCGCCTGTGCGGCGCGCCTCGCGGCTTCGGTCTTTGCCCGCCCCCGTTCGACGTTTGTGTTCGTATCCTGATTCCGGTTCGTGTCCTGCGCAGCCGCTGACGACGCGATTGCCACGCACGTCAGGAAGACCGCGACCCTCCGGGCCGTCCCATTCATCGATTTATCTCCGAGAGGATGCGGGCGGCTCCCTCCTGGTTCCCTTTCCGCATCTCGTTGATCAACGCCAGCATCTCCTG
Source organism: Vicinamibacteria bacterium (assembly GCA_025938035.1). Next base: position 13,383 of record JAICQE010000042.1, read on the forward strand.
CAGCAGCGCAACCTTCCGGCGCAGCGCGGCAAACAGGCTCTCTTGTGCCGACTCGCTCTGCGGCTCGGTGCGCAGGGCGGCGCGACTCTCGGTGATCGCTTCGTCGATCACCGTCAGGCCGGCGTTGATGGCGCCGGCGGTTTCGTGATCGAGCACATCCTGATCGGCGGTGGTCACTTCCTCGAGGCGCGCGATGGCGAGGGTGTAATGCGCTTCGGGGTCCGACTCGGCGGCCGGGACGACGTCAGCGATCTGCGGCGTCGAATCGCTGTCGCCGGCCGGCTGTAGAAGTGTTCCGACCCGCCACAGGCCCGCTGCGAGCACGGCGGTCATCGCCACCGCTGCCAACGGCCGCCAGGCGAACCAACCCGCGTGGAAGCCGCTCGCTCGTGTCTGTGTTTCCGCCGCCGCGGCGATCCGATGCCAGACGTGCGCAGGCGGTATCAGCGGCTCGAGCGAACCGGCGGCGACGCGGATCGACGCCAGATCCTGCGCGACGACCCGGCATGCCGCGCAGCCGCGAAGATGTTCGTCGACGGCGGCGTACTCCTCAGCGCGCATCGCTTCGTCGACATATGCGCTCAGCAGCGGTTGGCAGGTGCTGCAGTTCATACGCGTCCAGCCTGGGCGCTCAACGCGCGCGGAGGCGCCGACATGGCGCCCTTCAGAAAGGCGCGCAGCTTCATGCGCGCCTTGTGCACCTGCGACTTCGACGTACCCTCCGAAATGCCGAGCATCGTCGCGATCTCATGATGCTGGAACCCCTCGACGTCGTGCAGCACGAACGCCGTCCGGCAGCCGTCGGGCAGCCGCTCGATGGCCCGCTCGAGATCGAGGCGGCTGATGGCAGACGCCACGAGCGGCGCAACCGCCGCCGGCTCAACCATGCCGTCCTCGTCGATCGAGTCAGTTGTTCTGGCCATCTTGCTTTGCCGTCCGCGCAGATAATCGAGGCAGTGATTCACGGCCATCCGATACAACCAGGTGCCCAGGCTGGAATCGCCGCGGAAGTTGCCGACTTTCCGGTAGGCCGTCAAAAACACTTCCTGCAGCAGATCTTCCGCCGTTTCCGCCGAAGCCACCATCCGCACAATCAGCGTATACAGCCGACCGGCATGCGCACGATACAGCTGTTCGAACGCGTCCGGATCGCCTCGCCCGCATCGCTGTGCCAGCTCGAGATCGGCCGCGGGCGACGACGGGGTGGCGGCGCCTCTCACGTCTGAATGGTTAGACGGCGGCGTGGGGAACTGGGGTTGCCGCCCCCCTCGACCGGGCTCGGGGCAGGCCCCTCGACCGGGCTCGGGGCAGGCCAGCGGACGTCGGCAAACCTCCGCACTCGGGTTTGTCCCACGTCCAGCCCTTCCGCCCGCAAACGGTCGCGTTTGACGTGCAGAAATGCGCCATATCCGCCAAGTCCGCCCCCGGCAGCGATGACGCGGTGACAGGGAACCTTCGGGTCCCGGCACTTGCGCATCACCGTGCCGACCGCCCGGGCTGCCCGCGGAGCGCCCGCCAGCCGCGCGACGTCGCCGTAGGTCGTCACCCGCCCCGCCGGAATCCTGCGAACGACCGACAACACGCGGGCCGCGAAACCCGGTTTCATTTCCCGATAACGAACCGCACGCGGAACCCGAGTCCCCCCAGGTTTGACTCCCCGTAGAGTTCCGACGCGCTCGAGACTTCGCTTCCCAGTGCGTCGCTGATCGTGGTCCACTGGGCTTCTCCGGTCACGCCGAACCATCTCGACATCCGGACTTCGACGCCACCAAGCGCGTGGTACCCCGTGAAGCGTTCGTCGACGTCGTCGCCGGGCTGCGCGAAATCGGACGTCTCCGAATACCTGTGCCAGCCGATACCACCACCGACGAAGGGGATTGCGCGTCGCGGGCGGACACGCCGCTGAAAGCGGTAGCCACCCGTGAGTTCGACAGGTGTCATACGGACGTCCATCGCGATGCCAAGCGGAAACACTTCGCCATCGTCCACGAACACGCGTTCGCCGGTCTTCTGGAAACGCGACAGACGGACGTTGACGAAGAAATTCTGCGGAAGGACGACCTCCACGCCGCCTCCGAAGAATGCTCCGCTCGACGACCCGAGGGTGGCTGCGAACGTGTCCGCGGCCGCGAATCGCATGAGCCCGATGTCGCCGAAGCCGCGAATGCTCGTCTGCGCGCGCGGTGCGGGAGCGGGCCGTACAGCCGCCGGCGGTTTCTGCTGCGGTTTCTGCTGCGCTGCGGTGACTGCCGGCAGCGCCGCGACACACGCCATGACGACGACACATCGAGCCGTGGCCCGTACAGCGAGCGTGGGGCGAGCCTTGTCAGGCTCGCCTCGCGAACCCGAAGGGTTCGCGCCACGATCATCTCGCGCCACTGGAGCTCGCGTCACAATCAACTCGCGCAGCTGGTGGAGGTGGCCGCTCATCGGACGATACCGAGACCGCGCAGGGCGGCGCGCGCGTTGATCAGGCCGTGGCCGTACTGATCGTCACGGCCTGCGGGGCCGAGGTCGGTAGCCGAGCGCTTCATGGCCGCTTCGATTGCCGAAGGTTTCGTAATTCCCTGCTGATAGAGCAGCGCCGCCAGGCCCGACACGTGGGCCGTGGACATCGAGGTCCCCTGAGCGAAGATGTAGGCAAAGACGTCGAAGCGCGGGGGACGGAAACCGCCCGCTCCGTTCAGGAAGGTGTCGGTGAAATCGAAGTCGTAGGTCTGCTGCAGGATCATGCCGTTGACACCACCGCGGTCGAAATCACCCCCGGGTGCCACCAGTTCGATGTACGGTCCCGTGCTGGAATACGTCGCGCGCTGCCGGTCCGAGCCGATCGCGCCGACCGACACCATGCCGTTGATCTGCTGCGCAAACTCCGCGAAGCGCGCGACCGGGTTGCCCTCGAGAAACTCGTTTCCTCCTGCAACGGCGAGAAATGCGCCGCGGCCCACGGCATACTGGACGGCTTCGCGCACCGCAGGTGCCGGCGGTCCGTCGCGACCGATGCTCAGATTGATCACTTTCGCGCCGTTGTCTACCGCGTAGCGGATGCCTCGGGCGACAACGTCGTCGGTGCCGAAGAACGGGCTCTCGAAATACTCGTCCCAGAAGCCATCAATCACCTTGACCGGCATCAGCTTCACGTTGAACGCGATCCCCGCGACGCCCGCCGCGTTGTTCGTCACCTGGCCGATTGTCCCCGCGACGTGCGTCCCGTGACCATGCAGGTCCACCGGCTGCGGGTCATCCCAGATGAAATCGTAGGGAGACACGAACCTGTCGGAGGCCCCGAGCTCCGGCGCAGCCGCAAACGGAACGCTCGCCGTCCCAAGCGCAGGGTAGACAACGCCGTCGATCGTCTGCGGGCTGAATTGAACGAACTGGAGCGACACGTTCGTGTAGGCCATCCCGCTATCGAGGACCGCCACAGTCACCGAGGGCGATGAGCCGGGGTTGATGTCCCAGGCGCGTTCCATGTCGAGCGACGTGAAGTTCCACTGCAGCCCGTAGAGCGGGTCATTGGGCCGGAAGAGCGGCCGTACCCGATAGCGCGCCTGGGCGTAAGCGACATCCGGCTGCGCCGAGAGCCGGCTGGCCACCGCCTCGGGATCGACAGCCGGATCGACTGCGACGAGATCGAACTCCGCGTAGGGAAGGCTCGGCGTGGAGCGTCCGGCAACGAGCGCCACGAGGTCCGCCTTCCGCGCGGCGGATGTGCCGGCCCTGAATTTCACGATGACGCTGCCTCGGACGTAGCGGCCACTGGCGGGCATCCGCCGCGTATGCGAATCGGTCGCCTTGAGTGCGGCGCGCGGCGCGGCGCTCGAGTGCAGGCCGCCGTCGATGGCGGTCACGGCGAGCGGCGAGGCCGATCGCCGTCCGGCGTTCGGCAACAGATCCTGGGCGGCGACCGTGGCCAACCACAATGCGCCGCCGATGAACGCGGCGGCATGCGCGCGCGCCCGTCTCCGTATGCTCATGAAGACCTCGAGAACGTTGGCGAGTCAGGCAGGTGCGATCATTGTAGCTTCCGCCTTAACGCGGAAGCCACTGGCATCTACATGTGCACGAGCGGGTCGATTCCGTACTCCGCCGGATCGAGCGGCGCCTGGATGGCGCCGGCGAATCCTTCATGCCCTTCCCACAGATTGACTTCGAATGGCCGCGGGATCGGCGTCCGATCGGCGGCGAAGAGAACCTTTACTCGCGGCCGGTACGGGTCGGGCGCGTAGGCCTTGGTGACGACGGCGGTCTCCCCGCTGTCGAGGCGGACGAGGTTGCCGGCAGGATAGATCCCAACCAGCTGCACGAACCGCCGTACGAGATTCTGATCGAACTGCTTGCCGTCGTTTCTCTGCAGGACGGACAGAATGCGATCGGTGGGAAACGCCTGTTGATACACCCGCTGCGATCGCATCGCGTCGTAGACGTCGGAGATTCCGCACAGCATCGTCGCCACGTTCAGTTCGGGCCGCGACACGCCGCGCGGATAGCCGGTGCCGTCAGCGCGCAGATGATGCTCGAACGCGACCACAGGGGCGAGCGCCGGCACTTCCGGCGTCGTCCGCAGAATCTGCGCGCCGTCCACGGTGTGCCGCTTCAGGATCTCGAACTCCCGGTCGGTCAGCTGCTCGGTCTTGTTGAGAATCTCCGGCGGTGTCCTCACCTTGCCAATGTCATGCAGCAGCGCGGCAAGACCAAGCTGGCGGAGCGCGGCGCCGTCGATCCCCAGCCCGCGTCCCTGACCCATGGTCAGGATCGACACGTTCACCATGTGGGTGAACGTGTAGTTGTCGTAGTTCTTGAGCGCGGTCAGGGCCAGCAGCGCCGTCCGGTTCTGCGCGACCGCCTGCGCCAGTGAGTCGACAATGCCGCGCGCGGCGTCGGCGTCCGGCTTTCCCTCGGTGGTCGCGCTGTCCCACAGCCGTTCGGCAATGCCGACCGCGTCCTGGTACAGGTGCTGGAACGTGGCCATATCGCCGACCGCTTCGACGCGCTGCTCGACCTGCAGCTTCCCGACGCGGATGTGCTGCAGCCGCGGCGCGGGTGGTGCGGTGCCCCGTTCGGCTCGTGCGACGGTCTGCACGAGCTCGGTGATTTCCTCCGGCTCGACCCCGTCCTCGATCACGATGCGCTCGATGCCGGCCTGCTGGAGGCGGCGCATCAGCTCGCCCATGGTTTCTGCGGCACGCGGCACCGGCGTATCGCCGACGACGAGATCTTCCTCGACGATGCCGATGGTCAGCGTGGCGTGAGCGGCGAGTGCCACGGTAATCGTTTCCGCAAGCGCGGCGACGTTGCGCTTGACGATCGGATGATCGGGCGCATACAGCTGGGCGCCGCGCAGCGCCGCGGCCAGGCGGCGGGCGAGTTCCTCGGCGATGCGGGCGCGCGTGGTGGTGCTCATGCGCTCTTCCGTTCGCGTCGCGTGCCGGCCGATGCGGCGGCTCGGGCGATCTTGCGAACCCCGCGGCTGCCGGTGGTGGCGGCCTCTTCGAGAACCGCCGCGGTTTCCGGTGATCCGATCCGCTGCAGTGCCGTTGCCGCTGCCTCGCGCAGCCGCGCCGTCCTGGACGGTGCCCACCACGTGCCGCGATGGAGAGCGAGCCGCAGCGCGTGCGTTGACTGTGGATCGGCCGTCAAACCGCCCAGCGCTTCCATGATGTGCAGGTGTGCCGCCGTCATCGCCCCGCCAGGGCTGGTGGTGGACAGCACGTGACAGAGGAGGGGAATGGCCTTGTCGTCGCGCATCGAAATGAGCTGCTGAACGATGGCGTCGCGGGATGTGCCCCCCGAGCTGAGCGCGCGCTGCAGGATGGCGTAGGCGGCGCCGGACCCGATCTGAACGATGGCGCGCACGGCGTCGCGCTGAACCTGCTGGTCGGCGTCCCCGAGCAGGGACTCGAGCTCGGGCAGCGCCTCGTCCCCGCCGAACACCCGCAGCAGATCGATGGCCGTGCGGCGCACGGCCGGATTCGTCGAGGTCTTCAACTGTTCGACGGAGCTGCGGCCAACGGCACCGAAATCGAGGAGGATCTCGCGCAGCGCGCGGATGGCCTTGCTGTTTTCCTCAACCGCCAGCGCTTCGGCGAGCGGACGCACGGCTCCCGCGCCGATCGCGTGGCACAGGCGCGCGGCGGCGGCGACGCCACGATCGTCAGCCGTCCGCAGTTGCGAAACGAGGTGGCGAAGGAGCGGGCCCGTGGACAGCTTGTCCGCGACGCCAGCGGCCGCCGACACCAGGAGGCCGCGCCCGCCCGCGTGCTGTTCGCGCAGGATTGCCGAGGCGAGGCTTTCGACGGCTTCGAGTTCGCCGAGGAGCACCCGCCGTTCGACTTCCGCCGCCACGATCGCCGCCAGTGCCGACCAGCGAATCGGGTCGTCCTCGATGCGCAGGAGATCGAGGAGCAGCTGCCCGTCCAGTTCGCGCAGCGCGTTGTCATCGATCGTGTCGAGCCACTGCTGAACGCGCTGCGGCGGGTCGTCGGCCACGCGCTCTACTTCAACGGCGCGCGTTCTCGCGAAGGACAGCTCACGACCGTACTCGTCGGACACGTACTTCTTGTCCGAATACGACGTCAGCATGTCGGCAGCGGCGCGCCACAGATCGTCGAAGCTCGCTTCCTTGCCGAGATCCGACGCGCGCGCCTTCCCCTCGGCGAGCGCGAGCAGCTGTTCCTTTCGCTCCGACTCCGTTACCAGCGCTTCGAATGCATGTGCGAGACGTTCGGTAGCCCCGCGATCGACGGCCACGGAGTTCGCGACAAACGACGCAATCGTGTCGTCGCTCATGCGATCGACGACCGACCGAGCGACCGCCGCCTCTTCAGGGCTGCCGGCTTTCCGCGCCGCGAGCACGCCGAGCAGCATCTCCGGGGTCAGCCGCGACATCGACGCCGCCATCGTGTCGAGGACGCGTTCGGTGTCGATCCCCTCGGCCGCGGCCGCGTCAACCGCCGTACGCAGCAGCTGCAGCAGCGCCGCCGCCGTCGCGCCCATGCCCGCACCGGCCACGGCGGACGACGCCTGGAGCCGCGCGAGCAGCTCGCCGAAGCGCTCTGGATCGGTCACCGTCGCGACAAGCGCGGCCAGCGCTCGATCGTCGAGGGCGGCCGTTTCGCCCTGCAGGCAGCAGGCAATGATGCGGTCCCACGCCGCCTCCTCGCCGCCGGCGCGTTCCCGGAGCACCTCCGCGTAGTCGATCTCCCGGATGTCGAGGTGAGTACGGTCGGACGCGGCCCAGGCCTTGGCCACGCCGCCGTCCTGGATCAACTCCTCCGGTGGCCGAGACAGGATCAGGAGGAGGGAATGCCAATCCTCGGCCGCGGCCTCGCGCGTGACGCGAAGTTCCCCGACCAGCCGGTCATGGAGCAATGCGGCAAGTTCGCCGATCGCGGTGTCCGGTCTGGCGGGTGCGCGGCCATCGACGACGAGCATGTCTGGATGGATGCCGAGCGTGACGTCGCCGGCGGCCGTCAGCCGTTTCCCGGCCGACGTGACGCGGGACAAGGAAGCCGCAATCGCGGGATGCGTGCCGGGATAGAGCGACACGGACCGTGCGGCAGATTTGCAGGCACGGGCGAATTCGGCGAGTGCCGTGCTCTGGTCGACCGGCAGCGGCTCGGCGGCGGGCGCAGAGAATGTCATTTCGTGGGCGACAGTGTTCGGTAATTGCTCACAATTTCACGGTGGCGGGGACCCGCGTCTCCCCATTTATCGTGGCTTTTTGCCCGCTCCTGCAGTCATCCGCCTTCGCCGAGGCTTCGGCGTGACTGGCGCCCGCCTTCGCCGAGGCTTCGGCGTGACTGGCGCCCGCCTTCGCCGCTGGGCGGGCTCCGGCGGGCACGCCCGCCTTCCGCTGCGGCGCGGCTTCGGCGGGACTGACATCCGCCTTCGCCACGTCGGGTCGCGAAGCGACCCGACGAACAGAGTCTGCTTGACGGTCTGCTTCGCAGACCGTCCCGGCGCGACTGGCATATATTTGGGCGGCTCCCCATGCGATTCGCGGATGTCATCGCCCGTAAGCGCGACGGGCAGGCCCTGACGCGCCCGGAGATCGACGTGTTCGTCCGTGGCGTCGTCGACGGCTCGGTGCCCGATTACCAGGCCGCCGCGCTGCTGATGGCCATCGTGCTGCGGGGCATGAACGGGGAGGAGACGGCCGCGCTGACCGAGGCGATGGTCGCCTCCGGCGACCGTTTGGACCTGTCGGGCATTCCTGGACCGAAGGTCGGCAAACACAGCACCGGCGGCGTCGGAGACAAGGTCTCCATCATCGTGGTTCCTGTGGTCGCGGCGTGCGGCGTGGCGGTTCCGAAGATGTCCGGGCGAGCGCTGGGCCACACCGGCGGGACCGTCGACAAACTGGAATCGATTCCCGGCTTTCGCGTTGACGCAAGCATCGCGGAGTTCAATCAGTTGATGCGCGACGTCGGCGCGGCGATCGTCGGGCAGTCGCCGGCGCTGGCGCCCGCGGACAAGAAGATTTACGCGCTGCGCGACGTCACGGCGACCATCGAAAGCATCCCGCTCATCTCGGCTTCAATCATGAGCAAGAAGCTGGCGGAAGGATCCACCGCGCTCGTCCTCGATGTGAAGTGTGGCGACGGTGCGTTCATGAAGACCGAGCAGGATGCGCGGGTGCTGGCCCAATCGCTGGTGGAAATCGGGGCGCGTGCGGGTCTTCGCACCGAGGCACTCATCACGCGCATGGATGCACCGATTGGCCATGCCGTCGGGAACGCCGTCGAGATCATCGAATGCATCGAGGTGCTGAAAGGGCGTGGACCTGCTGATCTCGTGGAGCTGACCCTGATTGTCGCCACACGGATGTTGATCATGTCCGGCCGGTACGACGCGGGCAGCGCCGGACGCGCGGTCCGGCACGCGATCGAGTCGGGCGAGGCGCTGGCGAAACTCCGCGCCATCATCGAGCGCCAGGGTGGTGATGCAGCGGTCGTCGACGACTATCAACGGCTCCCGTGGGCCGCGTACCGGACGGAGGTCGCGGCGCCACGCTCGGGGTATGTCCTGCGGCTCGGTGCCGAACTGGTGGGGCGGGCCGCAATCGCGCTCGGCGCCGGACGCGAGCGCCCCGGCGAGCGGATCGATCACGGTGCCGGTGTGCTGATCGCCGCGCCTGTCGGCCACAAGGTATCAGCCGGCGACACCGTTCTGACTCTTCTGACAAACACCGCCAGTACGTTCGACGTCGCCCGTGCCTTCGCGGAGCGGGCGATTACCATCGGCGAGACCGCGCCACGGGCGCGGCCGATTCTCATCGACATATGCACGAATTAGACACGCCAATGAATTCTCCGCGTTCAGCCTCGAGCCGCCGGCTGCGCTTGATGGCCATCGGGGCTGTGATCGTGCTTGGCGCAGCGTCGTGGCTGCTCGGTCAGGTCGTCGGCTACCGCGGTCAGGCCGCCGCCGGTGCGCTCTGTTTCATCGCCATCGTGGCGGCGTGTTCGCCGGATCTCAGTCGGGTGAACTGGCGCACGGTGCTGTGGGGCATCGCCCTCCAGCTTGCGTTCGCGCTCCTGATTCTGCGCCTCCAGATCGGCGACGTCCGTCCGGGCTACGAATTTTTCGCGGCGGTCGCCCGCGCCGTCGGACGATTCCTCGAGTTCACCAATGCCGGCTCGACGTTCGTGTTCGGCGTGCTGGCCAACCAGACGAAAATGGCCGAGATCTTCGGCGCCGACAACGGCTTCGTGTTCGCGTTCACCGCCCTGCCGACGATCATCTTCATCTCGTCGTTTTTTACCGTTCTCTACTACTTCGGCGTGCTGCAATTCGTCGTGCGGGTGATGGCACGCGCGATGATGTACCTGATGCGGACGAGCGGCGCAGAGACGCTGTCCGCTACCGCCAACGTTTTCATGGGGCAGACCGAGGCCCCCATCATCGTCAAACCCTTCGTCCCGCGGATGACGCAGTCGGAGCTGCTCGCGATGATGGTTGGCGGCATGGCGACCATTTCCGGGGGCGTGATGGCCGTCTACATCGCGCTGGGCGCGGACGCCATCGCTATTCTGACGACCAGCGTCATGGCTGCGCCGTGCGGCCTCTATCTCTCGAAGCTGCTGCTGCCGGAATTCGAACACCCGGAAACGACCGGCAAGGCGCCGGTCAACGTCGAGAAGCTGCACGTCAACGTCATCGACGCGGCCGCGGGCGGAGCGTCGGATGGACTCATGCTGGCGGTGAACGTGGCGGCAATGCTGGTCGCGTTCCTGGCATTCATCGCGCTGTTCGACTTCCTCCTTGGATCGATCTGGGAAGGGCTGACGCTGGCACGCGTGTTTGCCGTTGTTTTTGCGCCGATCGCCTTCCTCATGGGAGTGCCCGCCGCCGACATTGGCCCGATGGCGGACCTCCTCGGGACCAAGCTGGTGGCGAATGAGTTCGTGGCGTTCGTGAAGTTGACCGGCGAGTACAAGGGTGTGATCAGCGAGCGCTCGTACGTGCTGGCCACGTTTGCGCTGACAGGTTTTGCGAATATCGCCTCGATTGGGATTCAGCTGGGAGGCATCGGCGGCATGGCGCCGAACCGTCGCGGCGATCTGGCGCGCCTCGGCGGACGCGCGTTGCTGGCCGGATTCCTCGCCACGCTGATTAACGCCTGCGTTGCCTCGATGTTGATGTGATGCCACCGCCGCCGGACATTTACGAGCGCGTCGAAGAGACCGCGTCACACATCCGCAGCCGCTGTGGTGCCCCGCCGGACACTGCCGTCGTTCTCGGCTCCGGCCTGGGCGATTTCGCCGACCAGCTCGTCGATGCCGTCGCGGCGCCATACAGCGATTTGCCGCATTGGCCGCCGTCAACGGTCGTCGGGCACAGCGGGCGTCTCGTGATCGGCAGTCTCGGAGCCAGGCGGGTGGCCGCGCTGGCGGGCCGTGCCCACTTCTACGAGGGACACGATCTATCCACGGTCGCGTTCGCGATCCGCGTCATGGGGCGGCTCGGTGTCAAGCAGGTGATCCTCACGAACGCCGCCGGAGGAATCAACACGGCGTTCGCGCAGGGCGCGTTGATGATCATCGACGATCACATCAACCTCCTCGGGTCGAATCCGCTCATCGGCCCGAACGACGACCGCTTTGGCGTCCGCTTTCCGGACATGACGGACGTGTATTCACCGCGGCTGCGGCGGCTTGCGGATGAAGCGGCCGCGGCGGCGGGGGTTCCGGTGACGCACGGGGTCTACCTGGCGACGCCGGGGCCGAGCTACGAAACGCCGGCCGAGATCCGGTTCTTCCGCAGCATCGGCGCCGATGTCGTCGGCATGTCGACGGTGCCGGAAGCGATTGCCGCCCGTCATATGGGACTCGAGGTGCTCGGAATCTCGTGCATCACGAACATGGCGGCCGGCGTGCTGCCGGGGCCGTTGAACCACGAAGAGGTCCTGGAGACGACGCGCCGCGTGCGCGGGTCGTTCCTCGCGCTGCTGGAGGAAATTCTTGCCAGGCTCTGATGCTCGATTGCTCGTCGCCGCCGCGCGCCGCGCGCGTCGCCATGCCCACGCGCGCTACTCCGGGTTCAAGGTCGGCGCCGCTCTCGAGACGGCGGACGGCACGATCATCGGTGGCTGCAACGTCGAGAACGCGACCTACGGCCTGACGATCTGCGCGGAACGTGTCGCGATGTTCAAGGCATTGTCGGAAGGGCATCGTCAGTTCACCCGCGTCGCCGTGGTTGCCGACACCGCAGCGCCGACGCCGCCGTGCGGGGCGTGCCGGCAGATCTTGTGGGAGTTTGGCGGCGACCTTGAAGTCATCCTCGCGAACCTGCGCCGCGAAACGGGCCGCCACGCGCTCAGCGAGCTGCTGCCGCTGCCGTTCGACCAGCGTTTATTGAAGTATCGAGTCGATCGTGGCGCGGACCTTGGCAGGTCCGCGAGGCGAGCCTGACAAGGCTCGCCCCACGCGTCGGTACCGCGGCGCTGATATCATCGCCGTG
>JAICQE010000159.1 GCA_025938035.1 Vicinamibacteria bacterium
ATCAAGAAGGCCAAGATCGCCGAACAGATGGCCGGCTTCGACCAGTGGGACGCGAAGAAGCAGGCCAAGTTCCTGACGAGGAAACAGTCGTTCTACCGGCACCTGCTCAAGGACGAGGATCTTCGCCGCAATCCCGATCTCGTCGAGTTCGCGTTGAGCGACGCGCTGCTCGGTCCGGTCACCCGGTATCTCGGAATGGTTCCGTACTTGACGCGAGTGGACCTGGTCTATTCGGTGTCGCGCGGGACGGATGAAAAGATCGAAAGCCAGCTGTTCCACCTCGATCACGAAGGCCTGCGGCAGCTGAAGTACTTCATCTACGTCTACGACGTCGGTGAGCCGGAGGGCCCATTCACGTTTCTCCCGGCCGATACGAGCTTTCGCGTCGTCAACGACGTGCGCAGCTGGAGAAAGCGGCACGGCGGCGGCCAGGACGTGGAATCGCGCCGGTATCTCGACGACGAGATCACAGCGGTCAACGCGGCGCAGGACATCGTGACCGTGAAAGGGGCGACAGGGTCGGGCGTCGCCGTCGACACGTCACGCTGCCTCCATCTCGGCAGCCGTGTCAGTCCCGGCGCCTTCCGGCTGGTCCTCTACCTCCAGTACTGCACCACGCGTGAAATCACCAACGTGTTCGACGTCGATCGCTTCCGGCACGACCCGGTGAAGCATCTGGCGGTCGCGCACAGCGTCGAGCAGGGGCGCGCACTCGCCGACAAGTACGAGATGGGAGGTTGATGTCCCCGGACCGTGCCGCCGGTGCACGCATCGTCCTCGTCGCCGCCGCTGTTTTTGTCCTCGCGTTCGTCTATCGCCTGCCCGATGCCACGTCGCTCATCAACGATCACTTCATGCATGTCGCCTGGGGACGCCAGCTGCTGTGGGGACGGCTGCCGGTGCGCGACGCCGTGTCGCTGGGCATGCCGCTGCAGACCGGTCTGTCTGCCGCCGCAGAGGGGCTGATCGGCTATCGACTGCTGTCGGAGGCACTCGTCATCAGCACGGCCTTTGCGGCCGCGGCCGTCCTGACGTTCGTTCTGGTTCACCGCGCGACCGGCCGCATCGCGCTTGCCGTCGCCGCCGCGGTGCTGGAGATCGCCATCGCGCCACGGACGTACAGCTATCCGAAGCTGATCGTGTACGCGGCTGGCATCCTGCTCATGTGGCGCTACATCGACCAGCCGTCGAATCGGCGCGCGGTCCATCTCGCCGTCGCGACGGCACTCGCGTTTTACCTGCGCCACGATCACGGTCTCTATCTGGGCCTCGTCACCGTGGCGGTCATCGCCATGCGCCACGCCCGTGACCTGCGCGCCGCGATGCAGCAGATGACCGTGTATGCGGCCGGCTGCGTGCTGCTCGTGGCGCCCTTCTTCGCCTACGTCGCGGCGTACGGCAGCGTGCGCGAGTACGCACGGGACCTGCGCCAGTTTTCCGCGCGGGAACGCTCCGGCAACCCATTCGTCTGGCCGGCGTGGCCGCTCTCGACACGCGACAGCATCGCGCGGTGGACGACGGAACAGGACCGCGCGGTGCCGATCAACATTCGATGGACGGATTCGTCGTCTCACGAAACTCGCCGGCAGGCGGCGATCCGCCATCGTCTACAGGTTGCTGCGGCGGGACCGGTCGAGTCCGGCCGGTTCACGCTCTATGACACCAGCACGGCGAACGGCGCCGCGCTCATCAACGATCCGGCCATCGAGGACACTTCGGGCATCGATCGGACGACCGGCGAGGTGTATACGACCGGCTGGTACGTCGGTCCGATCCGGTTTTTGAAAGGCCTCGACACTGCCGCCGGATCGGCCGCGTTCCTGTTCTTCGTGTTCCTGCTCCTGCCGGCCGTCGCCGCAGCCGTTCTGCTGCGAACGACGCGCGCGGCTGGCCCGCTCGGTCAGTGGGAACGCGTCAAGATTGCCGCGGTAGTGCTCGTTGCAATCGTGACCTTTGCCGGCTTTGTTCGCGAGGCGCTGGACGCCCGCATTGGTGATGCCGTCGTCGCCCCGGTGATCCTTGGCGCGTGGTTGTGTGCCGGATTACTGGCCGGCGGACGGCCGTCGGCGTGGCATCGTCTCGCGCGCGTGGCGGTTCTCGCCCTGCTGCTGATTCCTGTGACCAGGAGCGTGGTGGTTGCCGGCGCCGTTGAGCCGCATTTCGAGCGCGGAGAGCCGTTTGGCGTCGCGTGGAAACGATTGGTGACCAGCCCGCCGTTCGACGCCTGGGCCGCAACCGGAAGCGCCGAGTACCGGGTGGTGCGCTATGTCCGGGAGTGCACCGGTGAGCGCGAGCCGCTGCTCGTCCTCTCACCGGCGCCGCAGATTTACTACTACGCGGATCGCCCCTTTGCGGGCCGTATGGGCTGGTACATGGAGGGCTACTACAGTTCGGAATTCAATCAACGGGAGAACGCCGCCGCGCTCGAGCGGGATCGGCCGGCAATCGCGATCATCGACGCCGGTCGCGAGTCGAAGGATCTGGCGACGCATCCGGCGGCACTCGCGTATCTGGCACGCAACTATCATCAGGTTGGTGAGTTGCCTGGCGCTGATGGAACAGCTCTCCGCGTGTTCACCCGCAACGATCGTCAGGCGGCGTCAACACATCGCGACGCCGGCTGGCCCTGTTACCGCTGAGCCGAGGATTCGCACTGATGCCCAACGTGCAAGCCGCGAAACGAAACATCGCCTGGAGGATCCGTCGCGCGACGGCGCAGATGAAAGAGGCGCGCAAGAACCTGTACTACCGCGTCCGCGAGACGCCGACGGGCCACGCACTGCTGCAGGCCGCCGAGTTCATGCGTTCGCCGCGCGATCATCGGCTGCGGCGAAGCGTTGGTCAGGAATACATCGGCCGTACTGCTGCTCCCGTGATGGATCGAGACAAGGGGTACGGGATCACCTCGGTTGAGCGGTTCGAGAACTTCGATGCTGTCGTCGGCGCGTCACGGGCGCTCTTCGAGCGGAAGAAAGCGGCGATCGAAGAGGAGCTCGCCGGGTTTTCCAGCTGGCACGACCGCAAGCAGCAGAAATACCTGAAGCGAAAAGACAAGTTCCTGCGCAACCTGCTCAACGACAATGACCTGCGCCGGAATCCGGAGCTCCTCGATTTCGCGCTCAGCGATCCGGTGCTCGGCATGGCGGCACGGTACCTCGGCGCGATTCCGTACCTCTGCCGCGTTGACCTCGTCTATTCGCTGCCTCGCGCGACGGGAGACAACATCGCGAGTCAGTTGTTCCACGTCGATCCTGAAGGGCTGACGCAGGTGAAGTTTTTCATCCACCTCTACGACGTGGGTGAGGCCGAGGGACCCTTCACGTTCATCCCCGCCGACGAAACGACGCGGATTCTCGCGGCCATCCGTGCGCTTCGGCGCCAGCAGGGCAAGTCGCACGTCGGCCGGTACCTCGACGAGGAAATTGCTGCCGTCGGCGGAACGAATTCGATCGTCCGCTTGAAGGGCCCGACGGGGAGCGGCGTCGCCATCGACACGTCGCGCTGTCTGCACATGGGCAGCCGCGTGCAGCCCGGCGCGTTCCGCCTCTGTCTCTATTTGCAGTACTGCACCACCGCCGAGCAGACGAACGTGTTCGACGTCGGCCGCTACAAGAAGGACCGGGTGCGCACTCTCGCGATCCAGCACAGCGTCGCTGCCAACGCCAATCGGATCATCGAACCGACACAGATGGCGTGAAGCGCCCGCTCGTCATCGTCCTGAGCGGCACCGCGCTGCTCCTGGTGATCGTACTTCGGGGCATCCTCGACCCATCGGTCGATCGGCTGCCCGGAATCGATTCCGGCAACATCTACGCGTGGGAGGTCTACACGCGCTCGGTGCTGGCGGAATGGAAGCTGCCGTACTGGAACCCCTATCACTTCGCCGGCACACCGCATCTCGCCGATCCGCAGACGACGGTGCTCTATCCGCCGGCGATGCTTCTGCGCTGGCTGCCGGTGCCTGCGTTTCTCGGCTGGATGCTGGCGCTGCACCTGTGGATCGCCGGCGCCGGCACCTTGTTCGCCGCGCGCGCCATCGGCGCGGGATGGATTGCGGCATCGGCGGCGGCCGTGGCGGTCATGCTTGGCGGCAGCGTATCGGGATGGATTCACGGCGGCCACCTGTTGCTGATCTATTCAGCCGCATGGGTTCCATGGGCATTGGGTTTGGCGATTGTTTCGGTGCGTTCGGACCGCGTCGTTCCGGACGGTCGTCTGGTCGCCGTCCTCGCGTTGCAGTTCCTCACCGGCTACCTGCAGGGCAGCCTGTACCTGGCAGCGGCGGTGGCGTCGTACTTCATCTTCTCGGCACTGTGGCCACCGCTTGCGAGGCGCGCCTCACAAGGCGCGCCCCACGTATCGGACGATCTTCCAGGCGCGGCCCAAGAATCGGACGACGCTCACGGCACGCGCCTGCGGCGGTGGGCGCCGCTCGCGCAACTGGCGCTGCTGGGGGTGCTGTGCGCGGGCGCTGCGGCGTTTCAGCTGCTGCCGACGGCAGTGCTGGTTGCCGAAGCCGGCCGCAGCGGCGGGTTGCCTTACCGTGAAGCACTCGACGGAAGCTGGCAGGCAAAGGACCTTGCCACGCTCCTGTTTCCCTTTTATGGCCTCGCCGAAGACCCGCCGTACCGGATGCTTCCCGATCGCCTCGCCTACGTCGGCTGGATTCTGATCGCGTTTGCTCCGTTTGCGTTCTTTACCCGCGCGCGTCTTCGTCTGGCGGTGTTCCTCGGCACTCTCGTTGCCCTCGTCCTCATCGTTGCACTTGGTGACGCTGGTGGCTTGTTCCGCCTCCATTACGCGCTGTTTCCAGGACTGCGCGTTCCCGGACGCATTCTGTTTCTCGCCACTTCCGGTCTCGCGCTCCTGGGAGCGCTCGGCCTCGAATCGTTCGTATCGCTCGCGGCGCGGCGGGAATGGATTCGAATGGCTGTCCCGGCGGTGATCAGCGGCGCTGCCGCGTCGGTTGCGGCCTATGCGGCTTTCGGTGCGTCGCAGCCAGCGATTCCTCCGGTTCACGGGTGGCCATGGATTCCAATCCTTCTGAGTGGCGGACTGGTGGCAATCGTCGCTTCAGGGATGTCGGGTTGGCGGCGTCTGGCGCTGGCCACGGCGCTCGCCGCCGTCGTCCTCGATCTGACGACACTGAGTCTCGGCGCCGTGGGGACGATTCCCGTTGAAACGGAAGCGGAGATCCGCCAGTGGATCGGCCCGCCTGTCGGTGGCCGTGCAATCTCGCTGTGCGAAAACAGGATCAGCGCACGCGAGTTTCTTCAGAACCGCGAGCCGACGCTCGACGGCTTGCCCGGGCTTCATCTGCGTGACTACGCGGACTGGGCCTTCATGGCGAAGAGCGGCGACGTTCCACCCGGTGGCGGCCTCTACCATCGCATTGGCGGGGAAGGTGACCAGCCGGCACGGCGCGACTTGCTCGACATGGCCAACGTCTCGCGCATCGTGGCCTGCACGCATGGCGCCGACGGCCGGCTGTCGGGGATGGACATTCAACGCAACGAGCGTTCGTGGCCGCGGGCCGTGTGGGTCTGCGATGCCGAGGAGGTGTCGCGCCGCGAGGCCATTGCGCGCATCATCCGCGGACGCTACGACGCGTCCGGCGGTCTGCAGCCGCGTCATTACATCAAGCTCCGGTGGGCTGCGGGCGTGCACGACGCACGGCGCGCGGAACTGGAGCGGGTGCATCACCTGCAAGACGGCGTCGTTGTCGAAGGCGTCACGTGGAAGTACCTGCTCGGCGACGCCTCGCTCGACGCGGTACTGGCCATCATGCGCAACCCCGAGGTCGAGGACACGCACGGCGTCGACCGTGCGACCGGTGCGTTCATGCCGACCGACGAATTGCAGGACTCGATTCCCGAAATCACGGGCGACGTCACCAGGACCCTCATGCCCTCGACGGCAGCGTGCGCAGGGCGGGGCGACGTGAACGTTCGCGTGATGGACCGGCCCGACGGGCGCGTCGTGGCGCAGGTCGATGCGCCGGCCGA
The DNA here is from genome assembly GCA_025938035.1 of Vicinamibacteria bacterium. The sequence continues at coordinate 6,006 of JAICQE010000159.1, forward strand.
CGGCTATGTGTTCTTCAGCGAGCCGTATTACCGCGAGCGCCGCGCCTGGGTTGACGGACGCGGCGTGCCGATGCTCAAGGCCAATCTGACCTTTACCGCAGTCGCCGTTCCAGCCGGCCGCCACGACGTCGAACTGCGTTACGTGCCGTCGAGCTTCTACGTCGGCTCTCTCATCAGCGGCGCGACGGCCGCCGGGTACGCATTCGTCTTCGTCAGGCGTCCGCGAAGGAAGGCGCGCTGACGTGACGATCCTGCTCCACGTGACGCTGATGACGATGCTCCGGCATTTCGAGAGCGTCCTGCTGGCACTGGCCGAACGTGGTCATCGCGTCCGCGTGGCGCTGCCGAACCGGCGTCCGGATCTGCTGCCGCCGCCGGCGCTTGCCGATCATCCGTCGATTTCCTTTGTTCGGGCACCCGCCACACGCGGCGACGAATGGGCGCATCCGATCCATGAGATGCGATCGCTGCGCGACTACCTGCGCTACCTCGAAGCGCGGTACGACGGCGCGCCGAAGCTGCGAACGCGGGCGCTGCGGAAGATGGTGGCGGCCGTCACGCGCGAGCACCAGTCGCATCTGGCCGCGCACTGTCCGCACTGCGATCAGCGCATCGTCGACGACCAGGTCGGGCGCATCATGCTCGCCTTCAAGAAGGAAGGACGCCGCAACCTGTCCGCCATGCTCGGCCTCATGGAGGCGACAGTACCGAGCGACACGTCGATCGAAGCGTTCCTCACCTCCGAGGCTCCCGACGTCGTCCTGGTGACGCCGCTCATCAATTTTGGCTCCTACCAGGCCGACTACGTCAAGAGCGCACAGGCGCTCGGCATCCCCGTCGGCTTTCCGGTCTTCAGCTGGGACAACCTGTCCAACAAGGGATTGATTCACGTCGCGCCCGATCGGGTGTTCGTCTGGAACGATCGGCAGCGGATCGAGGCGGTCAAGATGCACGGCGTGCCGGCCGACCGGGTGGTCGTCACTGGTGCGCCGCGGTTTGATGAGTTCTTCCTGATGCAGCCGGGACAGTCGCGCGATTCGTTCTGCGCCGGGTTCGGACTCGACCCGACGCGCCCGATCGTGACGTATCTGTGCTCGTCGGAGTTCGTGTCGGGCCACGAGGTCGCTTTCGTCGAGCGCTGGATCGCCGAGCTGCGCCGCGACCGAACGCTCGCCGAATGCGGAATCCTGATTCGGCCGCATCCGCGCGAGCAGAAGCAGTGGCGGACGTTCTCGCCGACGCGCGGCGTGGCCGTCGCGTTCCCGCGCGCGCTCAATTCCGACCAGACGCTCTTCGACACCGTGTATCACAGCGCCGCCGTCGTCGGCCTCAATACCAGCGCCGAGCTCGAGGCGGGCATCGTCGGCCGCCCGGTGTTCACCATCCTCGCGGGCGACCAGGCCGAGGGACAGGAAGGCACGATTCACTTCAAGTATCTGTTGAAGGACCAGCACGGCTTCGTCGAGGTCGCTCCCGACTTCGATACTCATAAGAGACAGCTGACCGCCGCGGTGCGAGGCGAGTACGACGCCGGCACGATGCGGCGGCTCGTCGAGCGCTTCGTGCGGCCGCATGGAGGATCGCAGCCCGCCACACCGCTTCTGGTGTCGGCGATCGAGGATCTGGCCCGCAGCAAACGTCCGCACGTCCAGGAGGCAGCCCGTGCGTAGGGAAGCGTTATGCCCATAGCACCAGACGTCGTCCTTGGGACGGACGTCAAGATCTTTCACCCGACGCTCGTGAACCTGTATGGCTGTCGCATCGGCGACGACACGAAGATCGGCACGTTCGTCGAAATTCAGAAGAACGCCGTCATCGGGCGCCGGTGCAAGATTTCATCGCATACGTTCATCTGCGAAGGTGTGACGATCGAAGATGACGTGTTCGTGGGTCACGGGGTGATGTTCATCAACGATCGCCGGCCGCGGGCGACCGCCGACGGACGGCTGCAGACGGAGGAGGACTGGACAGTGGTGCCGACGCTCATCCGGCAGGGGGCGTCGCTCGGCAGCGGCGCCGTGATTCTGTGCGGTGTCACCATCGGCGAGAACGCCATGATCGGCGCCGGAGCCGTGGTCACGCGCGATGTGGCTCCGGGAGAAACGGTGGCGGGGGTGCCCGCGCGTCTCCTCGCATCGCGGACGCTCTCGTGAACCGGGGAGCGGGGAGTACCGCATGATCCGGATCGGGGTCATTGGTTACGGCTACTGGGGGCCGAACGTGGTCCGCAACTTCGCGGAGCTCGCGGAGGCTCAGGTCACCGTCGTCTCGGACCAGCGCCCGGAGCGTCTGGCGCAGGCGCAACGGCGTTATCCAGGAATTCGAGTGACGACAGATCCGTTGGATCTGATCGCGGACCCTGCGGTCGATGCCGTCGCCATCGTCACGCCCGTCGCGTTCCATTTCGAGCTGGCGAGCGCGGCGCTGCGCGCCGGCAAGCACGTGCTCGTCGAAAAACCGATCGCGTCAACCAGCGACGAGGCGAGCCGGTTAATCGACGAAGCCGCCAGGCGGCGGCTCGTGCTGATGGTCGATCACACCTTCGTCTACACCGGCGCCGTGCAGAAGATGCGCGAGCTCGTCGCCGGCGGAGAGCTCGGCGACGTCCATTACTACGATTCGGTCCGCATCAATCTCGGCCTCTTTCAGCACGACGTCGACGTGCTCTGGGACCTCGCCGTGCACGACCTCTCGATCATGGACTTCATCCTGACGCAGCAGCCGGTGGCGGTATCCGCCACAGGGCTGGCGCACGTGCCCGGCCGCCCGAAGAACATTGCCTACATGACGATGTTCTTCGACGGCGCGATGATCGCGCACGTGCACGCGAGCTGGCTGGCGCCGGTGAAAGTGCGGCGCACGCTTCTCGGCGGCAGCAGACGCATGATCGTCTTCGACGATCTGGAGGCGAGCGAGAAGATCAAAGTCTACGACCGCGGCATTTCCGTCGATCCCAGTCCGGAGAACGTCTACCAGATGCTCGTCGGCTACCGCACGGGCGACATGTGGGCGCCGAAGCTCGCGGTGACGGAGGCGCTGCAGGTCGAGGCGGCGCACTTCGCCGACTGCGTGGCGCGAGGCGTGCGGCCGCAGAGCGATGGCGAGTCCGGCCTCCGCGTCGTCCGCCTGCTCGAGGCGGCATCCGCGTCAATGCAGCAGCACGGGCGGCCGGTCGACATTCAGGGAGTGGCCGCCGGGTGATTCCCTACGCGGATCTGCGCCGGCAGTACCGGGCCATCAAGCCGGAGATCGACGAAGCCGTGCTGCGCGTGCTGGACAGCACGCAGTTCATCCTTGGCGAGGAGGTCGTGGCGTTCGAACGGGAGTTCGCCGCCTACTGTGGAACGGCCGACGCCATCGGGGTGAACTCGGGAACGAGCGCGCTCCATCTCGCGCTGCTCGCGGCCGGCGTCGGGCCCGGCGACGAAGTGATCACCGTGCCGTTCACCTTCGTGGCGACTGCCGCCGCGATCGTCTACACCGGAGCCACGCCGGTCTTCGTCGACATCGATCCCGGGACGTTCACGATGGCGCCGGGGGCGATCGAGCAGGTCATCACACCGCGCACGAAGGCCATCATGCCCGTTCACCTCTACGGACATGCCGCCGACATGGATCCCATTCTCGACATCGCGCGACGCCGCGGCCTCGTGGTCATCGAAGACGCGGCACAGGCGCACGGCGCGACCTACAAGGGGCGTCCGTGCGGGTCGATCGGCGCGATGGCGGCGTTCAGCTTTTATCCTGGCAAGAATCTCGGCGCCTATGGTGAAGGCGGCGCCGTGGTCACGAGCGATCCGGCGCTGGCGAAGAAGATTCGCGTCATGCGGAGCTGGGGTGAAGAGCGCCGCTACGAGCACAGCGTCAAGGGATTCAACTACCGGATGGACGGCATTCAGGGCGCCATCCTGCGCGTGAAGCTGCGTCATCTCGACGCCTGGACCGGCGCCCGCCGCGCGCGCGCAGCGGACTATGCACGCGCGTTCGCCGGAACCGGCATAACCACGCCCGTCGAGCGTCCCGACTGCCGCCACGTGTATCACGTCTATGCCGTCCGGCTGTCGCAGCGCGATTCGACGCGCGCGGCGCTTGAGGCAGCCGACATTCAGACGGGTGTGCATTACCCGATCCCGATTCATCTGCAGCCGGCGCACGCGGACCTCGGCTACGGGCCGGGTGATTTCCCCCTGTCCGAGCAGGCCGCCGCACAGGTGCTGTCGCTGCCGATGTTTCCGGAGATGACGGTCGAACAGGTGGAGCAGGTCGCCGCCGCGGTGCTCGCGGCAGAGCGGTTGCCGGCGATGCCGCGTGGCTAGAGGACACGGAGTGGACGGAGGTCACGGATTCACACGGAGCTACGGAGGCACGGAGACGCACGGAGTTTTAGCCACGAAGACTACGAAGAGCACGAGAGTATCGCCGTTCGATTGGCCGCCGAAGGCGGCCTGCCGCGATTTACGGGCGCGTAGATACAAGCCGCGGGTGGGGCCGTCCGCGGGGTGTAGATGCGCACCCGTAAAACGCGGCTGTGGGGATGAGTGGCACGCCGACC